>JBIKSZ010000089.1:0-14075 GCA_044348345.1 Roseomonas sp. | reverse complement strand
GCGCCGCAGTCACGGTGGTTCAGGAAGGTGACCTTGCGGATCCCATGCAGCTGGCGCGAGGCGGCCAGGTTCTCGAACAGCGCCTTCGACCACCCCGCGTTGAAGTCGTCGAGCGCGGCCAGTGCGGCGCCCGCGATCCGCATCTCGCTGTAGCGGTCGGTGCGGCCGAGGGCCGCAAAATGGAAAGTGGTGTCGTCGGTCAGCCGCGGGTCGATGCAGGAGACCAGGAAGGTGTCGGCGGCGCTGGGTGTCTTGCTCATGGGGATGCGAACTTACCAGACCTTATCGACGTGCGTGACGCCGGAGAGACGATGGTGGATGTGCGAATAGGAGAGCCCCGCCGCGTAGAGCAAGGCCAGCCCTGTCAGCGCAACAACGATGGTACCGGGCGCGCCCCCGTGGCCAAAAGCCGCATGGTTCGAGACGGCCATCCAGCCGCTGAACAGCAGCGCGACGATCAGCAGAACACCGCGCCATCTCATGACGGAGACCGTGGTGGTGACGATGGAGATGTGGACTATGAGCAGCCCGATGCCGACGGCCGTCTTCGCCCAGAAACCCGCGCTGCCCTGCTGAATCCAGTGCCAGTAGGAATGGCCTGACGGGTTGTAGACCGCGAAGACCACGAAGAAGCTGAACAGGACCCGCACGACGATCGAGGGCCAGCCGAAGCGCTGGGTCATGGCGCGACCCCGACACGTGCCGCAACCAGCGCCGCAAGCCCCGCCGCAGCTGCATCCACCGTGAGGCGCTCCCGCGCCGCATCCCGCCAGGGCGCCAGCGCGGCGGCAGGTGCGCCCTCCAGCGCGGCCAGTGCGGTATCCGCACCGGCGAGGTCGCTTTCGCCAGCGCGGGCGAGGGCATCGCGCACAGCGACGAGCGTCGGCGTGCCGGCACCGCCGAAATTGGTGCCGAGGCGCATCGTGCCTGCGGCAAGACGCCCGAACATGCCGGCGGCTTCAAGCCCGGCTTCGGCAATGATCGCCGCGTCGGCAATGGCGGGCAACTCCGTGGCCAGGCTGCGTGCCGTGCGGGCGCCACGCGGCGCGACTGCCTGCAAGGTGTCGAGAAGGCGCAGCAACTCGGCGTCCTCCGCAGCCAGGGCGCGGGCGACGGCCAGGGGGCGGGCGAAGGGCTGCGCCCGCGCGAGGTGCGGGAGCAGCATCTCCACGCCGAGCAGCGCGGTGGCCGCGGCAGCCGGTGCAGCGACGCTCTCCCGCGCGGGTTGCGCGGCCGCGCCTGGCGCCACCGCGGCGAGCGCGGCGACCATCAGCATGGCCGGCGCGACCGGCCAAGGGCGCCGCTGGCTCATCGCCGCGCATCCGCCGTTGCGCAGCCCGTCGCGGCGGACCGCAACGCGGCTTGGCGCCCGTTGAGCGCGCCCGCGGCGGCTTCAGCAGCACGCTGGACGATGCGCCGTTCGGCCGCGTCGATTGCGGCGAGGGCCTGTGCCTCGAACTCGGCACGGTTCAGCGCCGCATCCACGCGGTTCAGCCCCCAGTCGATCGCCCAGGACAGGCCGACACCGCCCACGGCACCCAGCGCCACGCCGGGCGATCCGCCAAGCGCATAGCCGAAGACACCGGCCGCGCCGATGATCGAGCTCGCCCCACTCGCGCGGACGACGGCCGCGCCGACCCGCGCGGCCATGGGCCGCATGGAGCGCGCGAAGATGGTGGCGGTATCCGCCGGCTCCGCGGCGACGCCGGCCAGGACATCCTGCGAGGCAAGGGCGGCGAGCGTTGGGCCGAGCGGCTGGCCCGCCGCTGCCAGATCGAACCGCGACGCCGCTGTGGCCGACGCTGCGCGCGGCGCTGCCGACAACTCGGCGGCCGCACGTTGCAGCGCGGCCTGCCAGGCCGCGTCCAGGACCGTCGCGACATGATCGAGGTCTGCGGCCAGCGCTGCTGGCAGATCGGCCGTAAGGATGCGGCGGCGGAATTCCTCGCGGACCGGCTGCGCCATTTCCGTCAGCACCCGCTCGGCCAGGGCGGCTCCGTCATCCGCCTCCTGCACGGAGGCGGCGACGCCCTGCAGCAGCCGGCCGAGGATACGATAGGAGGTGATGTAGGACTGCACCCAATCATAGGCCCAGGCGCCGAAGAACGGGACCTGCTCGCGCGCCCCGGCGAGCCGCGCTGCGGCGGCATCCTCCATCAGTCGCGTCGCCATGCCCCTCAGCGCCTCCGCCTCCTCCGCGAGGGAGGCTTCGATCCGGGCAAGGCGGGGGGGCTCCAGCGCGCGCAGCGTGCAGGTGCCGTTGGGCTCGACCACCGCAACTGCCACCCGATCGCCAGCGCCGATTGTCGGCGCAGCGGTGGTGAGGGCGGCGGCACCGAGAAGCGCCGACCCGACGATGCAAGCGACGAATGCGCGCAGCCGCCGCGTCACCGGGGGGGCAAGGCGCCGCGATTGTGCTACGCTGCGCGCCTCCAAGGCGGCGGGCGCGGTATGGCAGAGGGCGGTCTGATCGTGGCGGTCATCGATGTGCTGGCGATCGGCGTTGCGGTGCTGATCGTGCTCGCGGCCGTGCGGCTGGGCAGCCTGCAATTCGCGCTGATCGCGCCGCACGACGCCGAAGCGGTCCCGCTGCTGCACTCGCTCGGCTTCGCCACGGGGCTCGCTGCTGCCGCCGCCCTGCTGCTCACCGCCCCGCATGCGGCCGAATTCTCCCCGCAGCGGCTCTTTGCGCCGCAGTCGAGCTGGGATGTGACGCTCGGCGGTTTCCTGTCGCTCTATGCCCTGCCGGCCCGCGCCACGCTCGTCGCCGCCTGGAAGGGCCTGGGCGGGGTCGGCGGCAGCGCCGGCATGGCGGCTGGCTGGGTTGCCGTGCTGGCGGCCGTGGCAGGCCTCGCTGTCAGCTTCGGCATGTGGCGGGGCAGACTGCGCTGGCGTGCCGCGCTGAGCTTCCTGGTGCTGGCCGGCTGGACGGCGCTGATCACGAATTACGCAGCGCATCTCGCCGCCTGGGGGCTGATGCAGTTGAGCTTCTGGGCCTTCCTGCTGGCGCTGCTGGCCTTCCAGCGCTGGCGCTACCGCCCGCAGGCAACGTCCCACGCCTGAGACGCGGCGGCGTCGCGCCGATCCGGCCGGGCGGCGCATGCGGGATCGGCGGCCCGCCATCACTGCACCTGCATCAGTTCAAGCAAGGCCTGCGCAGAGCGCAGCGGCGCGTCGCCCACCAAGGGGTGGGCGAGCGTCGTCGCCACGGCCACCGCGCCCATCGCCTCGTGCAGGCCGCGGTTCGGGCTGCCGATCGCGATCAGGATCGCAAGCGGTGTCCGTGGTGCGGCCCGCGCAAGCGTCAGGAAACGGTGCACGGCAGCGCGTGGTGTCAGTCGAACTCGTTGCGGTGCTGCAGGTAGTACCAGTGCCCGGTCGCGAGACCGGCCACCGCGCCCACCACCGCCGCGAAGGAGCCGCCATTGATCAGGGCAGAGCCGAGCACCGCGCCGCCGAACATGCCCGCGCCGAGCGCGAGCGCGTGGCCGGCGCCGAAGCCGGTACGGGCCGGGGCAGCGGCTACCGGGGCGGGTGCCGCGGGGCGGACCGGGGCCGGTGCCTGCGCGGTCACGGCCGGCGCAGCCGGCTGCGTGGGCGCGGGAGCCTGCGGGCGCGGAGCCTGCACCTGAGCGAGTGCCGGGCTGGCGGCGAGGAGGCCCACAAGGGCGAGCGTGGCAAGGCGACGCATGAGGTGGTGTCCTTCGGTTCGGGTTGGGTCAGGTTTCGATCGCGCGATACCAGCGGCGGGTCGGCAGAAGCCGGCCGCTGCGCTTCGGCTTGAGGTCGAGCTCCTCCATCAGCCGCTTCACGCGCCGTTCCGCGTCTTGCTGGGTCAGTGAGGAGCCGGCGCGCGCGCGATAGAAGGCGGCGACCTTGCCGAAATCCTCACGCGAGACGCGCCCGCGCCGGTCGGAGACGGTCTTCAACAGCTGGGAGCCAGAGCGGCCAAGCTCCGCCTCCAGCGCGATCTCGCCGCCCTCGGCGGCGGCGCGCAGCACGCCCGACGCTTCGTCGAGCGTCAGCCCATAGCGGCTCACGCCTTCCTCAAGCAGCTTACGCTCCTGCTCACGGTCGAGGAAGCGGCGCCCCATCATATGCACCCGCACGAGTTCGGCGAAACGGGCGCGGGACTCAGGCTCATACATCATGGTTGCTCTGTTCCATCGGGTCGGGGGTCTGTCCGACCCCGGCATGTCAGTGGCTGGACTCGGTCAGCGAGGCAGGTCGAAGCAGCGGCAGCTGGCCTGCCGGCGGCATCTCAATGTCCTGCGGGCGCGGGCCTGTGGTCTGCAGGCGCCGCTGCAGCAGGTCGATCTGGCGTAGGATGCGTGCCGCATCGACGCCGACCGGCGCATCCAGCGGGGCCAGGACGAACTTCACCTTCGGCAGCGGGAAGATGTCGATCTCCACCTTCTCCACCGCGAAATCGCCGATCTCGTTGGCTTCCAGCACGGCGCGCACGATCGCGCGCTGCATCGCCGCCAGCGGGCCCGGATTGCGCCGGGCATGCCGCAGCAGCTGCTGTTCGACATAGTCACGGTCGGCTTCGGTCAGCTCGCGCGCATGGCCGAAGGTCATCGAGAGGCTGGGGATCAGCCCGATATAGCTCTCGATCTCCTTCAGCTTGAAGCCGGCGATGTTCATCAGCCAGGAGAACTCATCGCGCGCCTGGGCATGACGCCGCTCAGCCTGTGCGGCACTGCGCATAAGCTCGTCGCGGTTCGGGGCGAAGCTGAACAGCCCCGAGAGGCCCGACCATAGCCGTTCGGCGCGCTCGCCGAAGGTATCGGCCGGCGGCAGGTCCTGCAGCGGGACGGTGACGGTCGAGCGGCTAAGCGCCGGCGGTGCGGCCTGCTGGCCGAAGGCCGGCAGCGCGAGGCTGGCCGCGCCTAGGACAACCAGCGCGCAGGCTGCACGCTTGATAACGGGCCTCATCATGATGGCACTCCTGGATGCGGCGCCAGCCGGGGGGCGGGAAAACGAGGCAAGGTCAGCGGGACATCAGGGCGCTGCGCTCGGCGATGCGGCGCTGCTCCGCCCGATCGGCGGGCGGCAGCGGCACAAGGCCAGCAGCGCTCAGATAGCCGCCGGGGCCGGATGCCTGCTCGGTCGTCGCTTCGACCAGCATCTCGCGCACGCCGCGCACCACGCCGATGCCCTGGCGGTTCCGGCTGTGCTGGCGCTTGGCGTAGAGATAGACGGTGCGGGTCTGGTCGTATTCCAGCGCTGCGATGCTGGCCGGGTTCGGCTGCACGCCGTCGAGCGCGATCGGCACCACATTGCCAGCCGAGCGCACCATCTGGTCGAAGGACATCACCGCGAGCGTACCGGGCGGTGAGGCGAGCAGCGCGGAGACGACATCGTCGCTCCGGACTGCGATCACGCGGCCGTCGGTGCGCAGCGTGACGCACTTCGAACGCCGGTAGGCGGCCTCGAACAGCTGGCGGATCGGGCGCAGCTCGCGGCAGCCGGCCTCAAGCACCAGATCCTCGAACAGGGCACGCGTGCCGCTGCCGGCCTCCGGCACGATCAGCCGGATGTCGCGACGCGGCAGGCTGGAATCCACTTCCGCCCAGCTCGTCCTGCGGTTCGGCTCGAAGGTCTCGCGCTCCGAAATTTCAGCCGCGACGGCTGCATAGACCTGCTGACTGGTGAGCGGAACCGCAGGGTCACCGCGGCGCGCGGCCAGCACCACGGCGCCGAGGCCGAGGCGGATCTCGATGATCTCGGTCACGCCATGCGCCTTGCAATTCTCGAAGGTGGAGCGCGGCATCCGCCGGCTGGCCACCAGGATGTCAGGCGTCTCCGGGCCGATACCGGCGCAGAAGGCCTCGAAGCCGACACCCGTGCCGGTGACGCGGACCTGCGGGCGGCGCACGCCTTCGAAATGCTCGGTGAAGCGGTTGACCATCACCTCGGTCACCGCCGAGGAGGAAGCGGAGGTGACGATCTGCAGGCGGTCGCGTTGCATGATCATGCCCTGCGCCGCCGCGGGCAGGCCTGTCGCGACCGTCGTCGCCAGCACGGCAATACCCAACGCGATCCTCAGCACCCCAACCTCCTTCTGCTCCGTTCGGTGCGGGGCGTGACACCATCGGCGTCTGCCCCGCCCATCACCGAGCCTTCTTCCTCAACGTCCAGTGGCGCTGCGGCCGAAGGCACGCAGCAAGGTTTCCTGCACCGCCTGCTCGACCGCGAGCCGCGCGCGCGCTTGTGCCAGCCAGCCCGCGATCAGGGGCTGCAGGCTCTGGTCCAGTACCGCCGCATCGGACACGGCCGCCGCCAAGTTGCCGCGCCGCAAATGGTCCTGGATGCGGCTGACAGTCGTATCCGCATCGCTCGGTGCCGGCGGCGCAGCGAGGCCGATCGCCGCCAGGGCCGCGCGCATCATCGTGGTGGCCTGTTCAACGAACCCACCCTGGCGCGGCGCGCGCGTAACCAGCATCGGCGCCAGCGCGGCGAAGCGTTCGCGCAAATCGGCTTCCGCCACCAGGCCGCGCGCCGCGTGGCTCGCGAGGACCTCGGCGACTGGGCGGGGCAGGGCATCGGGCGGGGCAAAGGCGGTGGCCACTTCGTATTCGCGCAGCCATGGGCGCGCGGACCCGACCGCGGCCTGAAGGTGGAGCATCGCGAGGATGAATCGTTCCTGCTGCGCGCCACGCAGCGCATCAGCCTCGGCCCCGCGGCCGGATACGATCGCTGTGCGCGCAAGAGCTGTTTCGAGCCTGCGGGTCGTATCTTCCAGAACGGCGAGCCTGTCCTCGGCGCGCGAACGCTCATCTGCGGGATTGCGCTCCAGCCGGGCAGACGCTGACCGACCGCCATCGGCCATCCAGGCGGCCGCAATGGCCACGCCGAACAGGACGCCGCAGGCCGGCGCAATGGCCGTGCGCGCATGGCGCAGGACCGCTTGCCGCAGGCCAGACGGACCTGTCACGGGCGCCGCTGCCTCGGTGGCGCTGGGCTGCACGGGAATGACATCATCTGCGCGACGTGACACGCTGAGCACCGCACTGGCTACTGATCGCGCTTGCTGGTTAGCTCCACAGCGCACAACATCAAAGATACGGCACTGCAGCAAAACCAGCAAGTAGAAAACCAATTACGGTACTTCCACATAACTATAGAGCATTTTTTTGAAGGAAGTTCCATTTCAGGTTGTTGTCTCCAGCCGGTCGCTGCGAGACCGCCGCGCGTGACCGCACGCGCAACTGCGGGCTGCACTCGTTGTCCAGACGGCGCGTCCGACTGCGAGCCAGGGGCCGCGGACTGGCTCGGCAGGGCTGATCCGGCAGCTGCGGAACCAGCTCAGCGCTCGCGCCATCGCCTCAGCGCCTGATTGATCGCATCACCCGGCCTTGACGTGACGGGCAGGGCACCGAACCTCTGGGCCAGGACTGGTCCGGAAACCGGAGACCGAGATGCGTATCCATCGCAGGCGTGGCTGGGAAATCCCCGAGCGGGAGGCAACGGCCGAGCATCTCGTCCTCAACCGCCGGGCGCTGATGGCGGCGGCCGGGGCAGGGGCGATGCTGGCGCCCAGCGCGGCCTCGGCGCAATGGCTGCTGCGCCGGGGGGATACGCCAACCGATCCCTGGGGGCGCAACCCGGCGGACCTGCCCGACCTGCCCGCCCACCAGCGCAACCTGCGCTACGTGCCCGGCCGCGCGCTGAGCCCGGAGCGGGAGGCGGTCACCTACAACAACTTCTACGAATTCGGCACCGACAAGGGCATCTGGCCCGCGGCATTGCGCATGCCGGTCCGGCCCTGGACAGTGCGCGTGGACGGCATGGTGGAGCAGCCGGGCGAGTTCGGCGTGGATGACCTCATCCGCCGCATCGGCCTGGAGGAGCGTGTCTATCGCCTGCGCTGCGTCGAGGCCTGGGGGATGACCGTGCCCTGGACCGGCTTCCAGCTTTCGAAGCTGCTTGATCTGGTTCGCCCGCTCGGCTCGGCGAAGTATGTCCGGTTCGAGACGGCGGCGATGCAAGGCGTGATGCCCGGCCTCCGGCAGAGCTGGTTCCCCTGGCCGCATATCGAAGGCTGCACGATCGAGGAAGCGGCCAATGAGCTGAGCTTCCTGCCCGTCGGCCTGTTCGGCCGCCCGCTGCCGCCGCAGAATGGCGGGCCGTTCCGCGTCGTCTTCCCGTGGAAATACGGCTTCAAATCCGGCAAGAGCATCACCCGCATCACCCTGACCGACCAGCGCCCGAAAAGCTTCTGGGAGACGCAGCAGGCGAACGAATACGGCTTCTGGGCGAATGTGAACCCCGAAGTCCCGCATCCGCGCTGGAGCCAGGCGACGGAACGCCTGATCGGCACGAATGAGCGCGTCCCGACCCGGATCTTCAACGGATATGGCGAATTCGTCGCCTCGCTCTATACTGGCCTGCAGCATGAGCGGCTCTGGGCCTAGGCTAGATCGTGGGGCGGCGCGGGCCCCGCAACGCGCGGAGCTGCCGCGCATGAGGCGCCGCCACCGCCGTGGCTGAGCCGCGCGCCCGTGTGCTGCTGGTCGAGGACACGGCGTCGCTGGCGGCCGTCTATTCCGAATATCTCGCGGCCGCCGGCTATGCCGCCGAACATGCCCGCAACGCCGAAGAAGCGCTGAAGCTGGCCCGCGCAGCGCCGCCGGATGCGGTGCTGCTCGACCTGCGCCTGCCGGATGGCGATGGGCTTTCGGTGCTGCGCGCGCTGCGGCGTGAGGAATTCGACGCCGCCGTCATCGTCATGACCGCACATGGCTCGGTCGCGACCGCGGTGGAGGCGATGCGCGCCGGGGCCTCCGACTTCCTGGTGAAGCCCTTCGCGGCCGAGCGCCTGGCGGTCACCATGGCCAATGCGCTGGAACGCGTGGCGCTGAAGCGGGAGGTGCGCGACCTCACCGCAGGTCGTCCGCGCGCCGGCTTCCAGGGCTTCGTCGGCGCCGCACCCGCGATGCAGACCGTCTATCGCGTGCTGGAGACGGCGGCGCAGTCCAAGGCGACCGTCTTCATCACCGGCGAAAGCGGCACCGGCAAGGAGCTGGCGGCCGAAGCGGTGCACCGCCTGTCGCCGCGCCATGCCGGCCCCTTCATCGCCATCAACTGCGCGGCCATCCCAAAGGACCTGATCGAGAGCGAGGTCTTCGGCCATGTGAAGGGCGCCTTCACCGGCGCCGTCGCCGACCGCATCGGCGCGGCGCAGGCCGCCGATGGCGGCACGCTGTTCCTCGACGAGTTGTGCGAGATGGACCTCTCGCTGCAAGGCAAGCTGCTGCGCTTCATCCAGTCCGGCACCTTCCAGCCCGTCGGCAGCACGACCGCGCGGCGGACCGACGTGCGCTTTGTCTGCGCGACCAATCGCGACCCGCTGGAGGAAGTGAAGGCCGGGCGCTTCCGCGAGGATCTGTATTACCGGCTACATGTCGTGCCCGTGCGCCTGCCGCCGCTGCGGGAGCGGGGCGAGGATGTGATCGCGATTGCGGATGCGATGCTCGCCCGCGCCTCGGCCGAGGAAGGCAAGCGCTTCCAGGGCTTCGCCGAGGACGCCAAGGCCGCGCTCGCCGCGCATCGCTGGCCGGGCAATGTGCGCGAGCTGGAGAATGCGGTGCGCACCGCCGTCGTGCTGCATGAGGCCGAGCGCGTGGAGGCCTGGATGCTGCCGCTGCGCCCTGCGCCGGCGGCCGTGCAGGCCCCCGCCGTGCCGCCTGCCGCGCCCCCTGCTTCCCCGCAGGTTACCGCGGCAGAGGCCGCGCGGCTGATCCGCCCGCTGGCAGATGTGGAGCGGGAGGCGATCGAGCGCGCCGTCGAGATCTGCGAGGGCAATATCCCGAGGGCCGCGGCGCATCTCGGCATCAGCCCCTCCACGCTCTACCGCAAGCGCGCGGCCTGGGGTGTGGCGGCGGATTAGGCCCTCACGTCACGCCACCGGCAGCCAGATGGCGGCTGTGGTGCCGCGGCCCGGCGTGCTTTCGACGCGCAGCGCGCCACCGGCCCTGGCGCAGAAGCCGCGCACCGTGGCCAGGCCAAGCCCCGTGCCGATCCCGGGCGGCTTGGTGGTGAAAAACGGCTCGCCAAGCCGCGCGAGCGTCGCCGCATCCATGCCGATGCCGCTGTCGCGCACGGCCGTGACGACATAACGGCCGGGCTTGAGCCCGGGCGGGGCAGGGCCGTCGGCAATGGTCGCTTCCTCCGCGCTGATGGTGACGACGCCGCCGCCCGGCATGGCATCGCGCGCATTGGCCGCAAGATTGACCACGGCCGCCTCGAAGCCGGCGCGGTCGCCATGCGCGGGCGGCAGGCCGGGCGCGATCCGCGTCTTGACGCGCCAGCCCGCGCCGAGCGTCCGCGCCAGCAGCTCCGCCAATTCCGCGAGCGTCGCGCCGACATCGAGCTGCGGCGTCGGGTTCTCAGGCGCGGCAGCGCCGCGGGCGAAGGCCAGCATCGCCTCCACCAGCCGCCCGCCGCGTTCGGCCGCATCCGCCAGCAGCCGCGCGCAGCGGCGTACCTCGTCCGGCGCGTCGGCCGTGCGTTCCATCACCCGCGCGCCGCTGCGCACCGCCTGCACCAGATTCTTCACGTCATGCGCGAGCCCCGCCGCCAGCAAGCCGAGCGAGGCGGCGCGCCCGGCGCGGGCCAGCTGCGCTTCTGCCGCCGCGCGGCTTTCGGCCTGATCGCGCTGCAGCCGCGCGCTGCGCTCGGTCATCAGGGTGAGTGTCAGCAGCAGCGCCATGGCCGACAGCGCGCCGAGCGCGGGCGCCAGCATGCGCTGCCACCATTCCGCGACCAACGCATCGCGGTGCATGCCGTAAGCGACCAGCGCGGGCCATTCGCCGACCTGATGCACGACGAAGAGCCGCCGCTGTCCATCCAGGGCGGAGTCCACCCAGCTCGGCGCGCCGCCTGCGGCGCGGATCCGCTGCAGCATCGCAGCGACGCGCTCACGCAGGGCGGGATCCTCGGGCTGCGCCAGCGGCGGATGCCGGGCCAGCACCTCGCCATCGGCGCGGAACAGGGCGACGACATCGCCCGGATGCTCAGCCACCGAAGCGTAGAAGGCGACCAGCGCCTCCGGGTTGAAGGAGGCGACGATGACGCCGGGCCGCGCCAAAGGGTCCGGTGGCGGCGGCGCGCGGCGGGCGAGCGGAATGATCGGCCAGCCCATCGGGCGCGAGGCCACCGCCTCGCCCAGCGCGCGGGGCGCATCCTGCCCGGCCAGCATGCGGATATAGTCGCGGTCCGACAGATCCGTCGCGCGCGCCGGGAATTCCCAGGATGCGCTGACGATGCGCCATGCCCCATCGGTGACCACCACGCCGCTGGTCGCCGGCGCGCCGGCGGCCGCCAAATCCTGCAGCAGCGCGTGAAAGGCGCTGTCGTTGCGCAGCGCGTCCGGATCGCGCCCGGCCATCGCGCGGCTGACGGCGGCGAAGGTCGCATCCTGCGCCGCGAAGGCGCGCAGCGCGTTCTCGCGCAGCAGCCCGGCCGTGCGCCCGACGCGGGAGGCCGCCTCGGCCTCCACCGACCGCCAGCTGGCCCATCCTGCGCCGAGCAGCGCGAGCAGGGGAACAAGCAACGCCGCCAACCGCAGCGCGGCAAAGCCGCGCGACAGGCGCGGCCCCGGCGCTGGGACAGCGAATTCGGCCGGGGCGGGGGAGTTCGGAATCGCCACGCGAAGGTTCTGCGACGCGCGGCGCGGCGCCGCCACTCAACTCCGCGGGGGCGTCAGGCGGCTGTGAAACCGAGCCGGCGGCGGGCGAGGCCAATCACGCGCAGCGCCTCGGGCCAGAGCCCGAAGGCGGCAGGATCGGCGGAGGCGCACCAGGCCACCTCCGTCACATCCCCGCCGGCGCGCGGCGTGCCCGCTTCCCAGCGCGCGAGGTAGTCGATGATGGTGTAGTGGAAGCGCGGCCCTGCGCCGGCTTCGCCCGGCGTGATGGAATCGACCACCGCCAGCAATTCGAGCGCGCCGACCTCGATCCCCGTCTCCTCGCGCAGCTCGCGGCGCGCGCAATCCTCCGCGCGCTCGCCGATCCGCTGCGCGCCGCCGGGGAGCGACCATTCCCCCTGGCGCGGCGGGCGGCCACGGCGGATCAGCAACACATCCTCGCCCCGGAAGGCGAGCACGCCGATGCCGACCCAGGGCCGCGTCGGGTTCTCGCGCGGGTTCATCGATCCGATGACCGAAGGGCGCAGCGGCCGCAGGCCGCGAGCACCGGAGGTCTGAATCGGATCGGCATCTTCACCTCCGATGACCGAAGGGCGCAGCGGCCGCAGGCCGCGAGCACCGGAGGTCCGAATCGGATCGGCATCGTCATCGCGACTGCTTCGCGAGGTCGGAGAGCGCGGGCAGGAACGCCTTTTCCTTCCACTGCCCGACCTGATAGGCCCAGCCCCGCCAGCGCGCATTCAGCCGCTCGGCTTCCGCATCGCCCGCGGCCGTCAGGCGCACCCAGAGATCGTCGCCGGCTTTCCGCGCAGCCACCGCAATGCGCAGATTATCGGTCAGCTCGAACGCGGCCTCGCCCAACCAATCGCCGGGCATGTCGGCGGCGGCGCGGACGTCGAGGAAGGTCAGGAACTCGAAGCTGCGCGCGACTTCATCGAGGCTGATCTCATCGAGCTCCGGCGTCTCGGTGGGCTCGACGACGACAAGCCCGGCTTCCAGCTCGCGCCCGCGGCGCAGCACCAGCGTGCCTTCGCCGGCGCGGTGGATGGTGGCGGCGCGCACGCGCTCGCGCGGGATGCTGGCGATGTCGCGGTCGATCCAGAGATTCGGATCGGCATCGAGCGGCAGGCGCCCTTCTGCAAGCCAGGCCTGGGCCTCGTTCGGGCGACGCACATGGACCGTCTCCGGCACATTGCCCTGCACGCGCATCCGCCGCCGCCCGACGATGAGCTCGGCGATCGGCGCGCCGTTGCCGTCCAGCACGCGGAGCAGCGCGGAGGTTGCGCCCGCGCGCGTCGGATCCTCGACGCCAAGGCGCTCCAGCATCTCGGGATTGGCGGTGCGTGGCTCGGTCAGGCGCAGCTCCGTGAGACCAACGAGAAGCTCGCGCACGCGCTCGGGGCGGACGGGATGGTCGGCCTTGCTGGGCAGGCCCCAGGCCTCGCCCTGCAGGCGGCGGATCACCAGCGTGCCGTCATGGCGCGTGACCTCGATCCGCTGCGCCTGCGCCAGACGCCCGGCAAGGCCCGGAAAGGCCAGCGGCGTGGCGGAGGAGGGCGGCGGCTCGGTGCGGTCGGGCGTGAGCAGGATCGCCCCGCCGACGGTCGCCGCGGCGGCGCCGCCGAGCAGGAGAAGGGTGCGCCGGTTCATGCGCGCGCCTCCGCGCGACGGCGGGCGCGCACCACGCCAAGCCCAATGGCGAAGATCGTCAGCAGCGCGGGCACGAGGGCGATGTTGAGCAGCCGCAGTCGCGCCTCCAGCCCTTCGATGTCGCGGCGCAGCTCCAGCTGCACCTGGCGCAGCTCGCCGCGCGTGCGGCGGATCTCGTCCCGCGCGCGGTCGATCTCGGCGCGCTGCTCGGGCGTGATGACGGTGCTCGCGGCCTGACCCTGGCCGGGGCCCTGACGCAGCTCGCGCAGGCGTCGCTCGGTGGCCTCCAGCCGTTCCTGCAACGTGCGCTCCGTCTGGCGGAACTGCGCCTCCGCACTGCGACGGAGGTCGTCCACAACCTCGAAGGGGCGCAGGGATTCACCGCGGGATCGCAGCCCGACCAGCGCCTCGCCGCCCGCCATGGTGTCGGCGAGGTTGATGACGAAGGCGCCGTTATCGCTGAAGGGCGTCGTCACCTGCTGGCCGAAGAACTCCTGCACGCGCACCCAGAAGCGGTCCTCCAGGATGTCGGCATCGTTCGCGACGACAAGGTTGGCCGGGCCTTCGCTGCGCGCGCGATGCGCGGGGAAGTCGGCCGGGCGAGCCTCGCCTTCAGGCGGCGGGGGCGCGGCCTCGAAAGCGGAGCTCAACACGCCGCGCACGCGCGCCGCGACGACGCGAATCTGACCGTCGGGGCGGAAATCCGCGAGGATGCGCGACGGGTTCGGCTGCTCGCGCACCAGCCGCGCCTCGACCAGCTGGCTGTTCGGGC
>JBIKSZ010000275.1:0-4327 GCA_044348345.1 Roseomonas sp. | reverse complement strand
CTGTCGACCGGCCGCACGCTGAAGCCCGTGGCCCCCGACATCGCCGCCAAGACCTACGCCCAGATGCAGGAAGGCGACCGCGAGAGCGCGCGGCTCTTCCTCGACAGCGCGAAGCGCATCCTCGCCAAGGAAGAACCCGACTTTGCCGATTGAGGCGCGCACGGCCCGGCCGGAGACGGCCGGGCTGGTGTTGCTGCTCGCCACCGTCATCGGCTGGGGCCTCAACTGGCCGGCGATGAAGCTGCTGCTGGAGGAGGTGCCGCCTTTCTCCATCCGCGCGGCCAGCGCCGCCGTTGGCGTCGCGCTGCTGGCCGCGATCGCCGCGCGCCGCGGCGAATCGCTCGCCGTGCCGCCGCGGCTGTTCCCGCGCCTCACCCTCGCCGCGCTCCTCAACGTCACCGCCTGGATGGGGCTGGCGAGCTTCTCCCTGCTCTGGCTCGCGGCCGGGGAGGCGACGATCGTCTGCTACACCATGCCGGTCTGGGCCTCGATCTTCGCCTGGATCGTGCTGGGTGAACGCATCACCGCGCGGCGCCTGCTGGCGCTGGCCGTGGGCTTCACCGGGCTGTTGGTGCTGGTGCTGGGCGATGGGCTCGATGTCGGGATCGCGAAGCTGCCGGGGGTCGGCTTCGCGCTGGCCGCGGCGCTGCTGTTCTCGCTTGGTACGGTAGTGACGAAGCGCTGGCCGGTGGCGATGCCGCCGGCTTCGCTCGTGGCCTGGCAGACCGGGCTCGGCTGCCTGCCGCTGCTCATCGGCGCGCTGATCTTCGACAGCGTGGATGTCGCCGCGATCTCCACCCAATCCTGGCTGCTGCTGCTCTATGGCGGCATCGCGCCGCTTGGCCTGTGTTACCTCGCCTGGTTCGCGGCGCTGAAGCGCCTGCCGGCCTCGGCCGCCGCGGCGGGCACGCTGCTGACGCCGGTGGTCGGCGTGATCACCGCTGCGCTGTTCCTGGGCGAGCCGCTCGGCCTGCGCGAGGTGCTGGCGCTGTCCTTGACCATCGGCGGCGTGGTGCTGGCCATAAGGGGCTGAGCGCCCTATTCCCGCCGGCATGACCGAGCGCCCCCTGATCCGCCTGGCCCCCGGTGCCGACCGCCGCGTGAAGGCGGGGCACCCTTGGGCCTTCTCCAACGAGATCGCCATGACCGCCGCCGCGCGCGCCATCCCGCCCGGCAGCGTCGTGCATCTCGAGGGCGATGACGGCGTGAAGCACGGCGCCTGGCACTTCAACCCGCACAGCTTGATCGCCGCGCGCTTCCTCGACCCCGATCCCAACGCGGCCTGCGATGCGGGCTGGTACCGCTGGAAGATCGGCGCCTGCCTCGCCCTGCGCGATCGCCTGTTCGACGCGCCCTTCTACCGCCTGGTGCATGCCGAGGCGGATGGGCTGCCCGGCCTTGTCGTGGATCGCTATGGCGATGCGCTGGCGGTGCAGGCGAACACCGCGGGCATGGACCGCGCGCTGCCCGACATCCTGGCCGCGCTGCAGGAGCTGATCGGCCCGCGCATCGTCGTCGCGCGCAACGACGCCGCCGTCCGCAAGCTCGAAGGTCTGGAGGAAGGCGTCGCGCTGCTGCACGGCGCCGATGGCATGGCGACGGTGGAGGAAGGCGGGCTGTCCTTCCCCGTGGATCTGCTCGGCGGCCAGAAGACCGGCTGGTTCTTCGACCAGCGCCCGAACCGCGCTTTGGTCGCGCGGCTGGCGAAGGGGCGGACGGTGCTGGATGCCTTCTGCCATCTCGGCGGCTTCGGCCTGGCCGCCGCGCAGGCCGGCGCGGCGGAGGTCACGCTGCTGGATCGCAGCGAGCATGCGCTCGACCTCGCCATGCAGGCCGCACGCCGCGCGGGCTTTGCGGAGCGCGTCACGGCCCTGAAGGCGGAGGCGCTGGAGCATCTCGAACGCATGGTCGCTTCCGGCCGCCGCTTCGAGGTGGTGATCACCGACCCGCCCGCCTTCGCGAAGACCCGCAAGGACATCCCCGCGGCGCTGAAAGGCTATGCCAAGCTCGCGCGTTTGGCAGCGCAGGTGACGGCGCCGGGCGGCATCCTCTTCATCGCCTCCTGCAGCCATCACGTCGGACCCACCGACTTCGCCGAGGCGGTCGCCTGGGGCGTGCATCGCGCCCGCCGCCGTGCCCGCATCCTGGCGAGTGTCGGCGCAGGCCCCGACCATCCCGTGCACCCGGCCCTGCCCGAGAGCGCCTATCTCAAGGGCCAGTTGCTGGCCCTCGACTGATGCGCGCGGGGCTCCGCGCCGCCTTCCTGCGCACGACCTATGAGGCGGGCGGTATCGCCTGCCGCATCGGTTCGCGCAGCGCCGCGATGGACGCGCTTTTGCGCGCGCGGGGTCGGTCTTCGGCAGGCGTCGTCACCGCCTGGAACCCCTTCAGCCGCCGGATGCCGCCGGGCTGGAATGCGCGGATGCAGTCGCGGCTGCGCGAGGCCGCGCGCGGGCGCGTCCTGGCCGAGGGCTGGGGCAGGGGGCGGCGCTGGGCGGAGCACCACCTGCTGATCGCCGGCGATAAGCGCCGCCTCGCGCGCCTCGCGCGGCGCTTCCGCCAGCACGCCATCGTCCTCCTCGCGCCCGGCCGGCCCGCCCGGTTGTTGCGGACAAGCGATTGATCCGCCTGCCGAAACCCTGCCCGGGTGGGGGCGTCCCCCGCCCTTGCCGCCGCCCTGCGCCCCGGGCCAAGCTGCGCCCATGATCCCCGCCCGGCCCTATCGCCTGCTGCTCAACCGTCGCCATGGCACGCCCGGCGTCGTGGTGCTCCCCGACGGCCATTTCCGCCGCGCCCGCGCCGAGATCGAATCCTGGCCGGGCTACGCGGTGACCCCGCTGGTCACGCTGGACGATGTGGCGAAGGCCGCGCGCGTCGCCGCCGTCTGCTACAAGGACGAGGGCGGGCGTTTCGGCCTCGGCTCCTTCAAGGCGCTTGGCGGCGCTTATGCGGTGCAGAAGCTGCTGGTGACGGAACTCGCGCGCCGCGGCGCAGCACCCAACGCCTCCGCCACCGAACTGGAAGCCGGCGCGCATGAGGCGGCGACGCGCGCCATCACTGTCACCTGCGCGACCGATGGCAATCATGGCCGCTCCGTCGCCTGGGGCGCGCAGCGGTTTCGGTGCCGTTGCGTGATCTATGTGCATGAAGGCGTCAGTCAGGGGCGGCGCGATGCCATCGCGCGCTACGGCGCCGAGATCCGCGTCGTGCCCGGCACCTATGACGACGCCGTCCGCGCCTGCGCCCGTGACGCTGAGCGGGAAGGCTGGTTCGTCGTCTCCGACACCTCCTGGGAGGGCTACACGGAAGTCCCGCGCGACGTGATGCAGGGCTACCGGCTGATGGCGGAGGAATCCGCGAACCAGCTGGATACGCCGCCCACCCATGCCTTCGTCCCGGGCGGAGTGGGTGGTGTGGCGGCCGCCGTCTCCGTGCAGCTGCGCGCCCGCTACGGCAAGGCCGTGAAGCTGATCGTCGCGGAGCCCGAGAAGGCCGCCTGCCTGCTCGCCTCGGCCGAGGCCGGCCAGCCCGTCACGGTGGAAGGCGATCTCGACACGCTGATGGCGGGCCTGGCCTGCGGCGAGCCCAGCCTGCTGGCCTGGCAGGAGCTGGAACGCGCCGCCTTCGCCTTCATGGCCGTGACCGACGACAGCGCGGTGGATGCGATGCGCCTGCTGGCGCGCCGCCAGCCCCGGGTGGTGGCCGGCGAGAGCGCGGTGGCGGGCCTCGCCGCGCTGCTGCTCGCCGCGCGCGACCCGTTCTCGCGCGGTATGCTCGGCCTTGATGCGGACAGCCGCGTGCTGCTCTTCGGCACCGAGGGCGCGACCGATCCCGAGACCTATGATCGCCTGGTGGCGGGCGGCTGAGCGCCACGCCAAGATTGACACAGGCCGCGCCTCTCCCCATTCCGGAGGCGCGACGCAACGCGGAAAGGGCCCCTCAGCGGCCCGGGGAGACAAGGTCCATGAGCATCACGACGCTTCGCCGCCGTCATCTTCTGGCGCTTGGCGCCGGCGGTCTTGCCGCGCCCGCGCTTGGCCTTTCCTCGGCCGCCGCGCAGGGCGCCTGGCCCAACCAGCCCGTACGGATGATCGTCCCCTTCGCCGCCGGCGGCCCGACCGACATTCCCGCCCGCCTTCTGGCCGAGGAGATGTCGAAGACCCTGCCGCACCGCGTGGTGGTGGAAAACCGCACAGGATCAGGCGTCGTCATCGGCACGGACCTGGTGGCCAAGGGGCCGCAGGATGGGTCCGTGGTCCTCTACACAACCGTCGCCCATGCGGTGCTGCGGCCGATGTTCCCGCGCCTGCCCTTCGACCCGATCGCC
>JBIKSZ010000088.1:0-14214 GCA_044348345.1 Roseomonas sp. | reverse complement strand
CTGGAGGTCGAGGGCAAGCTGACGCTGCTCGACCAGAACAAGGTGATCCGCCCGCACCCGTGCTTCCGCCTGTTCGCCACCGCCAACACGGTGGGCCTCGGCGACACGACGGGCCTCTATCACGGCACGCAGCAGATCAACCAGGGCCAGATGGACCGCTGGAACATCGTGGCGACGCTGAACTACCTGCCGCATGCGCAGGAGACGGGCATCGTCATGGCCAAGCTCGGCATGGATGCCAACGACGCGAAGCAGAAGCGTCAGGTGGAGGCGATGGTGGCGCTGGCCGACCTCACGCGCGCCGGCTTCATCGCGGGCGACATCTCCACGGTGATGAGCCCGCGCACGGTGATCACCTGGGCCGAGAATGCGCGCATCTTCGGCGATATCGGCTTCGCCTTCCGCCTGACCTTCCTCAACAAGTGCGACGAGGCAGAGCGCAGCACGGTGGCCGAGTACTACCAGCGCTGCTTCAACGAGGAACTGCCGACCGGCCTGCTGCTGCGCAAGGCCGGCTGATCATCCTGCCGTCTCCCTCCCCCGCAGGCGGGGGAGGGTCGGGGTGGGGGTGCGGTCGCAGGGGTCACGATGTCGAATTCGAAAGACCAGACCAGGCAGGAAGAGTTCAAGCGCGCCACCGCCGGCGTGCTGCGCGCCATCGCGCAGGTGCCGGAGGTGCAGGTCGCCTTCCAGCCGGGCCCGTCCGGCCTCGCGGGCAAGCGCGCGCGCCTGCCGCTGCCGACGCGCACCTTGCCGCCCGCCGAGATGGCGAAGCTGCGCGGCCAGGCCGATGCCATCGCGCTGAAGCTGCGTCACCACGACGAGGGCCTGCACGCCGCCCGCGTGCCGACGCGCCGTGAGGCGCGCGAGGTCTATGACGCGCTGGAAGACGTCCGCGTCGAGGTGGTCGGCAGCCAGCACATGGCCGGCGTTGCCGCCAATCTCCGCGCGCGCCTCGCTGATCAGTGCGAGGCCGAGGGCTACGACCGCATGACGCGGAAGGACCAGCTGCCGATGGCGGCGGCCCTTGGCCTTCTCGCGCGCGAAAAAATCTCTGGCGAGGCGGTGCCCGCCGCGGCGCGCCGCGTGCTGGACCTCTGGCGCGACACGCTGGGCGAGAAGGCGGATGACGCGCTGACGGAGATGGCTGGCGCCGCTGGCGACCAGGAAGCCTTCGCCCGCGCCGCCCGCAAGCTGCTCGCCGCGCTCGATCTCGCCGAAGCCGAGGTCGAGACCGAATCCGAACAGGATGAGGAAGAAGGCGAGGGCGGCGAAAGCTCGCCCCAGCAGGACCAGTCCGGCGAGGGCGAGAGCCAGGCGCAGGATCAGGAATCCATGCTCGGCGCCCAGCCCGAATCCATGCAGGGCGACGCTGCCGAGGACGAGACCGAGGAAGGCGAGGAGGACGGGGCCGCAGCCGATGGCGACGACCGCCCCGGCGGGCCGACCCAGCGGCGCGAAGTGCCGCAGGTGGACGACCCCTCCGCCTACAAGGCCTACACCAAGCAGTTCGACGAGGTGGTCGAGGCCGACGATCTATGCGACGCCGATGAGCTGACGCGGCTGCGCCAGCAGCTCGACCAGCAGCTCAGCCATCTGCAAGGCGTGGTCAGCAAGCTGGCGAATCGGCTGCAGCGCCGCTTGCTGGCGCAGCAGCAACGCGCCTGGGAGTTCGACCTCGAGGAAGGGCTGCTCGATGTCGCGCGTCTTGCGCGGATCGTCGCCAATCCGACGCATTCGCTGTCCTACAAGCGGGAGCGCGAGGCGGATTTCCGCGACACCGTCGTGACGCTGCTGATCGACAATTCCGGCTCCATGCGCGGCCGGCCCATCACCGTCGCGGCCATGTGCTGCGACATCCTGGCGCGCACGCTGGAGCGCTGCGGGGTGAAGGTGGAGATCCTGGGCTTCACGACGCGCGCCTGGAAGGGCGGGCAGTCGCGGGAGCGCTGGGTGGCCGAAGGCAAGCCGCGCAATCCGGGCCGCCTGAACGATCTGCGCCATGTGGTCTACAAGGCGGCCGACCAGCCTTGGCGCCGTGCGCGGCGGAATCTCGGGCTGATGCTGCGCGAAGGGCTCTTGAAGGAGAACATCGACGGCGAGGCGCTCGATTGGGCGTATAGGCGCCTGCTGGCGCGCACCGAACATCGCCGGATCCTGATGGTGATCAGCGACGGCGCGCCGGTGGATGATTCGACGCTGTCCGTGAACCCCGGCAACTACCTGGAGCGCCATCTGCGCAAGGTGATCGGTGAGATCGAGGGACGTGAGCTCATCGAATTGATCGCCATCGGCATCGGCCATGACGTCACGCGCTATTATCGTCGCGCCGTGACGATCGTGGATGCCGAGGAGCTGGGCGGGACGATGATGAAGAAGCTCGCCGAGCTCTTCGACGAGGACGCCGCGATGGCCTGGCAGAAGGCCGCCACCGAGCGTTCCGCGATGGTAGTGTGATGCACCGCCGAGGCCCTCTCCTCCCAAAAGGGGGGAGAGCGCCGACGCAGTGCGTCGTCGGGGTGAGGGGGGCATCGCCCCCAGGCGCCACCGCCCCTATGCGCCGCCGCGCACTCCTCGCCTCTCTCCTTGCAGCCCTTCCTGGCTGCGCGGCGGCCCAGCGCGAGGGGTCGCTCGCCACACCCTTCGCTCTGCCCGACCTGCCCGGAAACACCGTGCTGCGCCCGCTCGGCGGGCTCGATGTCTCGCGGCAGGAACTCGGCTTCGGCGGCCTGTCGGGGCTGCACATCGCGCCTGACCTGACCGTGACCGCCATCAGCGATCTCGGTCGCTTCGCCGAGATGTCGCTGGCCCTCGATGCGCAGCTCCGTCCGCTGCGCCTGTCGCTCCGCCGCACGGGGCGGCTGGCCGATGGCGCGGGCCGGCCGCTGCCGCGCGGCCATGCAAGCGATGCCGAGGCGCTCGCGCGCCTGCCGGATGGCAGCTGGCTGGTCGCCTATGAACGCTGGCACCGCATCCGCCGCCATGCCGCCCTCGACGGGCCGGGCAGCTATGTCGAGGCGCCGCCCGGGCTGGAGCGGGCCGCGGCCAATGCGGGGCTGGAATCCCTCGCCGTGCTGGCCGATGGCCGTTGGCTCGCGATCACGGAGGAACTGCCACTGCCGGAGGCGCCTGGGCTGACCGCATGCTGGATCGGAGGGCCTGGCGCCTGGGTGCCGATCGGCTGGCGCCCGGCGCCGGGCATGCAGCCGGTGGATGCCGCGCCGCTGCCGGGCGGCGGGGCGCTGGTGCTGGAGCGCGGCTTTTCGCTGTTCGGCGGTTTCTCCGCCCGCCTGACACGGATCGGCGCCGCGGCGCTCGCCGCCGCGCGCGCGGGCAGCGTGCTGGAAGGCGAGGAGATCCTACGCTTCGAGCCCCCGATGCCGGTGGACAACTACGAGGGCGTGGCCGTGCTGCGCCACCAGGGAAGGCTGCTGGTCGGCGTCATCTCCGACGACAACGAGAATCGCCTGCAGCGCACGCTGCTGCTGCTGTTCGAATGGATGGCGGAGTAGCTTTCAGGCCGCTTCCAGAAGACGCGCGCGTGGCAGGGTGAGCCAGGCGCGGGCGCCGATACCGGGCGCCGTCTCCAACCGGATATCGCCGCCATGTGCCGCGGCCAGCCTCCTGGCGAGGCTGAGGCCGAGATCCAGCCCCCGCGTGCCGGCGGCTGGCGCCGTGGTGTCCGGCACGATGTCGGGCGCGGCAAGGCCATCGCCCTCATCCTCGACGATCAGGGCGATGGTCTCGCTGGTGATGACCCAGCGCAGCCCGATCACGTCGCCATGCCGGGAATGGCTGGCGGCGCGGCGCAGCAGGGCGGCCAGCGCGCCTTCCAGCGCCCGGCTGTCGGCCTGCACGGTCAGGGCGCGCAGCACCGGGTCCAACCGCCAGTGGCGCTGGCCGGGGCGGATCTGGGCGCTGACGGTTGCGATGGCCGCATCCACGATCGGTCCGAGCGGGGCGGGCGCTTCCCGAATGGAGCGGGGGCCGGCGGCGGCTACGACTTCGTCGAGGTTGTCCGCAAGCTGCAGCATCTGGTGGGTCAGCCCTTCGCTGATCGGCCCATCCTTGCTGGTGCGGAGCGCGGGCGCTGGGTTGCGCGGGTCAGCCCGACCGGCGCGGCTAGCGCCCAGGCTCGCGGCAAGGCCGCGCATCTCCTGGGCGGCGAGGGAGAGGCTGCGGCCGCGGATCGCGGCCATCTCTTCCGCCTTGGCGGCGCGGCGATTGGCATCCCGCAGCAAGCCGCGCAGCTGGATCGCCCAGGCAAGCGGTGCCACCGCGGCCACGCCAAGCAGGAGGAGGGTGAGCGCGCCATCCATGCGGCAAAAATGCCGTTGGAAGGTTTTCAAAGCGTGAATCGGCGCAGCTCGGACATCACGGTCCGCCTGCATGGGCCACGTTGCGGCCAGCCTTATAGGAGACGCCGGTTACAGCGATCACGCCAGATGAAGGCTGAGATAGGGTATCGAGCCGAAATAGCCGACCGGCCGGAGGCCAGCGGCGCCGCGGCCTGGCGGCCGCGGCAAGGCGCGCGTCAGGCCGCCAGCTTGCGGGCCTGCGCCTTCTCCAGGCGGCGCTTCAGCACGATCGCCTCGGTCGGCAGGCGGCGATCCGGGGTGGAGAGCAGGAAGGCATCAAGCCCGCCATTGTGCTCGACCGTGCGGATGCCGGCGACCGAGAGCCGCATGCGGACCGGCGCACCCAGGATATCAGAGAAGAACGACGTTTCCTGCAGATTGGGCAGGTAGCGACGGCGGGTCTTGTTGTTGGCGTGGCTGACGTTATTGCCGGTCAGCACGCCCTTGCCGGTCACTGCGCAGCGGCGGGCCATGACGAAGTATCCCGTTGAACGTCCACGCCCCGGTTCAGCCCTGCAGGCCGTCCGGGGCGGGCGGTGTGGTCAGAAGCGGCGCGTATCGCGGAAACCGGCCGCCGCGTCAAGGCTCGCGCGGGGCCGCTGGCCCCACGCCGTGCCTACATCTGCCCGGCTGTCGCCCCCGAGGGGCCGCGCATCTCGGCCAATTCCCCGGATTCGACCGAGGCCAGCGCGTTGCGCAGCACCTGGGCCACGCCCCGGTCATCGAGCGACCGCGCCAGCATGCCGAGCGCGCCGCCGAGCAGCGCGGAGGCCACCGAGATGGGCGCGATGTCCTGGCCCAGCATGTACTCGATTGCCTTGTCCACCACCGCGCCAGCGTGGCTGAGATCGTCCGGGGCCACGCCCTGCGGGTCGAACTGCATGAATTCCTGCCCTCCTTCACTGCCGGCCAGATGGGGACGCCGCCGGAGCGGCGAAACCCCTGGCCGGCCTCCCTCTCTTCACGCGCCGGCCTTCGCCCGCGCCTCGAACGCCGCTTCGGCGGCCTGTGCGGCGGCGGCGGCCTCGGCGGCCTCGACCGCTTCCGACTGGCGCCGCCACATCTCCGCATAGAGGCCGTCGCGGGCGATCAGCGCGCCGTGGTTGCCGCGTTCCGCGATGCGCCCGTCCTGCAGCACGATGATCTCGTCCGCCTCGACCACCGTCGAGAGGCGGTGGGCGATCACCAGCGTCGTGCGCCCGCGCGCCGCATCGCGGAGCGCCGCCTGGATCTCCTGCTCGGTGCGCGTGTCCAGCGCGCTCGTCGCCTCGTCCAGGATCAGGATGCGCGGGTCCTTGAGCAGCGTGCGCGCGATCGCAACGCGCTGCTTCTCACCGCCCGAGAGCTTGAGCCCCCGCTCGCCCACGCGCGTGTCGTAGCCATCGGGCAGGCGCAGCACGAAGTCGTGCACCTGGGCGAGCTTCGCGGCCTGCTCGACCTCGGCATCCGAGGCACCTGGGCGGCCATAGGCGATGTTGTAGCGGATGGTGTCGTTGAACAGCACGGTGTCCTGCGGCACCACGCCGATGGACTGCCTGAGGCTGTCCTGCGTCACCTCCCGCACATCCTGCCCGTCCACACGCACCGCGCCGCTGCCCGCATCGTAGAAGCGGAACAGAAGGCGCGAGATGGTGGACTTCCCCGCGCCCGTCGGACCGACGATCGCCAGCGTCCGCCCTGGCGGGACAGTGAAGGAAACGCCCTTCAGGATCTCCCGGTCCGGACGGTAGCCGAAGCGCACATCCTCGAAGCGCACTTCGCCGGCGGGGACCTGCAGCGGGCGGGCATCGGGGCGGTCCGCGACCTCGCGCTCCTCGCCCAGCAGGCGGAACATCGCCTCCATGTCGGTGAGGCCCTGCTTGATCTCCCGGTACGCAAAGCCAAGGAAGTTCAGCGGCTGGAACAGCTGCAGCAGATAGGTGTTCACCAGGACGAAATCGCCGACCGTCATCTGCCCATGCGCCGCGCGCCAGGCGGCGAGCAGCATCACCGCCGTGAGCCCGAGCGCCACGATCGATTGCTGGCCGAAGTTCAGCGCGTTCAGGGTCACTTCGCTGCGGACATAGGCGCGCTCATAGCGCTGCATGGAGGCGTCGTAGCGCCGCGCCTCATGCGCCTCGTTGCCGAAATACTTCACGGTCTCGAAGTTCAGCAGGCTGTCCACCGCCTTGGTGTTCGCCTCCTGGTCGGTTTCGTTCATCTGCCGGCGGAAGCGCAGGCGCCATTCGGTAAACAGCAGCGTGAAGGCGATATAGACGCCAAGGCTCACCAGGATGATCGCGCTGAAGGCGAAGTCGAACATCACCCACAGGATGACCGCCACCACCAGGATCTCGATCAGCGTTGGCGCGATGCGGAACAGCAGGAAGTCCAGCACGAAGGTCATGCCCCGCGTGCCCCGCTCGATCACGCGCGAAAGGCCGCCGGTCTGGCGATCGAGGTGGAAGCGCAGGGACAACCGGTGCAGATGCTCGAACACTTCGAGCGCGATGCGCCGCATCCCGCGCCCCTGCACGCGGGAGAAGACGGCATCCGCCGACTCGCTCAGGAACGAACTCAGCAGGCGCGTCGCGCCATAGGCGACGACGATGGCGACCGGCACGGCCGCAACCCCGATAGCGCCACCCTGCGGGGTCAGCGCATCCACCGCGCGGCCGAAGGCGATCGGCACCAGCACGTTCACCGCCCGCGACAGCGCCAGCAGCACCAGGCTGAGGATGACGCGCAGCTTCAGCGCCGGCTCACCCTCCGGCCAGAGATAGCCGGCCAACGTCATCAGGGTGCGCAGATGGTTGCGCCCGTCCTGGTCTCGTTCCTGGGTTGTGGGGGGCACGCGGAACTCCGGGATGTCGCTGCTCGGCAAGATGTGGTCGCAGGCCAGTGGAAGTAACCCGCCGCCCGGCTTTCCGGCCATGCATGGGGCGCGCTACAGGGGCGCATGACGACCGCAGACGGCCTCTTCGCGCGGCTCTTCGCGCATGTCGAGGCATGCAACAACATCGCATCCCCCGCGCATCTGATCCCGTTCCGGATCGGGGCGGCGCAGGTCGGCTGGCTCGGGCCCGAGCTGGCCCGCGCGCTCGCCTTCTTCCCGGCCCTTGTGCATTTCGACGGCCAGGGCGCCGCGCTGGCCGGAAAGCTGCGGGGGGAGGGGGCCTGTACGCTCGCGCTCGGGAAGCTGGCGGCCTCACTGGCCGGGCGGGGGCATTTCCGGCTGCGGGGGGAGGCCTTCGATGTCCGCGCAACCCCCGACGGCCCGGTGCTGGCGCGGCTGGATCGGGGGGCGCTGCCGGGCTTCGGCGTCATCTCCCAGGGCGTGCATGTGAACGGCTTCGTGCGCCGCGCCGATGGGCTGCATCTCTGGGTGGGGTGGCGGTCGCAGGCCAAGCCAGTGGCGCCCGGGCAGATGGATCACGTCGTCGCCGGCGGCATCCCCGCCGGCCTCTCCCCCGCCGAATGCCTGGTGAAGGAGGCGGAGGAGGAAGCCTCCATCCCGGCCGAGATCGCGGCAAGCGCCGTGCCGGTCGGGCGCATCTCCTATGTCATGGCGAATGAGGAGGGGCTCAGGCGCGACGTGCTGCACTGCTTCGACCTGGAGCTGCCCGAGGGGGTTACCCCCGTGCCCCAGGATGGGGAGGTGGAACGCTTCGCGCTGGTCCCCGCGGCGGAGATGCTGCGGATCGTGACCGAAGGCGGCCCCGGGGCGAACGGGGTGAAGTTCAATGTGAACCTGGTGCTGGCCGACTTCTTCTTGCGCCACGGCCTGCTGGGCAGCCTGAGCGCGGCGGAGGTCGCCCGGCTGCGCGCCGGGCTGGATCAGGTGGGGTGAGCCTCGATTACTGGCGGGTGCCGAAGCGCATCAGCATGGCGCGCAGCGGGTCCGCGCCCGGGTTATGGGCCTCCATCGCAACCACGATCTGTCGCGCGGAGACCTGGCGCCCGTAATAGGCTTGCGCGTAATCCGGCAGATAGCTCAGCACCGAACCCTGCAGCGACATCCCCGCGAACAACCCGCGGGAGCGGGCGACGGCGACGATATCGGCCCCCGCAGCGGTGGTGGTCGCGCCCTGGATGCTGCCGCCGATGGTCGCGATGCTGAGCGCCGCCTCGGCGCCGAAGGTGAGCTGGCTGTTCATCAGCGCGTTCAGCCCGCGATCGGTCATCACCATCATGATCACGGTCGCGTCCTGCACGCCGATCTGCAGGCCGATGCTGCCGGCGCCCATCTGGTAGAAGGCGGGCGAGGACCAGGAGCCGGCGCCGTCGCGGCCGACCAGCACGCAGCTGCCGCCTTCGCCGCCGATGATGAAGCCGGCGCGGAAGATGCGCGGGCAGACCAGCACGGCCCGCGACCGGCGGAGGAAATCCTGCGCATCCTGCGGCCGATCGCCGGAGGTCATCACCTCCTGCACGGCCAGCGCGGCGCGGTCCACCAGGGTCTGCTGGTCCTGCTGGGCGAGGGCGGGTGCGGCGACGCCGAGCAAGGTGGCGAGGAGGGCCGCGCGGATCATGCCACGGAACATCAGCGCTCTCCGATAAATGGTTGTCACATCGCCGATTCTAGCGGAGTGCGACTCGGCTGTCCAAGGTGATTGCGCGGCCTTTCCGTGGCGGGATCGGTTGGCGGCGGCCGGACGGCCGCTGTTAGGCCCCCTGGGGGGGCCTTGGGATCAGGCCTCGGCCGGCAGGGTGAAGGCTTCCTCATTCACCGCGGCGACGCGCCAATCGGGGCCCACTTTCTCGATGCGGCTGAGCGACAGGTTCTTGATCGAAAAGGACAGAACCGACTGGCCCGGCGCGCCCATGGCATGGGCGAGTGCGGCGCGGATGGAGCCGCCATGGGCGACGACGACCAAATCCTGGCCTTCATGCGCGGCCACCAGCTGGTCCATCGCGGGGCCGACGCGGTCCATCACATCGGTGAAGGCCTCGCCGCCGGGCGGGCGTTCATCCACGGCGATGGACCAGAAGGGGTGGGGCGGGTGGCGAAGCCGGGTGAGGAAATCCTCATGCGGCAGGCCCTGCCAGGCGCCGAGGTCCTGCTCGATCAGCTCCGGCCGGGTCACGAGCGGGGTTTCGGGATAGCCGGCGGCGAAGATGGCCGCCGCGGTGGCGCGGGTGCGGGAGAGGGGGGTGACCAGCCAGCGCGCCGGCTGGGGCAGGCGGGCGGCGAGCCAGCGATAGGTCGCGGCTTCCTGGCGGAGCGCCAGGTCGCACAGGCCCACATCCATGGTGCCGTACATGGTGAGCCGGGCGGAGGGTTCGACCAGCGCGTGGCGGATGAGGAAGAGGCGGGTGGTGTTCACGGTTGAGGGATAGCCCGCCGGGCGGGTGGGGGCCACCGGGGGTGGTTTTTTTGCGCGTTGCGGTTTCGGACAAATGCGCCAGCCCGGGCCGGGGGGGCGGGTTTTGGGTGGTGGTGGTTCTTTTTCCCGAGTTTCGGTTTCGGACAAATCCGCCGGCCCGGGGCAGGGGGCGGGTCTTCGGCCGCGGGTGGTTTTTTCGCGCGGTACGGTTTCGGACAAATTCTCTGGGTTGGGCCGGGGGGGAGCGGGGAGGGGTCGGATGCAGGCGCCGGGGGGCGGGTCAAAGAGCGGATTGAGAACGTAGAAGAAACATTCGGCTTTTGCGAGGTTTTCCGCGCCCGGGGTCCGGCGCCGTATGTTTTCGCCGGTTTTGTATCAAAAACAAAATGTTGCGAATCCGATCTCGTCTCTTCACCTTCGGCGCATGCCGCGCCGGGACCCGCTCGACCTGTTCCTTAACGGTTGCGCGCGCGTGCGGGCCACCGGCGCCGGGACGGCCGAGACCTCCTACTACCCTGCCATCGCCGACACGCTGAACGCGGTCGGCGACCAGCTTTCTCCCAAGGTCCTCTGCCTGCACCACCCGAGCGGCGGGAAGGCCGGCATCCCGGATTTCGGCCTGTTCGAACGCGCCGCCTTCCGGCGTGGCGAAGCGCCGGCCTGGGCCGGCGGCAGCGTGCCGGAACGCGGCGTGGTGGAGGTGAAGGGCGCCGCGCACAGCATCGAGAAGCTGCTGGGCAGCGCCCAGGTGAAGGACCGCTACCTGCTGAGCTACGGGCTGGTGCTGGCGACCAACCTTCGCCAATGGCGCCTTGTGGATGCGGACGGCGTGCGCGAGGAATTGGACTTGGCACCGGATGAGGCCGCGTTCTGGGCGCTGGTCCAGGGCAGCCGCCCGGAGGCGCTGCGCCGGCGCTTTGCGGATTTTCTGCAACGCTGCCTGCTGTGGAATGCGCCGCTCGCGCGGCCGAAGGATGTGGCGTTCTTCCTGGCGTCCTATGCGCGCGACGCGCTGGCGCTGATGGAGGCGAAGGCGAGCCTGCCCGCGCTGGCGGCGCTGCGCGGCGCGCTGGAAAACTCGCTTGGCATCGCCTTCGACGCGAAGGATGGGGAGCACCTGTTCCGCTCCACCCTGGTGCAGACGCTGTTCTACGGGCTGTTCTCGGCCTGGGCGGCGCATGCGCCGCGGGCGGGGCGCTTCGACTGGCGATCGGCGGATTACGACCTGCATCTGCCGGTCGTGCGGCTGCTCTACAGCCAGGTGCGCGCGCCCAATGCGCTGCGCCCGCTCGGGCTGGAGCCGCTGCTGGATGCCGCGACGGCGACGCTCGAGCGTGTGGACCGCGCGGCCTTCTTCGCTGCCTTCGATGCCGAGCATGCGGTGCAGTATTTTTACGAACCCTTCCTGGAGTTCTTCGACCCCGGCCTGCGGAAGCAATTGGGCGTCTGGTACACGCCGCCCGAGATCGTGACCTACATGGTCGAACGCGTGGACCGCGTGCTGCGTGAGGAGCTGGGCCGGCCGGACGGGCTGGCGGATGAGGATGTGTGGGTGCTGGACCCCTGCTGCGGCACGGGCAGCTATGTGGTGGAGGTGTTGCGGCGCATCCGCCGCACGCATGAGGAACGCGGCGCGGGCGATCTGGCGGCGGCGAAGGTGAAGCAGGCGGCGACGACGCGCGTGGTCGGCTTCGAGATCATGACCGCGCCGCTGATCATCGCGCATTGGCAGGTGGGGCAGTTGCTGAAGGATGCGCCGCTGCAGGGCGAGGAGCGGGCGGCGATCTACCTGACCAATGCGCTGACCGGCTGGTCCCACAACGCGCCGCAGCCGGCGATCCAGGGCTTTGAGGAATTGCTGCGGGAGAGGACGGAAGCGGATGCGGTGAAGCGCACGCGCCGCATCCTGGTTGTCATTGGGAACCCGCCCTACAACGCCTATGCCGGCGTGGACCCGGCGGGCGACGATGCGCTTGTCTCCGCCTACAAGGTCGGTCTGCAAGACGTTTGGGGGGTGAAGAAGTTCAACCTCGACGATCTGTTCGTGCGTTTCTTCCGTGTGGCCGAACAGCGCATCGCGCAGGCGACCGGCGAGGGGATTGTCTGCTTCATATCGAACTTCTCCTGGCTTGGCGGCGCCAGCTACGTGGTGATGCGCCAAAGGCTGCTGGATGAATTCGATGCGGTCTGGATCGACAATCTGAACGGAGACAGCCGGGAGACGGGGAAGCTGACACCCGATGGCAAGCCCGATCCTTCCGCCTTCTCGACCGACTTAAACCGCGAGGGCATTCGGGTGGGCACGGCCATCGTCACCCTGGCGCGGCGTGCGGCGTGACGATGCGTGCGACGAAGATTTTCTATCGCGAATTCTGGGGCGAGACGAAACGGGCGGATTTGTTGGCGACGCTTGAGAAGCGCGACCGGGATTTCGAAGGTTCGTACCAACAAATCTCCCCGGCCCTGGCGAACCGGTTCAGCTTGCGAATGGCTCGCCAAGGCAAGGCCTACAGCAGTTGGCCGACTGTGCGGGAGTTATCGCTTACCGCCCCGCTAAACGGACCTGTGGAACGCCGCGGAATGGCTTTGTTTGCGGAATCGCGATCCGTCTTGGCTGACCGGATGCGCGCGTATTTCGATCCGAAAGTCCCGAACGATGCTTTGGCAGCGCTTCATCCAAGCCTGATGATGACGGGCAACCGGATCGTCGGCCCCGACGCCCGCCGCAAACTCCTTGCAGAACGTCACTTCGATGGCCGCAACATCGTCCGCATGGCCTGGAAGCCGTTTGACGTTCGGTTCTGCTACCTAGACAACATCCGGCCTCTCTACAGCGAGCCAAGCCCGGACTTGATTGATCTTACGTCTGTAGCAGGAAACGCCTTCTTTATATCGCGTGACGACGCGGATACCCCGGATGAAGGGCCTCCGGCCTTCTTTGCGTCGAGAGCCGTCGACTACGATCTGCTGCGCGGTCACGCGCGTCATTTTCCGGCGCTTTTACGTGGCGCGCCGAAGCCATCCGTCGACAGCGGTTCGCAGCTCTCTCTCGACTATAGAGCCGTGGAAGGTGTTGTCCCCAACTTGTCGGCCGCGGTTGTTGCGTGGCTTGCGACGCTCGGCTTCGAGGCGACGCCTGGTATCGCCCACCAAGTCTGGCACCACGCCCTTGCCATGACCTACAGCCCCGCCTGGTTGTCTGAGAATGCCGAGGCCATCCGACAGGGTTGGCCGCGCATCCCGCTGCCGGGCAGTGCCGACCTGCTTGCCACTTCCGCACAACTCGGCGCGCAGGTCGCCGCGCTGCTCGATCCGGATGCGCCAGTGCCAGGTGTCACCCAGGGCACGCCGCGCCCGGAACTTGCCGGCATCGCGGTGCCGTCCACCGCACCCGGCGCGAAGCGCGACTGGGCGCTGACAGGCTGGGGGCATCGGACCGAGAAGGGCGTGACCATGCCGGGCCGCGGCCGCACCGATGAACGCGCCTATGCGTCCGGCGAAGCCGCGGCGGCGGCGCAAGCCGCGCTGCTCGGCGCCACGACGCGCGATGTCTGGATGAACGGCGCAAGCTTCTGGCGGAACATCCCGGATGCGGTGTGGGAGACGCATATCGGCGGCTATCAGGTGATCAAGAAATGGCTGTCCTATCGCGACCACTCGATCCTGGGTCGCGCGCTGACGGAGGCTGAGGTGCGGCATGTGCAGGACACCGCCCGCCGCCTCGCGGCCTTGCGTCTGATGGGCCCTGATCTTGACGCCAGTTTCCGTGCCTGCGCCGCGGCGCATGTGCCGCTGGCCGGATGATGCCGCCCGCTGCGATGCGCGATCCCTGCACGCCGCCGAAGGCCGCCTAGGTTTTCGATGCCGGTCTCGCATCATCCACCGCTCGGCGCCGTCGTGCTGTGCGATTTCAGCAAGGGCTTCGTCCCGCCGGAGATGGTGAAGCGGCGGCCGGCCATCGTCATCAGCCCGAAGATCAGCGCGCGGGCGGGGCTTTGCACTGTCGTGCCGATCAGCACCGAAGTGCCGCGCGTGATCCTGGCATATCATGTGGAGCTGGCCGGGCTCGATCTTCCCGCGCCTTGGGACAAGGGGCCGAATTGGGTCAAGGCCGACATGGTCTATGCGGTCAGCTTCTCTCGCATCGATTTGTTCCGGCGAAGATCACCCGATGGCAGCAGGCGGATCTACGATGAGAAGACGCTGCCACCGGAGGATTTGCTGAACGTCAGGAAGGCGGTTCTCTGCGGCCTGGGCATGATGAACTTGACAAAGCACCTCTGAAAACCCCAGTTCTCCTACTGTCTGCCGCTCTCCCGTTCGCGGGATCGGTGCTCAAGACCCCGCAAGGGGCGGCCGCGCAGCGGACGACACCAAGTCCATGCGCGGCGTCGATCCGAGCCCCGCTCGCCGAAAGGCGGCGGGGCTTTGGCTTTTCGGGGCTGGATGGGCGGCCTGCGCGCTCACATCCCCATTGCTCCGTTGCTGCATGGCCGGCTCGCGCCAATTGATGGTGGGGTCCGGGGGGCGACGTATACGTCGCCCATCGT
>JBIKSZ010000274.1:0-4349 GCA_044348345.1 Roseomonas sp. | reverse complement strand
TCGTTCCAGCTGACGCCGGAGGAACTGGCGCTGAACCGGCAGCGCGGCCCGCGCTAAGAACGCCCCACAAAACCGCTTCGCGGCTTTGCGGGGGCCCCGGCTTTGGCGCCCGTCCTCGAAGGTCAGTTTGCGTTGCCGCGGCAAAGCCGCGGCGCCGCCCAGGCTCGTCACCAGGTTTTCGATAGGCGCTCTAGGCCGGCCGGCGAGCGCATCGGGCCGAGGTTGCGCCCCGCCCGGTGCTGCGCCATATCCCGATTATCCCGTCGATCCCGCGCGGGAGAGAGCCGCCCGAGTCTCCGGACACAAATCCGAGACCTGGGATGGCCGCCGAAGGCGCAACCGGCCCCCGGAAACGCTCAGGCAAAAGGGCCGCGTGGGGAAGGGACCTCTGGAAAGACTGGGCTCCGAACGGGGTCCGGCACCGACGGAGTAAGGCGCCGACACCCTGCCGCCTGTGGCCTCGCCACGGTGCCGCCACGGGATCGCCGCCGAATCTCTCAGGTCACGGGACAGAGGGGGGCCACGGACGAACCGCTGCCAATCCAGGCGGCGGGATGCCTCTGGGGGCACCGTGGCCGATTCGTCGGACCCTTCTGCTTTGCTTGAGACGCCGCTGGCGGCGCTCCATCGTGACCTGGGCGGGCGCATGGTGCCCTTCGCGGGCTATGCTATGCCCGTGCAGTACCCAGCCGGCATCATGGCCGAGCACCTGCATTGCCGCGCGGCGGCGGCGTTGTTCGACGTCTCCCATATGGGCCAGGCGGAGCTCGTCGGCGACGGCGCGGCCGCGGCGCTTGAGGCGCTGACGCCGGCCGATGTGCAGGGCCTCAAGCCCGGCCGGCAGCGCTATGCGCTGCTGACCACCGACGACGGCGGCATCTTCGACGACTTCATGGTCGCGAATCTCGGGGACAAGCTGTTCCTTGTGGTGAATGCCTCGCGCAAGGCCGAGGATTTCGCCCGCATCACCGCCGCGCTGCCGACCGGCGTCACGCTGCGGCCGCTGCCGGACCGCGCGCTGATCGCGCTGCAGGGGCCGCAGGCTGTGGCCGCTATCGCGACGCTGGCGCCCGGCATCGCCGGCCTGCCCTTCATGGGCTTCGGCGCCTTCGACATCGCCGGCACGCCGGCGCTGGTCAGCCGCTCCGGCTACACCGGGGAGGATGGGGTCGAGGTCTCGGTCCCCGCCGAACGTGCGGAGGCCTTCGCGAAGGCGCTGCTCGCGCTGCCCGGCGTGCAGCCCGCGGGGCTCGGCGCGCGGGATTCGCTCCGCCTCGAAGCCGGGCTTTGCCTCTATGGCAACGACATCGACGAGACGACGAGCCCGGTCGAGGCGAACCTTACCTGGACCATCGGCAAGCGCCGCCGCACCGAGTGGAACTTTCGGGGCGCCGATCGCGTGCGCGCCGATCTCGACAACGGGCCGCGGCGGCTGCGCGTCGGTATCAAGCCCGAAGGGCGCCAGCCGGCGCGCGGGCACACGCCGGTGCATGCGCCGGGTGGCGCGCAGATTGGCGAAGTGACCTCGGGCGGCTTCGGGCCGTCCGCCAACGCGCCGGTCGCCATGGGCTATGTCGCGCGCGAACACAGCGCCGAGGGCAAAGCCTTGGAACTCATGGTGCGCGGCAAGCCGCTCGCGGCCCGCATCGCCCCCCTTCCCTTCATCCCCCACCGCTACATCCGCTGAGGAACCCCACCATGGCCGAACTCCGCTTCACCAAGGACCATGAATGGATCCGGCTTGAGGGCGATGTCGCGACCGTCGGCATCACCGATCATGCGCAGACCGCGCTCGGCGACGTGGTCTTCGTGGACCTGCCCGAGGCCGGGCGCGACGTGACGGAAGGCGAGGCGATTGCCGTCGTCGAAAGCGTGAAGGCCGCGTCCGATGTCTATGCGCCGGTCGCTGGCCGCGTGGTCGAGAGCAACGCGGCGCTGGCCGAAAATCCGGCGCTGGTGAACACCGCCCCGACCGGAGAGGGCTGGTTCTTCAAGCTCGAAGGCGTGGATGCCGCGACGGTCGCCGCGCTGATGGACGAGGCGGCCTATGCCGCCTTCCTGGAGACGGTGGCATGAGCACGCTCAGCGAACTCACCGCGCTCGAGGACCACGGCGAATTCATCCGCCGCCATGTCGCGCCGTCGGCCGCCGAGATCGCGGCGATGCTGCGCGAGGTCGGCGCCGCCGATCTCGACGATCTGGCCGCGAAGACCGTGCCGGCCGGCATCCGCGCCGGCTTCCCCGCCGCCCTGCCCGCGCCGGCGACGGAGGCAGAGGCGATCGGGGAGCTGCGGGCGCTGGCCGCGCGCAACCGCGCCGACATCAAGTCGCTGATCGGGCTTGGCTACCACGGCACGATCACGCCGCCGGTGATCCTGCGCAACGTGCTGGAGAACCCCGGCTGGTACACCGCCTACACGCCCTATCAGGCGGAGATCGCACAAGGCCGGCTGGAAGCGCTGCTGAACTTCCAGACCCTGGTGACCGACCTCACTGGCCTGCCCGTCGCCAACGCGTCGCTGCTGGATGAAGGCACGGCGGCGGCGGAGGCGATGGCGCTCGCGCATGCCGCGAGCAAGGCAAAGTCCGATACGCTGGTGATCGCAGCCGATGTGCTGCCGCAGACCATCGCAGTGGTGACGACGCGCGCCGAGCCGCTCGGGTTCAAGGTCCTCGTCGTTCCGCCGGCCGAGGTTGCGGCCACGGTCGCGGCGCAAAAACCGTTCGCGCTGATCCTGCAATATCCCGGCGCGACTGGCGAAGTGCGCGACCTGCGGGCCGAGATCGCGGCGGTCCAGGCAGTGAGCGGGCTTGCGATCGTCGCCGCCGATCCACTCTCGCTCACGCTGCTGACACCGCCAGGCGAGATGGGGGCGGATGTCGTCATCGGCTCCACCCAGCGCTTCGGCGTGCCGATGGGCTATGGCGGACCGCACGCGGCCTACATGGCGGTGAAGGATGCCTATAAGCGGCTGATGCCCGGGCGACTGGTTGGGGTTTCGCTCGATGCCGCCGGCGCACCGGCGATGCGCCTCGCGCTGCAGACGCGCGAGCAGCACATTAGGCGCGAGAAGGCGACGTCGAACATCTGCACCGCGCAGGTGCTGCTCGCCGTCATGGCCGGCATGTACGCCGTCTGGCACGGGCCGGAGGGGCTGAAGCGCATTGCGCGCCGCGTGGCGCTGCAGGCGCGCATCCTGGCCGGTGCGGCGAAGGCCGCGGGGCTGGCGGTGCGGCACGGCACCTTCTTCGACACCATCGCGATCGAAGCCGGCGAGAAGGCCGACGCGCTGGTCCGCGAAGCGCTGCGCCACGGCTTCAACCTGGCACGCCACGGCAACGGCCTCGTCGGCATCGCGGTGGATGAGACGGTGACGCGCCAGGACCTCGCGCAGCTCATCGCGGTGATCGCGGATGTGACGCGCAGCCCCGCCCAGCCGCTGGAAGCGATCGCGCCGCAGGGCGGTCTGCCCGCCGCGCTCGCGCGCCGCTCCGAGTTCTGCACGGCCAGCGTGTTCAACACGCATCACGCCGAACACGCGATGCTCCGCTACCTCAAGAGCCTCGAGGATAAGGACGTCGCGCTGAACCGCAGCATGATCCCGCTCGGATCCTGCACGATGAAGCTGAACGCGACGGCGGAGATGATCCCCGTCACCTTCCCCGGCTTCGGCGGCATCCATCCCTTCGCGCCGGTGGACCAGGCGGATGGCTATATCGAGATGATCCGGCGGCTGGAGGGGTGGCTCGCCACCGTCACCGGCTTCGCCGCCGTCTCTCTGCAGCCGAATGCCGGCAGCCAGGGCGAATATGCGGGGCTGCTCGCGATCCGCGCCTATCACCGCGCGCGTGGTGATGCGCATCGCGATGTGTGCCTGATCCCGTCCTCCGCGCATGGCACCAACCCGGCGAGTGCGGTGATGGCGGGGATGAAGGTCGTCGTTGTCGGCTGCGACCGCGACGGGAATGTGGACCTCGATGACCTGCGCGCGAAGGCGGAGCAGCACGCCGCCAATCTTTCGGCGCTGATGGTCACCTACCCGTCCACGCATGGTGTGTTCGAGACGGAGATCCGCGACATCTGCGCGCTGATCCACGCCAAGGGCGGGCAGGTCTATATGGACGGCGCGAATATGAACGCGCAGGTCGGGCTGACCTCGCCGGCTGCGATCGGCGCGGATGTCTGCCACCTCAATCTGCACAAGACCTTCTGCATCCCGCATGGCGGCGGCGGGCCGGGCGTCGGCCCGATCGGGGTTGCGGCGCATCTCGCGCCGCATCTGCCGAACCACCCGATGCTGGCCGAAGCGGGCCCAGCTTCGGGCTTCGGGCCGGTGAGCGCGGCACCC
>JBIKSZ010000273.1:0-4361 GCA_044348345.1 Roseomonas sp. | reverse complement strand
GACGCCCCCTCCCTGACAACCCGAAGACTCATGGGTTCCAAGGGGCCACTGCCCCTTGGCGGGAGGGGTCCGGGGAGGGCAGCGCCCTCCCCGGGGGCCGGCCTCACCCCCGCTTCAGCAGCTGCTCCGCCAGCGTCGCGAACCAGCTGGCGCCGACCGGCAGGATTTCGTCGTTGAAGTCGTATTTCGGGTGGTGGACCATCGCATCCGCACCGCCCGTGCTGCCGCCGAGGAACAGGTAGGCGCCCGGCTTCTCGTTCAGCATGAAGGCGAAATCCTCGCCCCCCATGGTGGGCTGCGGCAGCGGGCGCGTGCGCGCCTCGCCCACCACGGTGCGCGCCGCGCGCGCGGCGAGTTCCGTGCTCTCGGCCTCGTTCACCGTCGCGGGGTAGCTGCGTGTGAAGCTGCAGGTCGCGCGGCAGCCCATCGCGGCCGCGATGCCGGTGACGATATCCTTGAAGCGAGCCTCCAGCAGGTCGCCGACTTCGGGCAGGAACCAGCGCGCCGTGCCCAGCAGCCGGACCTCTTCCGGGATGACGTTGAAGGTGTGACCGCCGCCGATATGGCCGATGGTGATCACCCCCGCTTCCAGCGGGTTCACATTGCGCGCCACGATGGATTGCAGCGCGGTGACGATCTGTGCTGCGGCCAGGATCGGGTCAACGCCATTGTGCGGCATGGCGCCATGCGCGCCCGTGCCCGTGATGGTCGCTTCGAGGTTGGCGACCGCGGCCATCACCGGGCCCGGTGCATGCAGGAACGTCCCCGCCGGCATGCCGGGCCAATTGTGCATGCCGAAGATGCGATCCATCGGGAAGCGCTCGAACAGGCCTTCCTTCACCATCACCTCGCCGCCTGCCAGGTTCTCCTCGGCCGGCTGGAACACCAGGTAGATCGTACCGTCGAAGTTGCGCGTCTCGGCCAGGTACTTCGCAGCACCCAGCAGCATCGTCGTGTGCCCGTCATGGCCGCAGGCGTGCATCTTGCCGGGGATGGTGGAGGCCCAGGGCTTGCCCGTCTGCTCCGTGATCGGCAGCGCATCCATGTCGGCGCGGAAGCCAATGGCGCGAGAGGAGGTGCCGGAGCCGCGGATCACGCCGACGACGCCGGTCTTCGCGATGCCGGTGTGCACCTCATCGCAGCCGAAGTCGCGCAGCTTCTCGGCAACGACGGCGGAGGTGCGGACTTCCTCGAAGCCGATCTCCGGGTGCATGTGGAAGTCGCGCCGCCATTCCGTCATCTCGGTATGGAATTCAGCGATGCGGTTGATCACGGGCATGGGCGTCGGCTCCGGTCGGTGTCGCGCGATGACGTGGGGTGAAAGCCTCAGCCCGGCGGGCGGAGGAAGGCAAGGTCGGCGCCGAGCGGCGCCTGCGTCACCTGCTCATGCACCAGGCGGTCCCAGCCGCGGGCGGGGGCGGGCAGGGGCGTCCAGGCGGCGCGGCGCTGGGCGAGCGTCGCCTCGTCCACCAGCAGGTCGAGCCGGCGGTCCTTCACCGAAAGCCGGATGCGGTCGCCGGTCTCGGCGAGCGCGAGCGGCCCGCCCACCGCGGCCTCGGGTGCGACATGCAGCACGATGGTGCCGAAGGCAGTGCCGGACATGCGGCAATCGCTGATCCGCACCATGTCCTTCACGCCCTGCCGCGCGAGCTTCTTCGGGATGGGCAGGTAGCCTGCCTCCGGCATGCCGGCCGCGCTGCGCGGGCCTGCGCCCTTCAGCACCATGATGTCCTGCGCAGTCACATCCAGGTCGGGGTCGTCGATCCGCCGCGCCAGGTCTTCCAGCCCGTCGAAGACGATGCAGCGCGCTTCCGTCTCGAACAGCGACGGCGTCGCGGCGCTGCGCTTCAGGATGGCGCCGTCCGGCGCCAGGCTGCCGCGCACCGCGATCAGCCCACCCACCGCACTGATCGGATTCTCCCGCGCGCGGATGATCTTGCGGTCCACGAAATGCGACCCGTCGCCGATGCGATCGCGGAGCGTGACGCCGTCGAGGTCGGGCGTGTCGAGGTTCAGCAGGTCGCGCAGCTCCCACAGCAGCGCCTGCATGCCGCCGGCGGCGTGGAAATCCTCCATGTAGCCTTCGCCGGTGGGCTTCAGGTCCACCAGCACCGGCGTCGTCTCGCTCAGCGCATCCAGCCGGTCGAGCTCGAAGGCCACGCCCGCGCGGCCGGCGATGGCCGCCAGGTGCACCACGGCATTGGTGGAGCCGCCGAGCGCCAGCAGCACGCGCATCGCATTTTCGATGCTCGCCTTGGTCACCAGCGTGGCCGGTGCCACGGGCTTGGCGATCAGCCGCACCGCCTGCGCGCCGGCTTCCTCTGCGATGCGCAGCCGGTCGGCATGCACGGCCGGCGCGCTGGCCGCCGCAAGTGGCATGAAGCCGAGGGTGGCGGCGATGCAGGCCATGGTGCTGGCCGTGCCCATCACGCCGCAGGTGCCCGCCGTGGTGGCGAGCTTGCCTTCGAGCGTTGAGATCTTCTCGGCACTCACCTCGCCCGCGCGGTAGCGCGCCCAATAGCGCCGGCAATCCGTGCAGGCCGACAGCCGCTCCCCTTCGAAAGCCTGGGCCAGCATCGGGCCGGTGACGAGCATGACCGACGGCGTGCCGGAGCTGATGGCGGCCATGAGCTGCGCCGGCACGGTTTTGTCGCAACCGCCCACCAGCACGGCGGCGTCCATCGGCTGGGCGGAGAGCATCGCCTCGGTGTCGAGCGCCATCAGGTTGCGGTAGTGCATAGAACAGGGGTTGAGCGAGGGCTCGCAGAGGCTGACGGTCGGGAAGGCCAGCGGCAGCCCGCCCGCGGCGAGCACCCCGCGCTTCACCGCCTCCACCAGTTCGGGCGCGGTGCGGTGGCAGTTGTTGTAGTCGCTGCCCGTATCCGCGATGCCGACCACCGGCTTGTCGAGCAGCGCCTGGGAATAGCCCATGGATTTGGCGAAGCTGCGGCGGAGATACAGCGCGAAGTCGCGGTCGCCATAGTTGGAGGAGCGGGCGGCGAGGCCTTGTGGTTTCGGAGCGTCGGTCATGGCGCGACACTTCCCCCGCCGGCTTGGGACTGTCCAGGGGGGAGGGCCGGGGGAGGAAGCTGGATCGAGGTATCCGAATACCGCATCAGGAAAATCTAGGTCCTGCTTGACTTTCCCGTCCATCTCCGCGATATGCGCCCCTCTCTCCACCCCGGATCACCGGAACGAAGATGCTCACGCGCGAAACCCGCTCGCTCAAGCCGGCGGAGGTCAAGAAGGGCTGGGTGCTGATCGATGCGGAGGGCCTCGTGCTCGGCCGCCTCGCCACCCTGGTCGCCAACCGCCTCCGCGGCAAGCACAAGCCGCAATTCACCCCGCATGTCGATTGCGGCGACCATGTCGTCATCATCAACGCGAAGAAGGTCCGCGTGACCGGCCAGAAGGCGGAGCAGTCCGTCTTCTACTGGCACACCGGCTATGCCGGCGGGATCAAGGGCCGCACCTTCCGCGAGCGGATCGAGAGCGCCCATCCGGAGCGCGTCATCGAGAAGGCCGTGGAGCGCATGATCACGCGCGGCCCGCTCGGCCGGCAGCAGATGAAGAACCTGCATGTCTATGCCGGGCCCGAGCATCCGCATGGCGGCAACACGCCCGCCACGCTCGACGTCGGCGCCATGAACCGCAAGAACAAGGTGCTCTGAGAATGAGCGAGCAGACTTCCCGCGGCGGCTCGCTGGCCGAGCTGAAGGACATGGTCAACGCCGCCGGCGGCCCCGCCGCGGCGGATGCGGCCCCGGTGCGTGAGCCGAAGCGCGATGCGCAGGGCCGTTCCTACGCCACCGGCCGGCGCAAGAACGCCGTTGCCCGCGTGTGGGTGAAGCCCGGCAAGGGCGAGATGGAGATCAACGGCAAGCCGGCGGCGAAGTACTTCGCCCGCCCGGTGCTGCGCATGATGATCGCCCAGCCCTTCCTGGTCTCCGACCGTCACCAGCAGTTCGACGTCTACGCGACCGTCGTCGGCGGCGGTCTTTCGGGCCAGGCCGGTGCGCTGCGCCACGGCATCTCCCGCGCGCTGACCTACTTCGAGCCGGGCCTGCGCCCGGTGCTGAAGAAGGCCGGCTTCCTCACGCGCGACCCGCGCGTGGTCGAGCGCAAGAAGTACGGCAAGATGAAGGCCCGACGTTCCTTCCAGTTCTCCAAGCGATAAAACCGAAGGATCGGAAAATCCTCGGATTTTCCGTTCGAAATCAAGGGGTTGCGGTTCGTCCGCAGCCCCTTTTTCGTGTAGTCCGCGGCTATTCCGTGCTCGGGTTTCGAAAATTCGAACCGTGCATTTTCAGAGCGTTAGCGGCAGCCGCTCCACGCGAAGTTATTCCGTCGATATTCCGCAA
>JBIKSZ010000087.1:0-14279 GCA_044348345.1 Roseomonas sp. | reverse complement strand
ATCATCGCCTGGCCGTCCCAGGCGAGGTCGGTGCTGGACTCGCCCGTCCCGGCCGCCGAGTAGAGATAGGCGGCGATGCAGCGCGCCGAATGCACCTGGCACAGCGCGTGGCGATAGGCCGACTTGCCGACGGTGACGTTGCTCGCCGAGAGGTTGAGCAGCACCGTCGCGCCCGCCAGCGCCGCCGCGGTGGAGGGCGGGACGGGCGACCAGGCGTCCTCGCAGATCTCCACACCGATGACGAGGTCGGGCAGGTCCTCGGCCCGCAGCAGGATGTCGGTGCCGAAGGGCACGTCCTGGCCCGCGAGGCGCAGCGTGGGCGGCACGGCGCCGGCGCCGCTGGCGAAGTGCCGCTTCTCGTAGAATTCGCGGTAGTTCGGCAGGTAGGTCTTGGGGAAGGCCGCCAGGATCCGCCCACGATGGATCGCAAGGGCGGCGTTGTAGAGCCGCCCGCCCGCGCGCACCGGCGCGCCCACGAACAGCATCGGCGCAAGGTCGCGGCTTTCGGCCAGGATGCGCCCGACCGCGCCCTCCACCGCCTCCAGCAGCGCGGCCTGCTGCAGCAGGTCGTCGATCGCATAGGCCGACAGGCCAAGCTCGGGGAAGAGCACGATGGAGGCACCCGCCGCGGCCGCGCGGCGGGCCATGGCCAGCGTCTCCCCGGCGTTGAAGGCGGGATCGGCCACGCGCACCCGTGGCGCACAAACCGCAGCGCGCACGAAGCCGTGGGTGTGGATGTTGTGGAAAGCCGTCACGTCCTGGGCCCCGGATCAGCCGCGAGCATTGCCGCAGCGCGCCCCGGCGCGCAATCGGCCAGTGCGGTCAGGGCAGCGTCGGGCGGAGGCGGCAGGCGCCCCGGACCGCCCCGCGGGCCGGCCCGCCCGGACCACGGCCTCGCGCCGGCTCACCCCGCCGGGCGGGGGAAGAGCGTCGCCTCGATCAGGGCGCAGAGCGCGTGGCCCAGCACCTCATGGCCTTCCTGGATGCGGGGCGTGCTTGTCGAAGGGATGCGGATGCAGACATCGCAGAGCGCCGCCATCCGGCCGCCGCCCTGGCCGGTGAAGCCGATGGTCGCCAGCCCCTGCGCGCGCGCTGCCTCGATCGCCGCGACCACATTCGGCGAGTTGCCAGAGGTGGAGATCGCCACCAGCACATCGCCCGCAACGCCCAGCGCCTCCACCTGGCGGGCGAAGACGCGGTCATAGCCATAGTCATTGCCGATCGCAGTCAGGATGGAGCTGTCCGTGGTCAGCGCGATCGCCGGCAGGCCGGGTCGGTCATAGTGGAAGCGGGAGACCAGCTCGCCCGCCCAATGCTGCGCATCCGCAGCGCTGCCACCATTGCCGCAGAAGAGCAGCTTGCGGCCCGCGCGCAGCGCGGCGATGGAGATCGCCGTCGCCTGGGCCGCGGCCGCGCAGAGCGCCGCATCGGCGGCCATCGTGTCCAGCAGCCGCGCCGTCGCGCTGATCGCCGCCGCGATCTCCTTCGGATCAGGCATGCCCTTACCTCCAGCCTGCGGCCGATCTATCCGGTTCCGCGCGGCGCGGCCAGCACCGCCGGGTCACCATGGTGCGACGCTGCGTCACCGGTCACGCCCATCCGCCGGCGCCGGCAAGGCGAGATAGGCCAGGCGCTTCGCCTCCAGCCTCCCGCGGGAGACAGTGTCGAGGATCAGCCCGCTGGCGAGGGACAGGAAGGACAGCAGCGCAAGCCCCGTGGCGAGCACCGCCGTCGGCAGCCGCGGCACCAGCCCGGTCTCGAGGAAGGTGGCCAGCAGCGGCAGCGCCAGCAGGATCGCGGCGGCGAAGAGCACAGCACCGGCGGCGGAGAAGAACATCAGCGGCCGTTCGCGCTGCACCAGCAGCAGGATGGTGCGCAGGATGCGCAGGCCATCGCGCCAGGTGTTGAGCTTGCTGGTCGAGCCCACGGGGCGTTCCTTGTAGGCGGTGCGCAGCTCGCCGACCGGCAGGCGCAACTCCAGCGCGTGGACGGTGAATTCCGTCTCCGTCTCGAAGCCGGCAGCCAGCGCCGGGAAGCTCTTCACGAAGCGGCGGGAGAAGACGCGGTAGCCGGACAGCATGTCGGTGATGCGGTTGCCGAAGACCCAGCGGACCATGCCGGTCAGCACCGCATTGCCGAAGCGGTGGCCAGGGCGATAGGCGCCAGCGGCATCGGTGACGCGCACGCCGGTGACCATGTCGAAGCGTTCGTCGAACAGCAGGCGCAGCATCTCGGGCACGGCGCCGGCGTCGTAGGTGTCGTCGCCATCCACCAGCACATAGGCATCGGCCTCGATATCGGCGAACATCCGCCGCACGACATGGCCCTTGCCCTGCTGCGTCTCGGTGCGGACGATCGCGCCCGCAGCCTCGGCCACGCGGCGCGTGCCGTCGGCGGAGTTGTTGTCATAGACATAGATCGCGGCATCCGGCAGCGCGGCGCGGAAGGCGGCGACCACACGGGGCACCGCGACCTCCTCATTGTAGCAGGGGATGAGGACGGCGATGCGCGGAGCGGTGGATGCTCGGGCGCTCAAGCTCATCTCCACGGTATCCTTCCGGCTCCTGCAACGCCGGCCATCATGGGGCCGCGGGCCCAGCGAAACAATCGGCCCTGCCGCGATCGAGTGGTCGCCCGCCTCACCCGGCCGCGGCACGCGCCCCGGTATCGTCATTCGCTTGCAGGCGCATGGCCGCGGCGCGCGCCAGCGTTGCCGTGGTGGAGCGGCCAGGCGCCAGGCCGATCAACGCAACCTCTCCGCCCGCCGCCTGGACAATGTCGGCGCCGGCCACCTGATCCAGCGTGTAGTCCGCGCCCTTCACCAGCACGTCCGGCACGAGGGCGCGGATGAGCTCAAGCGGCGTGTCCTCGGCGAAGGCGACCACGGCATCCACCATGCTGAGGGCGGCGATGACGGCGGCGCGGTCGGCCAGCGTGTTCACGGGGCGCGCCGACCCCTTCAACCTGGCGACCGAGGCATCCGTGTTCAGCGCGACAATCAGCCGGTCGCAGCGCCGGCGCGCGGCAGCCAGCAGCGCGACATGCCCGGCATGCAGGATGTCGAAACAGCCATTGGTGAAGCCGATGCGCAGCCTGTGGCCGCGCCAATCCTGTACCAGTCGCCGGGCCGAGGCGGTGTCCAGCACCGCTTGCTCCGTCAGGCTGGCCTGGCCCAGCGCACGCAGCGCATACGCCAGTTCCTCCGCCGTGACCGTTGCCGTGCCGAGCTTGCCAACAACGATGCCGGCTGCGGCATTGGCGATCCGCATCGCCTCCGGCAGGGGGTGGCCCGCGGCGAGCGCGAGGGCGAGCGACGCGATGACGGTATCGCCCGCGCCAGAGACGTCGAAGACCTCGCGCGCTTCCGCCGGCACGCTGGCGACGCCGCCCTCAGTGGTAACCAACATCATACCTTTCTCCGCGCGGGTGCAGAGCACGGCCGGAATGCCGGTCGTGGCCATCACGGCCTGCGCGGCCGCCGCCACCTCGGCCTCGGTCGAGGTCGGCAGCCGCGTGGCACGCGCCAATTCGCGTGCGTTCGGCGTGATCAGGTCGGCGCCGGCGTAGTGGCGGAAGTCATCGCTCTTCGGATCGGCCAGCACAGGGATGCCCTGCGCCCGGGCGAAGCCGATGGCGGTCTCGATCACCGGCCTGGCAAGCACGCCCTTGCCGTAATCGGACAGGACAAGGGCAGCGCAGCCCGTCACGGCGGCCGAGAGGCAGGCGATCAGCGCCATGCTCTCCGTACCGTCGAGCGGCGCGGCCAGTTCGTCATCCACCCGCACCAGCTGCTGCGTGCCGGCGATGACGCGCATCTTGCAGATCGTGGGGCGCGACGCGCCTTCGACCATGCGGTCGATGAGACCTGGCTGCGACGCCATGAGGCGCGCAAGCTCGGCCGCGGCTGAGTCGCGCCCGCGCAGGCCGACCAGCACAGCCCGGCCGCCAAGGGCGGCGATGTTGCGCGCCACATTGCCGGCGCCGCCGAGCATGCTCTGCGTCTGCCGATGGCGCAGTACCGGCACAGGTGCCTCGGGCGAGATGCGCTCGACATCGCCATAGAGGAAGCGGTCGAGCATGACATCGCCGACCACGGCGATGGGTCTGTCAGCCAGGGCGGCGAAGATCGGATGCGCGGGGCGATCCATCCCGGTGGTTCGTTCGGTGCTCATCGTCCCACCCCGACGCGTAAGCGCGCAGCGAGGTCGATCCCTGGTGGACAGGCGACGACGTTGATCCGGGGCGGCAGCTCCGCGCGGTTCTTCACCGTCACTGGAATCACCCGGCCCGTCACCGCAGCGGACTCCGCCATCGCCGCCTGCGGCCCGTCATCCGGCGGAGGATCGAGTGCGATCGCATGGAAGGCATGATCTGCGATAGCCTGCAGGGCCTCGAACGGCGCCGCGTCCACGCCGCCATCCGCGTTCAGCCAGTGTTCGAACACGACCACGGGGCGGTGGCGGGCGATGCTGCGCGATGCACCACGGATCACGTCAGCTTCCGCACCCTCCACATCGATCTTGAGCAGGTCGAGCCTGTCCAGATTCCGCGCCGCCACGACGCGATCCAGCGTCTCCACGGGCACCTCCACGGCGCCGTCGCGGCTGATCCGGTTGTTCCCGGTGAACACTTCGGCGGACATGGCCGCCCGGCCCGGCGCAGCCCCGAGCGCGATCGCCAGCGGCTCGACCAGATGCCCGATGCCGGTGGCCGCGATAACGCCGGCCAGCGCGGCGGCGCTGGCGGGAAAGGGCTCGACAGCCAGGATATGGCCACGGAAACCAGACCGCGCGGCGAGGAACAGCGGGAAGTAGCCCCAATTCGCACCGGCATCGACCAGCACGCCGTCATCCGGCACGAAGGCATCCATCAGCATGCCGATCTCCGGCTCGTAGCCACGCCCGAAAACAGCAAGGCTGCGATCCGCGCCGATGAACTGCGTGTTGGTCATGTCCACCACGGCCATCGCCTCACGATCCGCGAAGCGGACATGCAGCCGGTCCTTATGGATCCAGTCCGGATGGCCCGACCGCAGCGCCGTCTGGAGGTCGTGATGGATGCTCCAGAGCGAGGCCTGGGTCGGGGGCGCTTCCTCCGCATAGGTGGCGTGCCGGATGATGCGCGACAGCACGGAAAACGCTTCCAGCCGGATCGGGCAGCGCAGGCGCGTTGCGAAGTGGCCGACATCGGGCTGGCTCATGACGCGCAGGTTGCTCCTCTGCCGGCTGGGCGCTGGTCTCAGCGCTAAAGTCGCGCGATCAAGCGCCGCACCGCGGATCGCAAGCGGCTCGGTTCGTCGCGGAGTCCTGCCTGTTGCGACGGCGCCGGCGGGCGGCCCTCCAAGTGGCGGATACGCTGCTGCGCCTCGATCAGCTGGAAGTGCATGAGCTGCAGCAGCTTGGGCGAGACCGCCCGGTCGGGCTGTTGCCCATCGGGCGCCTCTCGGCCCCGCAGGCGCGCGCTGACCGAGACGAAATCGTCCATCGGCGTGCGCAGCAATTCCTGATGCAGCGCCTTGGGGTCAACGCTGGGCGCGCCGGTCTTCACCGCCTGCATGTTGAGCGACATGCCGATGCGCTCATCCAGGCCTCGCGGCGCCCAGCCATTGGACGCGTCAGCCAGGCTCGAATTCCACCAGTCGAATTCGCCAAAGCCGAGCGTTTCCAGGATGTCGGCGAGCATGCCTAGCGTGAAGCCGTAGCGGTGCCGCTCGAATGTGTTCACGCGCCCACCAAGGCCATAGATCAGCCCCATGACATGGAAGGCCGATTCACCACCCAGCAGCATGCGCATCAGCGACGCCATATCCGGCACGGCGATCTTCACCACGCCACCCGGCTTCAGCACGCGCGCAAACTCCGCAATGGCGGCGAAGCTGTCCGGCCATTCGATATGCTCAAGGACATGGCCCGCCACCACCTCGTCGCAGGAGGCATCCGCCACGCTGGTCATGTTGGTGATGTCCGCGACGATGTCCGGCTTGTTGGCCGGGTCGATGTCGACGGTGACGTAGCCATCGGGCTTGTAGTTGCGGGATCCGACGTAGAGCTTCAAGCGGCTTCTCCTCGGCTGAAGGCATCGCCGCCGTTTGCGGCCGGCAGGCGACTGCGCTCCGGAGCCAGGCCGAGCGCCGTCAGCGCCAGTCCGACGATCTTGTCGGGCGGCTGGCTGAACATGCATTCCGGCTGCGCCATGCCGCGCGGGCAGCGATCCATCCAGAGCTCGTCGATCCACCAGCAGCCGCCGCAGCGCACCGGATCCACATTGATGTTCTGCGGATAGCCGAAGTAGCCGGACGGGGTGGGCCCGAACACCACCAGGCTGCGGCGGCCATAGCAGGCGGCGAGGTGGACAAGACCGCCCTCATTGTCGAGGTGCAGCGCAGTCGCCCGCAGCAGACCCGCCACCTCCGCCAGCGTGGTCTGCCCGATCAGGTCGAGGTCGACGCCCGGAATCGGCTCGCTCGTCGTCGTGCCGAGCTGCACGACGACAAGATCGGGCCGCGCGGCCTTCAGCCCGGCCACCACCGCGGCGAAATGCGGGTAGCATTTGGTGGCGCGCTGGCCGGTGATGACGAAGTTCGTGTCGAAGCCATTATGCACCGTCACGAAGGCGCGGCCCGCGAGGCCAAGGCGCTCCAGCACGGTCTTATCCGCCGCAAGGCCGAGCAGATCGCCGCCATAGTCGAGCCCAGCCAGGAAATGCAGAAAGTCGTTCCTGTTGCGGCCGGCATAGACCGCCTTGCGCGCCAATCCGTTGTCGAGGCGCGGATGATTGAGGATGTAGGGCTCGAGACCGCCGCGATGGCGCGCGGCATTCATCTTCGCGGCCGCAGCGACCATGCGTGGCGCTTTCCGCAAGCGGGCCCAGCGGACCGACTCGTACCGCACGACGACCGTCTGGTTCACGCGCAGCCGCAGATCGTAGCCGCGGCCCGCCAGGTCATCGAGCGTGTCGGGATAGGCGCGCCCGAAGCCAGGAACGGCAGAGAACACCCAGCCCGCAAGGCTCGGCGAAGACGCGAACACATCGAAGGAGAAGGGCTCTACGCTGGCAGCCAGGTCGCGCATCCAGCGCGCAATAACAACCAGATCGCCCAGACCGCCCGAGACGGTGATCGCGATCGCCAACCGGCCGTCGCTGCGGATGGCATCAAGCCGTCGCGCTTCCGCGATCAGCCGCCACGGCATCAGGTACCGCCGGAACGACCAGAGATGCGTCGCCACGGTGGATGCCTTTGTCATCAGCGATTTGCAGAAGAAGTCGAAGGCGGCGCGCCGCGATCCGGTTTCGTGATAGACGAAGGAGGCGCGTCGCGTCAGGCGCGACAATCGTGCCAGCATCAGGCGCGCCGAAGCTGGCTACAGCTCCGCGCGGGAGCCTTGGCTGCTGGGCGTCTGGCCGTTGACGATGCCATCTCGGTCATCCGTTTGTCCGACGTGACGACGGGTCACCGGCCGCGCCGGAGAAGGATGCGAGCCCGCATCCCGCCGATCTTCGTGCATGATCGGGTAGGGCGGCACAATGTCGAACGGATCACCAAGCGCGCTGCAGTTGATCAATTGAATCGGAGCGTCGCGCAGCGGCGCGCCGAACGCACCCGTTGCGCAGTCATGCTTTCAATCGTCGCGCTGGCATGGGCGCAGAAACTTCAACGTCGGCGATTGGCATGGGCAGCGCATGTCGAGATGCGCATAGATCGCGGCGCGCCAGGGCGAAGGGGCCGAAGGCGAAACCTTCGGCCCCCACGCATCAATCGTCCTCGGGACGGATCACGTTGGAAGACAGGCCGAGCAGCAGCACGTCGCGCATCGTTTCCGCGCTCTTGCTGCGGATATCCGCCCAGGCTTCCGGCGTGTGGAAGGCGCTGTGCGGCGTGATGATGACACGCCCTTCCAGCCAGGCTTCCTTGCGGCGATAGGCCGCGAGCAGGTCGGGCACAGGCTCCACCGGCGGCTCCACCGGAATCACGTCGAGGCCGGCGCCGGCCAGATGGCCAGAGCGCAGCGCCGCTTCCAGCGCGTCGATGTCGATGCTGGTGCCGCGCGCTGTGTTCACCACGATCGCGTTCTTCGGCAGCAGGGCGAGCTGCGCCGCGCCGATCATGCGCCGCGTCTGCTTCGTGTCTGGTGCGTGGATGGACAGCACATCGGATGCCCGCAGCAGATCTTCCAACGTGCGCGCGCGACCGATGCCGAGCGCCCGGTCCACGCCATTCGGCAAATACGGGTCGAAAAAGCGCACCTGGAAGCCGAGCGCCTTGGCACGCAGCGCAACCGCAGTGCCGATGCGCCCGAGACCGACAATGCCGAAGACCTGCTCGCCGAGGCGACGGATCAGCGGGCTGTCCTGATAGCGCCAGGGCGCGGGCGGGGTGTGGCGCTGCATCTCGTGATGCAGCAGCAGGCCGCGACGCAGCGTGAGCGTCAGCGCAATGGCATGGTCCGCGACCTCCATCGTGCCGTAATCGGGCACGTTGCAGACAGTGATGCCGCGCGCAGCGCAGGCCGCGCGGTCCAGCCGGTCATAGCCAACGCCCATCCGCACCACGACCTTCAGCTTCTTGAAGCGGTCGAGATGCTGCGGCTTCAGCCAATGGCGGAAGATCAGCAGCCCGTCCACGCGGGCGCAGACCTCGTCGGACAGCACGTCGAGGCTTTGCGTATGCGGCGCGCCACCATGGATGATCTCGACATCGGGGCCGAAGATCCCCTGCTCGAGAGCGGTGTCCGGATACATCCCCTCCGGCTCGAGCACGGTCATGCGTGCCATGTCGCGTTTCCCCCTTGGTTCAAAAAAGAGGCCGCCGGCGGATGCCGGCGGCCCTGTGCAGACCTGCGTGAAGTATTGCCGCGGTTCAGCGGCGCCACCAGCCGCGCTTGCGGGGCAGCGCGTCGGGCGCGTCGGCGCCGAGCACGACCGGCGCGATCGGCTGGCCGATCACCGGCTCCTCGCGCGCCGGTTCGGGCGCAGCCGCTTGCACCGGCGGAGCGGCAGCAGCCGGCGCATCGGCCACCGGCGGGGCGGCGACGGGCGCCACCTCCGCGACAGCTTCGGCAGCCGCCTCCGGCGCAGCGGCCGGTGCCTCGGCCATCGGGGCCGTGGCTGCCGGTGCTTCGGCAGGCGCCGTGGCCTCGACAGTCCGGCGCGGGCGCGTGGCGCGCTCGGCGGCCTGCTGCTCGGCCGCTTCCATCGCCATCAGGATCTCATCCATCTGGCCGGCGAAGGGATCGGCGGGCGTCGGCGCGCGGCGCTGCACGGGCGCTGCCACAGGCGCGGGCGCAGGGGCCGGCGTCGGGACAGGTGCGTCCTGCGTTTCCTCGCCAGCCTCGGGCGCCTCGCCCTCGGGGCGCCGGCGGCGACCACCGCGGCGACCGCGGCGACGACGACGGGCGGCCTCATCGCCCTCAGCATCGGCTTCAGCTTCACCGTCGCCCTCGGCACGAGGTCCAGCCGCCGCTTCGGGCGCGGCCGCGCCGGCCTCGGCGCCCTCACCGGCCTCCTCATCGGCGTCCTCGCCGGGGGCGCCGCCCTCGGAGGGCTGGGCCTCGCCATTCTCACGCCGGCCGCGGCGGCGGCGGCGGCGGCGGCGCTGACCGTCGGCATCGGTGTCGCCATCGGCGCGCGACTCGGCCTCGGCACGGCTGCCGCCAGGCGCGGCGTCCTCGGCCTCGGTCTCGGCCTCGATCGCCTCGGGCTCCTCCGGCTCCGGGGCGTAGTCCATGCGCAGCGCAACGGGGCGGTCGGCGACAGCATCGGGGTTCTGCGCGCGGGTGCGTTCGATGCGCAGCGCCGGCGGCACCAGGCTGTCATCGGCCTGGAACAGCACCGTCATGCCGAAGCGTTCCTCCAGCATTGCCAGGCGGTCGCGCTTCTTGTTGAGCAGCCAGAAGGCAATCGGGGTCGCGACATGCACCACGATCTCGGCGGCGCGGCGCTTGCCGCCTTCCTCCTCGATCGCGCGCAGCACGGCGAGCCCGCTGCTTTCTGCGCTGCGAACCAGGCCGCGGCCCTGGCAATGCGGGCAGGTGACGAAGGAATGCTCGACCAGCGAGGGGCGCAGCCGCTGGCGCGACATCTCCAGCAGACCGAAATGGCTGATGCGGCCCACCTGGATGCGTGCGCGATCCTGCTTCAGCGCGTCCTTCAGGCGACGCTCGACCATGCCGTCATGCTTCGCCGATTCCATATCGATGAAGTCGATGACGATCAGCCCGGCCAAGTCGCGCAGGCGCAGCTGGCGCGCCACTTCGTCGGCGGCTTCCAGGTTGGTACGCAGCGCCGTGTCCTCGATGTGGCGGTCACGCGTGGCGCGGCCCGAGTTCACGTCGATGGCGACCAGCGCCTCGGTCTGGTTGATGACGATGTAGCCGCCCGACTTCAGCTGCACGGTCGGGTTGTGCATGCCCTCCAGCTGCTGATCGACGCCGTGCTTGGCAAACAGCGGCACCGGTTCGCGCGACAGCCGCACCTTGGAGGCGTGCTGCGGCATCAGCATGCGCATGAAGTCGCGCGCGTCGTTGTAGGCGTCCTCGCCATCCACGACGACCTCGTCCACATCCTTGCCGTAGGTGTCGCGGATCGAGCGCTTGATGAGGTCGGCTTCCTCGTAAATCAGCGCCGGCGCGGTGGAGGCGAAGGTGCGCTCGCGGATGTTGTCCCACAGCCGCAGCAGGTATTCGCAGTCCTTCTTGATCTCCGGCTTCGGCCGCTGCGCGCCGGCGGTGCGCACGATCAGGCTCATCCCATCGGGCAGGTTGAGCTCGTCGATTGCCTCCCGCAGGCGCTTGCGATCGGCGGCGGAGGTGATCTTGCGGCTGACGCCGCCGCCGCGCGGGCTGTTCGGCATCAGGACAGAGAAGCGGCCGGCCAGCGAGATGTAGGTGGTCAGCGCCGCGCCCTTCGTGCCGCGCTCCTCCTTCACCACCTGGATCAGCATGATCTGGCGGCGCTTGATGACCTCCTGGATCTTGTAGTTGCGCATGAACTTCGGCGGGATGCGGCGCTCACGCATCTCGTCTTCGGTGGAGCCGCCGACGGTCTCGGGCGGCAGCACGAGCTCGGCCTGGGCCTCACCCTCGGCGCCGTTGGCGTCCGACGCATCGCGATCCTCGGCCGCGTCATCGCCCATGGCGGCTTCGGCGTCACGAGCCTCCGCATCGGGGGCCTCGGCGGTGGGCTTGTCCTCAGCCGCGGCGTCGGCCGCCGGCGGGGCCTGCTCGGGAACGGGCACGCCGTCATGCGGGACGGTCGCCTCGGCAGCCTCGGCCTCCATCGTCACGATGCGCGCAGGCTCGGACTCATCGGCGGGCTCACCGTCGCCAGAGGCCGATTCCAGCGCCTCCGTCAGCGCGGCATCGCCGGCGCGGGCGGCGTCCTCCGCCTCTTCGCGGCGGCGGTCCTCCTCGGCCTCGGCGCGCTGCATCTCCAGCAGGCGCTGCCGGTCGGCGACGGGGATCTGGTAGTAGTCAGGATGGATCTCGCCGAAGGCGAGGAAGCCGTGGCGATTGCCGCCGTATTCGACAAAGGCGGCCTGCAGGCTGGGCTCCACCCGCACGACGCGGGCCAGGTAGATGTTGCCCTTCAGGGGCAGGCGGTTGGCAGACTCGATGTCGAAGGCTTCGAGCCGGTTGCCGTCCAGCACCGCCACCCTTGTCTCCTCGGGGTGGGATGCGTCGATCAGCATGCGCTTGGTCATGGAAGCGGGAACTCCGCGCCGCGGCGGGGCAGGGCCGGGCCGCGACGGAGAAAGGTGGCGGGGGCCGGGACAAGGCGGCGGCGCGGCAGGCAATGGACCATGCGGCGGCGACCCGTTCCTCGTCTCGGCGGGCCGGCCCGGAAGGGCGGCCCTGGGTGGGTTCGGTGGATCTGACGGGCCGCGGCCGGCGGGCAAGGCCCTGGCCACGTGCCGCCGGATCCGGCGGATGCACCTCGCGATGCCCCTCTGCCCTCCGGGCGGCGGCCCACGCCAGCGCCGTCATGGCGGCGGGCAGGGCGCCGATCGCAGGCGCGGTCGGGCGGGCAGCGGGCGCACAGGGCAAACCTCGGGCCCGGGCGGAACTGGCCAGGGAAGAGGCATGCCACGCGCGCGCTCGGCGCCGGCGGGGTTTCGTCGCGGCACCTGGCGAAACGCGGGAGAGGGGCACACGGCCCACCCCATGCCAGGACTGAGGCCAAGCTCCCGGCGGGCGCCCCCCGCTTTGGCGGTGGGATGCGGGCCGGGCGGCCACGCGAGGGAAGAAACCCTGCCGACGGCGTCGCCGCCGGGGCGTTGCACCATAAATGCACGGCCCGGCCTTCACAAGGCGCCGCCGGTCAGATGGCGCACAGCATGCCGCGAGCTTCACCCACAACGCCAGGATGTGCTGGCAACCCCCGGGGAACATGTGTTAGTCGAACAGCGGCCGGTCCGGGGGATTCGGGGTCCGGCCGCGGGTCACGCCGCGCAGTGAACCCGAAGGGGGCCACAGCTATCATGTTGCATCGCCGCGGCCTGGCGGGCGCCCTGCTCGCCCTGGCCGCGTTGCCACCGCCGCGGCCTGCCGCCGCCGCCACGACCGCCAGCCTCGTCCCCGAGGGCGCCGCCGCGCGCCTGACCGTGACCCTCGCGCCCGGCGCGCGCTGGCGCATCCTCCCGCGGGAAGCGCCGCTACGCCTCGTGCTGGAGTTCCCGGGCGGCGGCTGGCGCGGCCCGGCGCGCATCGCCGGCGCCGGCCCGGTGCGCGCGGGGCGGGCCGAAGCGGGGCGCCTCGTGCTCGACCTGGCCGGGCCGGTGCAGTTGCGCGAGGCTCGCGAGGCCGCCGGGCAGCTGACCGTCGAGATCACCCCCGGCCCCGCTGCAGCCTTTTCCCGCGCCGCTGCCGCCGGCCGCCCCCTGGCCGAGGGCGGCCGGGCCACGCCGCTACCCCTGGTCGTGCTCGACCCCGGCCATGGCGGGCGCGACCCCGGCGCAATCGGCCGGCGCGGCACGCAGGAGAAGGAGGTGGTGCTGGCCTGTGCGCAGGAGCTGCGCCGCCTGCTGGAGGCTTCGGGCCGCTGCCGCGTCGCCATGACGCGCAGCGGCGACCGCTTCGTGCCGCTGGGCGATCGGGTGGAGTTCGCCCGCCGGCGCGAAGCAGCGCTGTTCGTCTCGGTCCATGCGGACAGCGCGCCCGGGGCGCGCGGCGCTTCGGTCTATACGCTCGGCGAAGGCTCGGACGCGCTCTCCACCGCGCTCGCCCGGCGGGAGAACAATGCCGACCGGGCGGGCGGGCTGCGCATGCCCTCCGTCTCGCCGGAGGTGCAGGCGATCCTGATGTCGCTGATGCGGGCGGAGACACGCTCGGGCAGTGCGCGGATGGCGGGGCTGATGGTGCGGGAGCTGGGCCGGGATGTGCCACTGCTGCCCAACACCCACCGCCAGGCCGGCTTCGTCGTGCTGAAGGCGCCCGAGATCCCCTCCGTGCTGGTCGAGATCGGCTTCCTGTCCCACCCCGAAGACGAGGCCGCGCTGCGCCGGCCGGAGCATCGGGCCCGGGTGGCACGCGCCCTCGAACGGGCGGTGCAGGACTGGCTGGCGCGCGCCCAGCTGCCCGGGGCGATGGCGGCCGGGCCGGGGTGAGGCGCCCAGGCGACAGGAAGGGCGCCTTCCCCCTGGGTCTGGATCGGGTCGCCCCCGACAGAAGAGGGCCGCCGCGCGGATACGGCATATGTGTCGCCCGCGCGCTTGCTATATGGAGGCGGCCATGAACACCCTCGAGCTCCGCGCCCCGGACCTCCGCGCCGAGGAGCGGATGGTGGCTGCCCGCGCCGCAACGCCGCCCGCCACACCGCCTGACCCGAAGCCCCGCCGTCGGCGCGGCTGGTTCCGGGCCACGCTCGGCTTCCTGTTCAAATCGGCCTTGATCCTGGTGGTGGCTGGCGGGCTGGCAGCGGCGGGGGCGGGCTATGCGCTCTACCGCTCGGTCGCCGACGACCTGCCCGATTATTCCTGGCTGGCGGATTATCAGCCGCCGCAGATGAGCCGGATTTACGCCGCGGATTCCCGCCTGATGGCGGAGCTCGCGCAGGAACGCCGCGTCTTCGTGCCGATCGAGGCGATCCCCCGCCGCCTGCAGCAGGCCTTCATCGCCGCCGAGGACCAGAATTTCTGGCAGCACCGCGGCGTCGATCCGGTGGCGATCGCGCGCGCGGTGGCGGTGAATGTGGAGCAGATGGGCAGCGGCCGGCGGCCCATCGGCGCCTCCACCATCACCCAGCAGGTCGCCAAGAACATGCTGGTCGGCGCCGACCGCACCATG
>JBIKSZ010000086.1:0-14280 GCA_044348345.1 Roseomonas sp. | reverse complement strand
AATTACATAACATTTCTGTTTCGTTTTGAAATCGCTCTCGTTTGCGTGATTTGTGATCGCAAAGCCCTGGCTATCCCGGTTTGCCCCGTGCTAGCGGTTTTCACGTCGGTCATATGGCCTTCGCACGCACCATTGATTTCTTCTCATGCGCATCTTCTTGCGCGATAGTTGACGGGATCACGACCTGCATGTTGCGACCCTTGCCGCTCAACGCCGCAGGCATCGAGCCGTCCACCGAGACCGTGCTGTCGCAGGCGCTGAACGCTAGCCGGCAGCAACTGGTCGCGGTGGCGGTGTTCAGCGGGGTGGTGAACCTGCTGCAGCTCACCGTCTCGCTCTATATGATGCAGGTCTTCGACCGCGTGCTGTCCACGCGGAGCCTCGACACGCTCTATTACCTGACCGCGATCGCCATCTTCGCGCTGCTGGTGATGGCCATCCTCGACGGGCTGCGCAGCCAGGTGATGCAGCGCATCGCGGGGTGGATCGAGGGCAAGGCCGCACCGGAGGCCTTCGTGCGCGCGATCGAGAGCCAGCTGCGCAACCGCCCCTACCGGATGGAAGCGCTGCGCGACCTCGCATCCTGCCGCAACTGGCTGGGCTCGCCCGCCTCGCTCACGCTGTTCGACGTGCCCTGGGTGCCGATCTTCCTGGCCGTCATCTTCCTGCTGAACCCGCTTCTGGGCTGGATCGCGCTCGGTGGTGCGGGACTGCTGTTCCTGCTGACGCTGGCGAATGAATGGGCCACGGGGCGGCTGGTGCGCCAGGCCTCGACAGGCGCCATGGCCAGCCAGCGCCGCGCCGAGAGCATCGTGCGCAACGCCGAGGTGATCGACAGCATGGGCATGGCGCCGGCCGTGCTGCAGCGCTGGCGCGAGGGCCTCTCGGCCTCCCTCCTGCCGCAGGAACGCGCCGCGGATCGCGCGGCGCTGCTGCTCTCCGTCACGCGTTTCTTCCGCCTGGCGGTGCAGGTCGCAGTGCTTGGCGTCGGCGCCTGGCTGGTGCTGGAGCAGCAGATCACCGCGGGCGCCTCCATCGCCGCCTCCATCATCATGGGCCGGGCGCTGGCGCCGGTGGAACAGATGATCGGCGGCTGGAAGCAGCTGGTGCAGGCGCGCCAGGCCTATCGGCGTCTGCTGGGCTTCCTGGCGCTGCCGCGGCTGCGGCCGCCCGGCATGGCGCTGCCCGCGCCGACGGGCAAGATCGCAGCCGAACGCGTGACCTTCGGCTTCCCCGGCCAAACCACGGCGATCGTGAAGGGTGTCTCCTTCAACCTGGCCGCGGGGGAATCGCTGGCCGTCATCGGCCCCTCGGCGGCGGGCAAGACCACGCTGATCCGGCTGCTGATCGGCACGCTGCAACCTTCCGCCGGCACAGTGCGCCTTGATGGCGCCGATGTGTTCACCTGGATGCGCGAGGATTTCGGCCGCCATGTCGGCTACCTGCCGCAGGATGTGGAGCTGTTCGACGGCTCCGTCTTCCGCAACATCGCGCGCATGGGCGATGCCGATCCCGAGTTGGTCTTCGAAGCCGCGAAGCTCGCAGGCTGCCACGAGATGATCCTGCGCCTGCCGCAAGGCTACGACACCGAGATCGGCGATGGCGGCCAGCATTTGTCGGGCGGGCAGCGCCAGCTGATCGGGCTGGCGCGCGCGATGTTCGGCGCACCGAAGCTGGTCGTGCTGGACGAGCCCAATTCGAACCTCGACGGCGATGCCGAGCAGGCGCTGATCCAGGGCCTGCAGGAATTGAGGGCGCGCGGCACCACGCTGGTCCTCGTCTCCCACCGGCCGACCCTGGTGCAGGGCGTGGACAAGGTGTTGCTGATGCGGGACGGCGCGATCGAAGCCTTCGGTCCGCGTGCAGAGGTGCTGAAGCGCCTGGTCCAGCAGGCACGCCCAACCGAAGTGCCCTCGGGCCGCGCCGAGGGAGGCGCACGATGAGCGATATGGCCATGCGGCACGGCGATGTTCCCGCCATCCGCCAGACCTCGGGCGTGCCCGCGCTGTGGCAGCCGCCGGGGGAGGTGCTGATCCTCGACGCGCCGCGTCCGCGCACGCGCATCCCAGTCCTGCTCGGCTGGGCGGTGGTGCTGATCTTCGTCCTGGGTCTCGGCAGCTGGGCGGCCTTCACGCCGCTGGCCGAGGCCGCGATCGCGCAGGGGCTGCTGAAGGTCGAGGGCACGCGCCGGACCATCCAGCATTTCGAAGGCGGCATCGTCCGCGAGATCATGGTGCGCGACGGCGACCAGGTGCGGCAGGGCCAGGTGCTGGTCCGGCTGGACCAGCCCCAGGCGGGGCAGCAGACCGAAACGCTGCGCAGCCAGCGTTGGGCGATGCTGGCGCAGGATGCGCGGCTGATGGCCGAGCTTGCCGGCAGCCGCGAGATCGCCTTCCCGCGCGAACTCTCGACGCTCGAGGCCGCCCGCGCGCAGGACGCGGTCGCCGGCCAGCGCAGCCTGTTCGAGGCCCGCCGCACGGCGCTCGACAGCCAGCTCACCGTCCTCGGCGCCCGGATCGAGCAGTTCGAGGCGCAGATCAGATCGAGCGAGGCGCAGCGTGACTCCCAATCCCGCCAGCTTGTGCTGCTGCAGGCCGAGGAGGCGAACACCCAGACCCTGCTCAGCCAGGGCCTCGCCCGCCTGCCCCAGCTGCTGGCGATCCAGCGCCAGGTCGCGGCCACCATCGGCAACATCGCCGATATCGGCGGCCAGATCGAACGTTCCCGCGCGCAGATCGTCGAGGCCGAGCGCGACATGCGGCGCGTGACGGACGCCCGCCTGCAGGAAGTCTCGACCGAGCTGCGCGAGCTGCGCGTGCGCATGGCGGAGACGGAGGAAAGGCTTCGCGCCGCCGAGGATGTCTCGACCCGGCTTGAGATCACCGCGCCAGAGGACGGCACGGTGTTGAACCTGCGTGTCTTCACCATCGGCGCGGTGGTCCGCGCCGGGGACCCGGTGATGGAGCTGGTGCCGATCCGCGACCGGCTGGTGGCGGAGGTGAATGTCCAGCCCAACGACATCGAGGTCATCCACCCTGGCCTCGTCGCGGAAGTGCGCCTGCCGGCCTTCAAGTCGCGTCTGGTGCCCTATCTGCACGGGCAGGTGACCTTCGTCGCATCCGACGTCACCCAGGACGAACGCCGCGGCATGGCCTTCTACCGCGTGCAGATCGAGATCGATCCCGACCAGCTGCGCGCGCTGGATGGTGTGCAGCTGCGCCCCGGCATGATGGTGGAAGCGTTGATCCGCACCGGGGAGCGGTCCTTCGGGCGCTACCTGCTGCAGCCGATCTTCGACAGCTTCCATCGCGCCTTCCGCGAACAGTAGCCCGCGAACAGCGGCGCCGGCGGGAACACAAGACAGTGTGCCCCGCTGGCGGCGACACCGCCGCGGCGCCATAAGCCTGGAAAGAGAAATGCAGATGATCCCCACCACCCTCTTTGCCGACGGCGTCATCGACATCCATGTCGCCAATGGCGTCGCGCGCATCACCCTCGGCGCCTCGACCGGCCAGCAGGAGCAGAAGCCGGTGCCGTCCGGCGTGCTCATCGTGCCGGTGGTACAGCTGCCGATCTTCGCCCGCGTCTTCGGCGAGGTGACGCGCCAGATCGAACAGCGCGCGAAGGACGCGATGGCCCAAGCGAAGACCGAGGCCGGCGCAGAGGCCGCGCCCGCCGCCGATGGATCGGCCGGCGCCTTCCGCTTCAACGGCTGAGGCAGCGCGGTGGGGCCTGGGACCGACCTCGCCGTCATCATCTGCACCCATGCGCGGCCGCACTACCTGGCCGCCTGCTTGGCCGGGCTCGGCGCGCAACAGGGTGCGCGCGTGCCCATCATCGTTGTGGACAGCGCCTCCCCCGCGCCGGAGGCCGCGGAAATCGCGCGGCTTACCGAAGCGGCCGGAGCACAGCTGGTCCGTGCCGAACAGCCCGGCCTGTCGCATGCGCGCAACCTTGGCCTCGCGGCTTCTGGCGCGGCGTGGACCGCCTTTCTCGATGACGATGCAGTGCCGGCGCCGGATTGGGCCGCCCGGCTCCAGGCCGCAATCGCCGCGCTGCCGCGGAATGTGGCCGCGCTCGGCGGCCGCATCCTGCCGGAGTGGGAGCAGCCGCTGCCCGGCTGGTGGCCGCCCGCGCTGCGCGGCGTGCTGACCATCGTCGAATGGGAAGGCCGCGGCGAGGAAGGCCGCGACCTGCCGGCGGGTGTCGCGGTCTATGGCGCCAACATGGCCTTCCGCACCGCAGCCCTCGATGCCATTGGCGGCTTTCCGGAGAACCTCGGCCGCATCGGCCGGCGATTGCTGTCGGGCGAGGAGGTGGAGGTGCTGGACCGGCTGCGCGCGGCGGGACATCGCGTCGTCTATGACGGGTCCGTCACCGTCCGGCACAGCATCCAGGCCGAACGGCTCGTGCCCGGATGGCTGCTCTCGCGCCTGCATTGGCAGGGTGCGACGGATGCGCTGCGCGACCGCCGACACGGCAAGGCGCGGCGCGCACCGGGGGCGGCGGCGAAGCTGCTGCTGCAGGCGCCGCTGCTGCTGGTCCCGGCGCGCGCGACCAGTTTACTGCGCGCCCGTTGCGGTGCCGCCTACAACCTCGGCTATCTGCGCGGCGCGCTGCAATCGGGCTAGTGCCCGCGCCCTCGGGAGAGACGGGGATGGGGGGCTCTGCCACGCGGCGGGGGCTGCTGGCGGGTGGCGCCGCGTTGGCCGGCGCGCAGAACCGCGCCACGGCGGCGCAGCCCGCTGACCCGCGCGCGCGTTTCGCCGCACTCGGGCTCGGCGCCAATCTCGAGCGCTGGTTCCCCATCGCGTCCGACGCACGCCCGCGGCGCCTTGGCCGCGCCTGGTGGCAGGGGCTGCGCGAGGCGGGCTTCGACCATGCGCGCCTGTTCCTGCCGAGCGACGCCGGCGATGGCGAGGCGGTGCCGCGCCTGTTCCTGACGGCGGTGGAGGACGCGAACGCGGCCGGGCTGCCGGTGCTGCTCGGCCTCGATGATCTGTTCGAATCCACCGCCCCCTGGCCATCTGCCCGCCTCGCCCGGATGGCGGCGCGCGCGCGGCTCTTCGCGCGGGCGACCGACCCGGCGCTGGTCGCGCTCGCGCCCCTGAACGAGCCCGCCTTCCCCTCCGTCGCCGAGTGGCTGCCGATGCGCGACCGGCTGCTGGCGGCGACGCGCGCAGAGGCGCCGCGCCATGTGCTGCTCTGGGGCGGGCATGAATGGTGTTCCTGGCGCTCGCTGCTGCCGCTGCGCCCGCCCGCCGATCCGCTGACCATCGCGGAGGTGCACGACTATCAGGGCGGCGATGCCGCCTTGATCGGCAGCCGCTTCGGCGATGTTGCGGCCTGGAGCCGCCGGCATGGCGTGCCGGCGATGGTGACCGAGCTCGGCGGCGCGCTGCCGCATGCGGAGGATGAGCGCGCCTGGGCCGAGGATCTCGCCCGGCTGCTGCCGGTGCTGCGCCGGCTCGGCCTGCCGGCCACGCTCTGGGCGGTGACGCATGGCGGGCATTGGCGCCTGCAGCGCGACCAGGGGCCGGCTCTGCGCCCGGCGCTGGCCGCAGCGATCAGGCGTTGAGCCACCGGCGCTCCGCAAGAAGGCGCGCCGCGGGCTGCTCCACGAAGCGCCAGGCCGCCCAGCCAAGTGCGAAGCTGGCCGCAAGGCCAAACAGCATCAGCACGCCCCGCCCCGCCGCGCCCGGATCGGCGACGCGCAGCACAAGAACGAGCGCGGCCTCGACGAAGACCCAGGCGAGGTAGACGCCGAAGGAGGCCTCGCCGAGCCGCCAGGTCAGGTCGCGCGCCGCTCCCTGCCCCGGCGCCTGCATGCCAAGCCGCGCGACAAGCGCCGCGAGCCCCGCCACCACCACCACATCCCATCCCGCCACAACACCCAGCGGCAGCAGCAGCACGGCCAGCATCGTGACGCCGGTTGCATCCACTACGCGCAGCGTCACCAGCCGCGCCAGCGCCAGCCCAAGCGCGAAGTCGAAGGCGAAGCGCAGCAGGCCGAGATGCAAGCTGCGGTTCAGTTGCGCCCCGTCCGGTAGCGCGCCGAGCCAGCCAAGCCCGGCCAGCGCCGCCGCCACGATCGCCCAGCATGCGGTTGGTCCACGAAGCAGCAGCGCAGGCAGCAGCAACGGAAAGACCAGCGTACCCGCCCAGATCGCCGACAGCGCCCAGGACGGGTAGTTCCAGGCGTGGATCTCCGTCGTCTCCCAGGCGTGCAGCAGCAGCGCTTGCATCACAAATTCGAAAGCCCCGAAGCGCTGCGGCTCATTCACCGTGGCGCCGGCCAGCACCGCGGCGCCCACCATCGCCGCCAGCAGCGCCAGCGCCACCAGGTGCAGCGGAAACAGCCGCGCCGCCCGCTTCGCGACAAAGCTCGCCCAGCCCGCGACGCCGAACGGCGGCCGGTGCCGGTAGCCGAGCACTAGCGCAAAGCCCGACAGCACGAAGAAGCCATCCACGCCGAGATAGCCCTTGAGCGCCAAGGCTTCCGCCAGCTTCAGGCCCTGCAAGGCGCGCAGCGCGAGTTCCAGGTGATAGACCAGCACCCAGCCGATCAGCAGCGCGCGGAGCCTGGTCAGCGCCGCCAGCCGTTCCGGCTTCGCCGCTGCCCGCAGGGTTAGATCGGCCGCCCCCATCCACCTCTCCTGTTGATGATTGGGCCGCCCGTGCCCGCGCGTGGCAGAACGCATGGGCATGCGTACCGTTCCGCCCGCGCTCCTGTCCGGCGTCGTCCTGCTGCTGGCCGCGACCATCCTGCTGCTGCTGGCGATCGCCGCGCCACGGATGGCGCTGGCGCTGCTGCCGGCTGCGGTCGCGCTGATGTTGGCGCTGCTGTTCTACGAGGCGCCGCTGCTCTCGGTCGGGCTGCTGCTGGCCTGCTACGGGCTGGCGATGGATATCCAGCTTGACATCCTGGCGGCGAGCGGGGCGGCGGGCGGCATCGGCACGCTCGGGGCGGCGGTGGTGAAGGTGATCCCCTTCGGCATCGCGGCGATGCTCTGCCTGCGCTACGGCTTCGCGCCCGCGATCAATTGGCCGTTCCTGGCCTTCGCGCTGGTCGCGGCCGTCAGCCTCGCGGTGCTGCCGATCGGGCGCGTCTCGACCTTCGGGGAGATGGTGCGGAGCTTCATCGGCTCCACCGCCCCCTTCGTCCTCGCCTTCGCCGCCGCGCCGCGCGCCTTCTGGTCGGCACTGTGCAAGGCGGTGGTGCTGGTGCCGCTGGTCAGCGCCGCGGTCGGGCTCGGCATCGCGGCGCCCATCAGCTTCTACGACGCCTTTGATGCCAATTGGCGCTTCCAGGGGCTGCACTCGCCGCCCTTCCTGGCGGGGTTCTGCACCACGGCGGTCTTCGCCGCGACGCTCGAATACCTGCGCAGCTTCCGCACGCGCTGGCTGGTGCTGGGTGGCGGGGCGCTGGCGGTGCTGCTGGCCACCCAGGCCCGCGCGCCAACCGTCGCGGTGCTGCTGTTCCTGCTGCTGGTCTTCGCCCTTTCAGGTCCGCGCATCCTGCCCGCGAAACGCAAGCTCGACCTGGCGATGGGGGGGCTGTTGCCGGCGGCGGTGCTGCTCGGCCCGATCCTCGTCTTCGGGCTCGACCGCTTCCTCGGCGGTACCGATGCGTGGAGCCAATTCTCCGGCCGCGACATCATCTGGCCCTACTTCCTGGACGCCATCGAAACGCGCCCGCTCTTCGGCTACGGCCTAGGCGCGGGCAAGCTGATCGTGAACCCCGAGGATCCGCTGATCCGCCTGATCGGATCGAGCGCGGCGCATAACGAGTATCTGCGCCTGGCGGTGGATGCCGGCATCATCGGTGCCGCGGCGATCTTCGGGGCGATCGCGCTTTGGGTCTGGGCGGGCACGCGCGGTGCGCGCGCGGCGGACCGGTTGGTGCTGCGCGCTGCCCTGCTGGCCGCGCTGCTGCATAGCGGCTTCGACAACACGCTGATCGCGAGCACGGCGGTGATCCAGTTCGCCTGGTTCTCCGCCGCCCTCGCCCGCGCGCGGATGGAGCGCGCCGAGACCAGCCGCGGCGCCCGGCTGCGCGCGGCGCTGGCGCGGAGCGCGGCGCGCGCATGAATGCCCTGCCGCCGCTACGCCTGCCGTTGCGGGAACGCCGGCTCGACCTCGACCGTGCCAAGGGGCTCGCGATCCTGCTGGTGGTGCTGGGGCATATCGTTGCCGCCGCGCCGCCACCCGGCGCCGAATGGTGGGACGAGCCGCGCTATGCGCTCTATCGCTTCCACATGCCGTTCTTCCTCTATCTCAGCGGCTATGTCGCCTGGCTGAGCGGCGGCCTGACCTTTCCCGCGACGCAGACGCTGCGGCATGCGGCGCGGCGGGCGCAGCGGCTGCTACTGCCCTTCTTCCTCCTCGGGCTTCTTGTGCTGGTCGGCAAGCTCGTCGCGCAGGATCTGGTGCATGTGGACAACCGCGCCGCCGGCCTGCTGCCCGGGCTGCGCGACCTGGTGCTGACGACGGAAGACAGCCCGGCCACCTTCATCTGGTTTCTGCTGGTGCTGTTCCTCTGCTCGGTGCTGGCGCCGCCCGCCTGGCGCGTGGCGGGGACGCCCGGGCTGCTCATCGCCGGGCTCGCGCTGATGGCGATGGAGCCGCCGGCGATCGCCTATCTCGACCGGTTTGCGCGGCATGCGCTGTTCTTCGCCGTCGGCGTCGCGGTCGCGCAGCATCAGGCGCGGCTGATGCCGCTCTTCACGGCCTGGCTGCCGGGCTGGTGGGCGGTCTTCGCGGCAAGCCTCGCGGCTGCGCTGGCGGGGTGGCTGCCGGGGGATTGGTCGCTGCTGCTCTGCGGGCTGGCCGCGATCCCCGCGCTGCATGGGCTGGTGCGCAGGACCGCGCTGGCGCGGCAGGGCTGGCCGCTTCTGCTCGGCCGCTACACCATGGCGATCTACCTGTTCAACGTGATCGCCATCGGCGTCGTGAAGGCCGCGCTGATCCAGCTCGGCGTTCCCTGGACCGCAGAGGGGTTCTGGATCCACGCACCGGCGCTGGCGCTGGCGGGCATCGCCTTGCCGATCCTGTTCAAGCGGCTCGTGCTACGCCACGCGCCACCGCTCGACCGGATGACGGATTAGCATCCGCGCGGAGGCCGTGACCGCGCCGGCGGCAAGTACAAACAGCCAGGCGATGCGCCCCTGGTCGCGCGGCTCCGCGCTCGAGAGGCCATCGGTGACAGTATCCGGCATGAGCTGCGCGAAGGGACTGCCTTGCGGTCAGCCGGCGTAGCCGCGGGGATGCGCGCGATGCCAGGCCCAGGCGGTGCGCACAATGTCATCCAGCGCGGCGAAGCGCGGCGTCCAACCGGTCTCGGCCCGCAGCCGCGCGGAAGAGGCGACGAGCGCCGCCGGGTCGCCGGCCCTCCGCGGCCCGAAACCATGCGGCACCGCCACACCCCCGACGCGCCCGACCGCCTCGATCACCTGCTTCACCGAATAGCCCGTGCCATTGCCCAGGTTGAACCGCACGGAGCGGTGATCGAGCAGCGGCAGCACGCGCAGATGCGCCTCTGCCAGGTCGCTGACATGGACATAGTCGCGGATGCAGGTGCCATCCGGCGTGTCGTAGTCGGTGCCGAAGATCGTCAGCGGCGGCCGCGTGCCCATCGCCGCGCCGATCGCCAGCGGGATCAGATGCGTCTCCGGGTCGTGATCCTCCCCGGCGCGGCCGGCCGGGTCGGCGCCAGCGGCGTTGAAGTAGCGCAGCGCCGCGAAGCGCAGCCCGTGCACCTGCTCGGCCCAGGCCAGCGCGCGTTCGCAGATCAGCTTGCTCTCGCCATAGGCCGAGGCCGGGGCGAGGCGCTGCTCCTCATCGATCGGCACGGTCTCGGGGAAACCGAAGAGCGCGGCGGTGGACGAAAGCACCATCTTCCCGCAGCCCGCCCTGACGGCCGCATCCGCCACCACGGCAACGCCCGAGAGGTTCTCCGTCATGTAGCGCAGTGGCGCGCGCATGCTCTCGCCGACCAGGGACAAAGCGGCGAAGTGCAACACCGCCTCGAAGGGCCCGGCCGCGAAGGCGGCCTCGACCGCGGCGGCGTCGGTGCAGCGGCCTTCCACCAGCTTCGCCGCTGCCGGCACCGCCGCGCGATGGCCCTTCGACAAATCGTCGAGCACCACGACCTCGTCGCCGCGGTCGAGCAGGGCGAGCACCGTGTGGCTGCCCACATAGCCGGCCCCGCCGGTCACCAGGTAACGCGCCACGCCCCTACTCCCGGAAGTACCCGCTGTAGCGCGGGTGGTAGACCTCGCTATCCGCATAGCCGGACCGGCGATGCGTCCGCGCATCCACCTGCGTCAGCGCGACGCCCACCAGGCGGGCCTTCGCGTCTTCCAGCAGGGCGAGCGAATTGCGCACCACCGACCGCGGCGTATCGCGCCACTTCACGCAGAGCAACGTGGCATCAGCAAGGCGGGCGACGACGCGGGCATCGGCCATGGCCAGCGCCGGGGGGGCGTCCAGCACCACCAGATCATAGTCGCGCCGGACGCGTTCCAGCAGCGCCGCCATCGCCTCCGACATGAAGAGGCCGAGGGAATGGATCTCTGCCGCCCCGGCCGGGATCCAATCGAGCGCGGTCAGGTGGTCCCGTCGCAGGATCTGCTCATATCCCGCCTGGCCGAGCAGGAGGTCGGTGATGCCGGGCGCCCCCTCGGTGCGGAACAGCCGCCCGACCGAGGGCTGGCGGATGTCGCAATCGATCAGCAGCACGCGTTCGCCATTCATGGCGGCCGAGCGCGCGAGGGCGATCGCGGTGGTGGTCTTGCCTTCCCCCGGCCGGGCGGCGGAGACCAGCACCACCTTCGGCGGGTCGGAGCCGAGCCAGAGCGCCGCGCGGAGCGTCCGCATCGCCTCGGCGAAGGGCGAGAGCGGCTTACGCGCGACGTAATCCTCCACGCGATGCCGCCCCAGTATCCCCCGCCGCAGCCTCGGCACCAGTGCGAGACAGGGCAGGCCGAGCGCCCCGCGCACCTCGTCCCCGCTGCGCAGCGTGCTGTCAGCCTGTTCCAGGAACCAGACCAGCAGCAGGCCGAACAACCCGCCCAGCGCAGTGGCGGCCGCGACGAACAGCAGCGGCTTCGGGAAGGACGGCACGCCTGGGACGGTGGCGGGCGAGAGGATGCGCGCATCCGGCTTTTCGATCGCGGTCTGGCTCACCGTGGTCTGGCTCCGCTCCAGCACGGCGCGCAGCAGGCTGCGGGCGGCTTCCGTCTCGCGCTCCAGCGCGTTGATGCGGATCTCGGCCCCCTGGGTGCGGTTCAGCCTGTCCTGCTGCTCGGCGAGGCTTGCCTCCAGGCTGGCGACGCGGGCACGCGCCGCACGGGCCTCGGCATCCAGCGCCTGGACGACGCGGCTGGTCTCGGTCGCGACTGCGCGATCGGCGGCGCCCAGCCGCCCGGCCGCGGCACGCACATCGGGGTGGCCGCTGCCGAGCGTCGCGGATAGCCGGTTGACCTCGCGTTGCGCCTCGTCACGCGCGACGCGCTGGGCGACGAGGTTGGCCGAGCCGAGCGCGGTCAGGTCCGCATTCGCGCCCGCGGCGCCCGCGCGCACTGTGCCGAGCCGCGCTTCAGCGCCGGCCAGCGTGTTGCGCGCTTCGATCAGGTCCTGGGTGATGCGGCTGATCTGCTCAGTCTGCAGCCCGGCATTCACGCCGCGCGTCAGGCCCGATGCGGCGCGCAGCTCCGCAATCTCGGCCTCGTTGCGGGAGACTTCGCGCCGCAGCGCCGCGACGCGCTGATCCAGCCAGTCATTGGCGCGCCGCACCGCGTCGAATTTCGCGTCCAGCTGGTCGGCGAGATAGAGCTCGGCCGCGAGGTTCGCGACCTGGGCGGCCAGCTGTGGGTCCTCGGAGGTGAAGCGGATTTGCAGCACGCGCGAATTGCGCACGACCTGCACCGCCAGTTGGTCGAGCACCGCCTCCGCTGCCTGAATCTCTGCCAGCTCCCCGGGCGGGGTATCGGGCGGCGGGCTCGGGGCCAGCATCTCGCCGACCATGGGCGAGAGCTGCGCCAGGCCTTCCGCCACGCGCGCCTGCGCCCGCCATGCCCAGCCCTCGGCGCTGGCGCGATCCTGCAGCCACCAGGCGAATTCCTCGCGCTCCACCAGGCCGAAGCGCCGCACCAGGCGCCGCGCGACGGACAGCGACCGGATGATCTCCACCTGGGAGGCGAGGACGGCGTCCGTCGTGCTTTCGTCGCGCAGGATGCTCTGCAGCTCACGCGCGGCGTATTCGGTCGGCTCGAACATCACCGTGGTCGCGGCGGTGTAGCGCGGCGTCAACGTCTTGGCCGCGACGAACGCCACCAGCGGAAACAGCAGCAGGCAGGCGATCAGCACGCCGCGCCGGCGGCGCAGGGCGCCGAGCAGGGCCGCGAGGTTGAGGCCCTCCGGCTCGATCGGCGGCGCGCCGGGCATGGCGGCTGCCGCCGGACGCCGTTCGGCGGGCGGACGGGTCTCGGCGATGGGACGGTCGAGCATCGCGGTGCAACTCCCCCGGGGCAGCCGGGCGCAGGCCCGCCGGACGCACGACTGGCGCTGGCGGGTCGTAGCGCCCGGCGTTCAACCGTTCCGCTGCCCGGTGGTTCCGCAGGCCGGAAAACAAGGCCGTGATGTGCCGGCAGCGGAAGGAAACGCTGGGGCGCCGTCTGCGTCGCCTCTCGCACGAACGCCGAGGCCCTTCGCCAACGCTCGAGAGAGAGGACCGCTCACCATGACCAGGACAACCGCCATCCCCCGCCCGGCCCGGCGCCGTGCCCTGCTGCTGTCGCTCGGGCTGCTGCCGCTCGGGCTGCTCGGCGCCTGCGCGACGCCGGGCTCCGACCTGCCGCCCCTGCCGGAGGGGGAGCGCAGCGCGTATCGGCTGGGGCCCGATGACGAGGTCCGCGTCACGGTCTTCAACGATCCCCGCCTGACCGGGGAGTTCCGGGTGACCGATGCGGGCCAGCTTGCCCTGCCGCTGGTCGGCTCGGTCCAGGCGGCGGGACGCACCACGACCGAGGTGGAGCGCGACATCGAGCAGGTGATGACCACGCGCAACCTGTTCCGCGATCCGTCCGTCGCGGTGCAGGTGCTGCAATACCGCCCCGTCTTCGTGCTGGGCCAGGTCGAGCGCGGCGGGCGCTTCCCCTACCAGCCGGGGATGACGGCGCTGTCGGCGGTGGCGGTCGCGGGCGGGTTCAATTACCGCGCGCTGCAGGACCATGTGGCGGTGACGCGCGTCGGCGAGGATGGCCGCCCGCGGGAGTTCCGCGCCACCCGCCAGACGCTGCTGCAGCCGGGCGATGTGGTGACGGTGTTCGAGCGGCGGTTCTGAACACGCTGCGCACAGCACCAAGCCAGCACCGGGTTGGGTGCGCAGCCGCGCCTGCGCTACCCTTACCTCCGTGCGCCGACTGCTGACGCTTCTGCTGCTGTTTCTCGCGACGCCGGGCTGGGCCGCCGAAGGCCTGCCGGCGCGCGCCGCCGACTGGGCCGCCCATTCGCGCCCGGCCTCGGGCCCTGCGCGCGCCATCGGCGGCACCAGCCTCGGCTGCCTTGCCGGCGCGGTGCAACTGCCCTTCGACGGGCCGGGCTGGCAGGCCATCCGCACCTCCCGCAACCGGCACTGGGGCCATCCGGCGGCGATCGCGCTGGTCGAGCATGTGGCGCGCGAGGCCCGCGCCGCGGGTCTCCCCGAGCTCTGGATCGGCGACATCGCCCAGCCGCGCGGCGGGCCGATGCCCTGGGGCCATGCCAGCCACCAGACCGGGCTCGACGTGGATATCTGGCTCGACCTGCGCCCCAAGCCGCGCGTCCCGCTGGCAGCGCGGGAGGAGCTGACGATCCCCTCCCTGGTGCTGCCGGACGAGTCCGGCGTGGACCCGGCCCACTGGACCGCGCGCCACGGCCAGCTGATCCGCATCGCAGCCGAGGCACCGGGGGTGGACCGCGTTCTGGTGAACCATGCGATCAAGCGCCGGCTCTGCCAGGACCATGCGGGATCGCCGGGCGCCGCGGCCTGGCTGCGGCGCGTGCGCCCCTGGCGCGGTCATGACAGCCACATGCATATCCGCCTGCGCTGCCCGCCCGGCAGCACAGATTGCCGCGACATAGCCCCGCCGCCGCCCGGTGATGGCTGCGATGCCAGCCTCGATTGGTGGCGCTCTCCCGAGTCGCGCCGGCCCGCCCCCGCCCTGCCCGGCCCGCCGCCTCGGCTGCCCGCCGCCTGCACCGGCGTGCTGGCCGCGCCCGCGCCATAGGCAGGATTGC
>JBIKSZ010000085.1:0-14281 GCA_044348345.1 Roseomonas sp. | reverse complement strand
CCGCTCCCCCCCGGTTGAACTGACGGTCCCGTGCAAGCCCCCCGCCGCATTTTCCGTCCTGATCCGAAGCCTCGCCGCTGGCGGCTGCCCGTGGTGGCGCTGGTCGCGCTCTCCGTCATGCTCGCCTCAGGCATCGGCCTGCCGCCGGACCTCATGGGCTCGGCGCCGCGCCAGCAGGACTGGTCGGCGCTGGCGGCCGAGGTGCGCGTGGTGGATGGCGACACGCTCAGGCTCGGCGACCGTACGGTGCGGCTGGCCAAGGTGGATGCGCCGGAACGCGGCCAGGCCTGCTCGGACGCGGCGGGGCGGACCTTCGACTGCGGCGTCGCGGCGGCGGATGCGCTGGCGCGGCTGGTCAATGATCGTTCGGTCGTCTGCCTGGTGTCGGGCCGCGACCGCTTCGGACGCGGGCTCGGCCTCTGCAGCGCTGGCGGGGCTGAGCTGAATGCCGGCCTTGTCGCCGGCGGCTGGGCGCTGGCCGCTGCAGGCGATCCGGGCATCCAGGCGCTGGAGACAGAAGCCCGCCGTGCCGCACGCGGCCTCTGGGCCGGCGGCGTCACCCCGCCTGAGGAGTGGCGCCGGCGGCACTGACCGCCGCGCGGCGTGACCACGCCGCGCCGGCGCCGAACCGCGCTGGCGGGAAGCACGCGAATATGCGTGCGTGAGGCTGGGGCCCACGTTGCCAAGGCGACTGCCCCGACCCTATCTTGCGCCGCACCATAACGACGCCGCGAGCACCAGCGGCGCTCGACCGCTGAGGAAGCACGCGATGTCCACAACCCCCAACGGCTCCGTCACCTTCACGCTCGACGGCACGAACCGCAGCACGAAGCTGCCCGTGCTGAAGGGCTCCATCGGCCCGGACGTGGTGGATATCCGCAAGCTCTATTCAGACCTCGGCGTCTTCACCTTCGACCCCGGCTATGGCGAGACGGCGAGCTGCGAGAGCCAGATCACCTACATCGACGGCGATGAGGGCGTGCTGCTCTACCGCGGCTACCCGATCGAGCAGCTGGCCGAGAAGTCCGACTTCATCGAGGTCTGCTACCTGCTGATGAACGGCGACCTGCCGACGCCGGCGCAGATGAAGGAGTTCAAGAAGGGCGTCACCTACCACACGATGGTGCATGAGCAGATCCGTCGCTTCTTCGACGGGTTCCGCCGCGATGCGCACCCGATGGCGGTGATGTGCGGCGTGGTGGGCGCGCTGGCGGCCTTCTATCACGACAACCTCGACATCAACGACGCCGAGCAGCGCCGCATCGCGGCCTTCCGCCTGATCGCGAAGGTGCCGACCATCGCGGCGATGGCCTACAAGTACTCGCTCGGCCAGCCCTTCGTGTATCCGCGCAACGACCTCGATTACGCGGCCAACTTCCTGCACATGCTGAACGCGGTTCCGGCCGAGCCCTACAACGTCTCCCCGGTGCTGGCGAAGGCGATGGACCGCATCCTGGTCCTGCACGCCGACCACGAGCAGAACGCCTCGACCTCGACCGTGCGCCTGGCTGGCTCGACGGGCGCCAACCCCTTCGCCTGCATCGCCGCCGGCATCGCGGCGCTCTGGGGCCCCGCCCATGGCGGCGCGAACGAGGCCGTGCTGAAGATGCTCGGCGAGATCGGGCATGTCGACAACATCCCGGCCTTCATTGAGAAGGTGAAGGACAAGAACTCCGGCGTGAAGCTGATGGGCTTCGGCCATCGCGTGTACAAGAACTTCGACCCGCGCGCGAAGATCATGCAGAAGACCTGCCATGAGGTTCTTGGCGAACTCGGCATCACGGACGAGCCGTTGCTGGACCTGGCGATGGCGCTGGAGCGGATCGCGCTGGAAGACGAATATTTCGTCTCCCGCAAGCTCTACCCGAACGTGGATTTCTATTCGGGCATCATCCTGAAGGCGATGGGCATCCCGACCAGCATGTTCACCGTGATCTTCGCGGTGGCGCGCACCATCGGCTGGGTCAGCCAGTGGAAGGAGATGGTCGAGGATCCGTCCCAGCGCATCGGCCGCCCGCGCCAGATCTACACCGGCCCGAGCCACCGCGACTACGTCGAACTCGCCCGCCGCGGCTGAACCGGGCGGCGCATCCGAACGGACGCGCCATACCCACCGGTCCGTCGGCGTCGCGCCACGGCTTTCGCAAGGCCCCATCCGCAGCCGCGGGTGGGGCCTTTGCCGTTCCAGCTTACCCGGCTTCGGCGCGCGCCATCCGTACCTCGCAGCGGCGGGCCGCGGAAATCATTGTGAAATCGTAAAAAAAGCTTGATCGCCAAGGTCGGGTATTGGCATATTCGCGCTATGGTAGATTTTTTGGGGAAGGGGATTACCATTGCGTGCAATTCTCGGCGTTCATAAACCCCTAGACGCGCTCGTGCGCCGGCGGCTCAGCCAATGGCCGCAGCGGCCGCCCGGGGCACTCCGCACGGCCCGGCAGCCCGGCACCTGGCTGCGCGCCCGCCCCGCCCAGCCGACCGAGCCAGGGCAGCCTTTCCTGAAGCTGCCCGGCAGCAGCACCTTCCGCACCATCCCGGACGGGCTTTGGCTGCACTTCAGCGCCGACCCCGACGACCGTTGGGCCGACATCCTCTGCATCGAGGCCTGCGGCAGCGTCCCCAACCTGCAGGACAAGCGCGCCCGCTTCGGCCCTTCCACCAGCTCGCTCCTGGTCGTCTGCCCGCTGCGGTGGCTGTTCGAGCGCGCCGAGCGGCATGACCCGACGCCGCGCTGGACGATGATCCGAATGCTGCGCGCGGAGCCGACCGAACCGCTCGTGCTGCCGGTGCGGGATGTGCGCGTGCTCTACGGCCTAAAAGCGCGGCACTATGAATCCGTCGCCCGCGGCCAGGTCCCGCACCCGCATGAGTATTTCTGCCCGATCGAGGCCCTGACCCAGGAACGCGGCTTCGAGGATCCGGCGCTCACCGCCCTGATCGGCCGGGCCTCAGCCGCGGCCAACTTCATGCATCCGCGGTAAGCCGCAGGGCGCGGGGACGGGCGTCAGGCGCTGGTCCCCGCGCCCGCAACCAACCCGACGGCAAGTTCGTCAGCGGCGCGGCAGGTGGCGCGCGATATAGGGCGGCAGGTGGAAGGCGCCGACATGCATCTCCGGCGTCCAGTAGCCGGTGGTCTCGAGCACGCCGGCCACCTCGGCGCGGCGGCGGATTTCCTCTACGCCCACATGGCGCAGCGTCTCGTCCTTCGCCGCCCAGCCGAGCGTCATGAAGCCGCCGACATAGGTCGGCACCGCCGCGACATAGGCCCAGACATCGGGGAAGGAATTCTGCCGGCGGAGCGAGGTCTCGCGCAGCTCCTCGGCCTGCATCGCGGGCACGCCGCACTGGTTCACGATCAACCCGCGATCCGACAGGATGCGTGCGGAATTGGCGTAGAATTCCTCGGTGAACAGCACTTCGCCCACGCCGATCGGGTCCGTGCTGTCCACGATGATCGCATCGAAGCTGCCCGCCGCCGCCTGACGCACATAGTCGATGCCGTCGCCGGTGATGACCTCGGCGCGCGGGTCGGTCCAGGCGTCGCCGGCGATGCCCGGCATGAACTCCTTCGCCAGCCGCATCACCTCGCCGTCGATCTCGACCATCACGGCTTGCTCGACGGTGCGGTGCTGCAGGACGCGCTTCAGCACGCCACCATCGCCCGCGCCGATGATCAGCACGCGCTTCGCATCGCCATGCGCCAGCAGCGGCACATGCACGATCATCTCCTGATAGACGAACTCGTCCATCTCGGTGATCTGCACCACGCCGTCGAGCAGCATGACGCGGCCATGCGTGTGGCTTTCGAACACCATGATGTCCTGGAAGTCGGACTTCACGCGCGCGAGTTCCCGCTTCACCAGGAAGCGCTGGCCCCATTCGGCGTAGAGCGTCTCGTTCACCCAGGAATCGGTCGGCATGGCGTCACCTGTTCGTCACAGAAAAAGGGCCGGACCCTTCGGCCCGGCCCCATAGCACGGAAGGCGCGGCGCGCTCAGCCGATCAGGCCGCGCTTGTGTTCGGCCAGCTGCACGCGCTCGGGCTGGAAGCCCTTCTTGAGCGCGGGGATCGCCTTGGCCGGGTCGCACTCGCCGCACATGAAGATGTCGATCGCGGCGTAGTCGCGCTCGGGCCAAGTGTGGATGGAGACATGGCTCTCCGCCAGCACCAGCACGCCCGACACCCCGCCATTCGGCGAGAAGTGATGGAAATGCCCGTGCAGGATCGTCGCACCCGCCGCCAGCGCGCCTTCGCGGAGCGTAGCGTCGATGTGGTCGGGATCGTCGAGCTTGGTCGCGCCCCACAGATCCACGATCAGGTGGACACCCGCGAAGCGCAGGCCACCGCGATTGATAAAGTAGTCCCGCTCCACTTCGGTAGCGGGGTTGTCGGTCCGGGCGTCGCTCGGCAAGTCCGAGACCATCCCCGGTTGGACCAGAGCTTCCATCGTCAGGGCTCCTTCCAGCCAGCAGATGACCTTGGTGGCCGCGGCGCGCGGCACCTCGTGGGGTCAACGGCGCGCGCATATGGGGCAAGGGGGGCGGGGGCGCAAGCCATAATCACCCCCCGAGGCCGAAAAAAACGCGGGCGTCCCCCGAGGGGTACGCGGGGCTTCACCGGTTTCCCCCCGGGGGCAGCCGGAGACTTACCTTGCCGTCCCCGCCGCCGCCCGCAACCCATCCGGTCGCGCCGATAGCGCACGGGCGAGTTCCAGCTCCTGCCGCAGCCGCGGCAGACCCTCCATGCCGCCAAGGCGGCCGGCACTGATCAGCGCGAAGGCCTCCTCGAAGGCGCCGCCGGACATGCGCGGGCCCTCGGCCTGTCGCAGCGCGGCGAGCCCGGCCTCGTCGCCGGCCAGCGCCAGCAGCGCCGCGCGGCGGGCAACCAGGCGCCGCGCCTCGGCATCGAGCGGCGCCGGGATGGGCGGCACAGTGTCGGCGAGATGCGTGCCCAGCACCGCAGCCGCGCCGGCCCAGTCCTGCCGGCCAGCCAGGAACTCCGCGAGTTCCGGCGCAGCCACCGGCCCCGCATCACGGTAGCGCGCCGTCGCGGCATCTGCGTCACCGAGGCGAGCCAGCGCGCGGGCCTCCGCCAAGGCACGCTCCCGTCGCAGCGCCTCTGGCAGCGCCGCCGATTCGGTATCAGCCAACGCCGCACGCGCGCCCGCTGGATCGGAGGCGCCGAGCGCGAGCACAGCCAACCGCAAGCCAAGCCGGCCACGGGCCTCCGCCTCCTCCGCCCGCGCCAGCGCCTGGCCGAGCACGGCCCGGGCGCGTTGCGGCAAGTCGAGCGCCGCCAGCCCATCGGCCAGCGCGGCCAGCGCGCGTTCGGTCGCCTCGCCGCGCGGCAGCAACGCGGCATGCGTATCGAACAGCGCGACCGCGCCGAGCGGGGGGTCCGAGCTGAGCGCCGCGAGCAAGGCTTCGGCCTGCGCTGGCCGGAGGCGCGGGGCGAGTTCGGGAAAGAGCTGCGCCGTCTCCTGCAGCATCTCGAAGGCGCCGCGATGGTCACCCGCCTGGGTCCGCAGCTCGGCCAGCCGGAGCCGCGCCGCACTTTCCAGCCCATCGCCGCGCCAGGCCGCGAGCACTGGTTCGAGCGCGGCGGCAGCGCCTGCTGCGTCAAGCTCACCGCGCGCCAGGCGCAGCTCCGCGGCGCGGCGCATGGCCACGGCGCGCGCGCGCCGATCTCCTCCACGGCGCAGCGCGTCATAGGCGTCGAGCGCCGCTGCCGCCTCGCCGGCTTCCTCCAGCAGTCGGGCGCGGGCGAGAGCGAAGGCGGGCTCCGCCTCCTGCCCCGCCAGCAGCCGACGCGCGGCGGCGAGTTCTCCGCCCGCGGCCAGCGCCTCCGCCGCCAGCGGGGCGAGGCGCGCGCGCAACGGCTCGGGCCAGGCGCGCAGGATCGGCAAGCCGGTGGCGATGCCTGCGGCGCCATCCTCGGTGCGGCGGGCCGCGGCCAGCAATCCGCGCCAGAGCAGCAGCTCATCGGTCTCCGGCAGGCGCGGATGGAGCAGCCCTGCCGTTTCCTCGAGCCGCCCCGCAAGCAGCGCAGCGGCCCCGAGCAGGGCCTGCGCCAACGGATCTTCCGCCAGCCGCGGATCCTCGCGCGCCGCCAGGCTCGCCATGGCCTGCGCCTCGGCCCCGAGGCCCAGCGCAAGCAGCGCCTGCGCAGCCGCGAGGCGGGGTTGGCCGCGGCCGAGCGGCGGCGCCGCAGCCACAAACAGCATCGCATTACGCTCGCGCTCGATCAGCGCCGGCACGGGTGCGGCGGGCAGGTCGAACAGACGGCTCATCATGGCCGCTTCGGCCTCCAGGCCCGGCTCGACGCCCGCCTCGGCGCCCAGCGCAAGCGCAGCGCCAGGGCCAGCGCCCGCGGCGAAACCAGAGGGCAGCGGGCGCAGCGTGACGCTGTCAGAACGCGGCAGGATCGCGACGCCAAGGCGCGTCGGCAGGATCTCGAAGGTGGCGGCACGACGCCCGAGCGATGTCGCCTCCCCGCCCTCGCGCACCGTGCCGACCAGCAGCGTGGCGCCACTCTCGGGGTCGAGCACGGCCACCGCCTGGGCAGGCCGCACCGCGCGCAGCAGCAGCCGGGCCGGCGGGCCGGGATCGAGCTCGGGGCGGATGGAGCGCAGTTCGGGCGGCGCCGCGGCGCCCTCCAGCAGCCAGCCTTCGGGGCGCCGCGTGAGGCGCGGCTCAGCAGCCAGGGCGGCGGCGGGTATGCGCAGCACGGTAGCCTGCGGCCCGCGCGCGATCTCGGTCCCCGCGAAGGCGCCCTGCGACAGCGCCGCCGCATCGAATCTCAGCGGCGCGTCGAGCACCAGCAGCCATGTGCCGCCGCGACGCAGCAGAGCAGCGCCGACCTCTGTCGCGGCCGGCACCAGCACGCCATTGCCCAGCGCCCGCACCGCCGGCAGCGATGCGGGCGCGGCCGGCGCCGCGACGGGCACCACCGTGGGCGGCGCAGCCGGCTGCGCCGCCGGCGGCAACACGGCAGGCGCCGTGGGCGTTTCCGGTGCGCGTGAAGCCACCGGGCCGGGCGGGGCGGCCGGCGAAGGCGCAGGCTGTGCCGGAGGTGCGGGCCGCGCCGCGGGCACTGCGCGCGCAGCACGCGCAGGCTCCGGGCGCGCCGGCGCCGGGCGGGCTGGCGTCGCGGCCGGCGCGGTCGCATCCAGAAGATCCACCACGACCCGCGCGCCCAGCCGAAAATGCCGCGCACGCACGCCCGGCGGAACGACGAGCGTCACCGCCTCGTCGCTCAACTCGAAGCCGCGGAGGTTGCGCGGCAGGCGCGCGGCCGGCGGCAGGTCGAACTCTGCCGGGCGAGCGAAGCGCAGCACCACGCGGCCGTCCTGCTCCTCCAGCCGATAGCCCGTCTCCGCCGGCCAGTCGAAGACAACCCGGCCATGACCGGGATGCTCCCCGACACGCACGCCAATGCGCGCCTGCGCCAATGCCGGCCCGGCAGCGAGCAACAGCAGCAACGGCAGGAGGAAGCGCCGGAGCAAGTCAGAAACCGGCCAGCAGCCGGTCGATTTCGGCCTGGCTGACGCCGGCGCCGGGCAGCTGCGGGCCTTCGGCCAGCCGGCGTCCCTCGCTGACGGCCGCGGGCCCCGTCTCGGCCGCGGGGTCAGGCTCGCGGCCTTCCATGAAGCGGCCGGTGACCACGGCGACACGCGCCTCGATCGCCTTCAGCGCGCTCACCACCTTGCCGATGCGCTGGCCGGTGATGTCCTGGAAGCTGCAGGCTTCGTAGATGCGCGTGATGGCGCCCTGCAGCGCCTCGGCCTCTGCCTTGCCCACCGTGCCCGCCACCGTCTCCAGCACCTCGCAGCAATCGAGGATTTCGTTCGTGGCCTGCGCGGTGTGGTCCACGATCGCGTCAAGCTCATCCGTCGCGCTCGGGATGTGGCTTTCGGTGATGTCGTCCACCTTGAGGCGGGCGATCTCCTGCTTGGCGCGCGCGACGGTGGTGCCGAGCCCCTCGAGCTCGGCGAGCAGCGCCGCCTCGGTCGCCGAGAGATCGCCGGCGAGCGAGCCGAGCACGGCGCGCACCGCATGCTCGATCCGCAGATCCTCCGCGGCGGGATGGCCCTCAGCCATGGGCCATGACCTTCTCGATCTTCTCGCGCAGCGTCTCGGCGTTGAAGGGCTTGACGATGTAGTTGGAAACGCCGGCCTGCTTGGCCGCGACCACATTCTCCGTCTTGCTCTCGGCGGTGATCATGATGAAGGGTGTGTCCTTCAGCCTGGCATCGGCGCGGACCTCCTTCAGCAGGTCGAGGCCGGTCATCGGCGCCATGTTCCAGTCGCTGATCACCAGGCCGAAGCTGCCGGCGCGCAGCTTGTTCAGCGCCTCCTGCCCATCGCTTGCCTCCTCGACATTCTCGATGTCGATCTGCTTCAGCAGGTTGCGGATGATCCGCAGCATCGTCTTGTAGTCGTCCACGATGAGGACGGGCGTGTTCTTGTCCATGCCTGGGGCTACCCTGGTTGAGAGCGCATGCGCCGCCCTGGGGGACGGTCGCGCCCTGCGTAGCGGGCGGGGATGAACGGATCGCCAATACGCCGCATGCTCAGCGCGATCCTGCGGGACGTTCGGTGTTGGTGCGATCCGCCCGGTCCTGCTCCACCCGCTCTGCGCGCAGCTTCGCCAATTCGGCCGTTAGCGCACGCGCGCGCTCCGGGCGCATCGCGGCGACCACGGGGGCGGCGCGCGCCTCTCGCATGCGGTCCACGATCGGCAACAGCACCGGCATCTCCAGCTCATCGAAGATCGCCGCCGCATCGCGCGGGCGCATGCCTTCATAGAGCCGCACGAGGCCACGCAGCCCCGTCTCCTCGCGTTGGCTGCGCTCGCGCTCCATCGCTTCAAGACGGGCTTGCAGCGCGGACAGCTCCTCGATGCGCTGGGAGAGACGCCGCTCGGCGGCGGCGACGATCACCTCCCGCTGGATCGCGGCCTGCTCGCGGGCCTCGATCTCCGCCCGTCGGGCGCGCAGCTGCTCCAGCACGGCACGTTCGGCGGCGGCTTCCGGCGTTGGCGCGGCTGGGGGCGCGGGCGCGGGCGTTCCGGATGCGGGCGCGGCAGGGGCGGGCGCGGCGGGAGGGGGTGCGGCAGGCGTGGGCTGCGCCTGCGCGGCCATCGGGCCAGGCCGCGATGCCGGCTCGGCCGGCCATGGCACAGACGAGACGCCAGACCAGAGCGCTGCACCCAGCCGCTCGCCCTTGGCCAGCGACAGCAGCAGCGCGATGCCAAGCACAACAGGCAGCAGCCGAAGGCGCGTACGCATCTCAGCGCAGACCCTTCAGGGCGCGCAGCAGCTCGCGTTCCGCTTCGCTGCGCGGGCCGGGCGCAGCCGATGCGGCTGGCGCTTCCGTCGTGTGCGGCCGCGCCTCCCGCACCAGCCCATCCAGCCGGTCGGCCAGCATCTCCGCGCGCTCGGTCAGGAAGGCCAGATCGTCCCGCAGCCGCTCCGCGGCCGCAGTGCGCTCTGCCACCATCCGCCCCGAGCCTTCCGCTGTGGCGCGCAGGCGCGCCAGCGCGGCCTCCGCGGCCTCTGTCGCGGCGGCGAGACCCTCGGCGCCCGCGGCGAGCCCCGCGCCCTCGCGGCGCAGCGCGGCCAACCGACGGTCCAGCCGCCAACCCAGCGGCAGCAGCGCTAGCAACAGCACGAGCAGCGCGCCCTGCAGCAGCCATTCCAGCGCAGTCATAGCGCGTCCTCGACAGGCGGAACGGGGCGCGGGCGGGCCGCGTCGATACGCACCGCAAGGCGGTTCTCCCGCCGACCGAGCTCCGCCTGGAACAGCGCGACATCCCCGCAGCGTAGCATCACCGGCGCGCCGGGCTGGGCGGAGAGCAGGATGCGGTCGCCGACCTTCAGGTCCAGGACCTGGCGCAGCGGCATCATCTGCTGGTCGAGCACGACATCGAGCGCGACCTCTGTCTGGCGCAATTCCTCGGCCAGGTGCGTCTCCCAGATCGAGTCCCGGCCGAAGCGCTCGCCCATGAATTGCTGCAGCAGCAATTCGCGCACGGGTTCCAGCGTGGCGTAGGGCAGCAGCACATCCAGCCGGCCGCCGCGGTCCTCCATCTCGATGCGCATGCGCGACACGACAGCGGCGTTGGACAGGCGCGAAATCGCGGCAAAGCGCGGGTTCACCTCCAGCCGGTCGAAGCGGAAGGCGATGTCACACAGCGGCTCGAAGGCGGCCTGGAGGTCGCCGAGCACAACGCCGATCAGCCGCTCCACCAGCGTGCGCTCGATCGTCGTGTAGGGCCGTCCCTCGATGCGCATTGCCGCCGTGCCGCGCCGCCCGCCCAGCAGCACGTCCACCACGGAGTAGATCAACGCCGAATCCACGACGATCAGGCCGAAATTGTCCCATTGCTCCGCCTTGAAGACGGCGAGCATGGCCGGCAGCGGGATGGAGTTCAGGTAATCACCGAAGCGCTGCGAGGCCATCGCATCGATCGAGATCTCGACATTGTCGGAGGTGAAATTGCGCAGCGTCGTCGTCATCAGCCGCACCAGGCGGTCGAAGACGATCTCCAGCATCGGCAGGCGTTCATAAGCGATAAGGCCGGAGGAGATGATGCGTTCGATACCGCTCTGCGAGCGGACACGGCCCGGCCCGGAATCAAAGCCAAGAAGGCTGTCGATCTCGGCCTGGTTCAGCACGCGCGCCGCATCGGGCGGCGCCGCCGCGGCGGGAGACGTTCCCTCTTCCTCCAGCGCCGCGCCCCAGGCGGCGGCGAGATCCTCCTCCGATCCGCTCACTGGATCAGGATCTCCACGAACAGGACATCCGTGACGCGCACAGCCGGCCGGTCGCCGCGCGGCGCGGTAGCGACCGCGAGGCCAGCGCGCGCGATCAGCTCTTCCCGCAGGCGGTGGGACCCGGCGCTGCCGCGCAGCTCCTCCGGCCGCACCTCGCGGAGATAGGTAGAAAACAGGTCAACGAGCCGCGGCATCGCTGCATTCACCAGCGGCGCATCCTGGATGTCTGCGATCTCGATGCGCGCCCGCAGGCGCACGAAGCTCGGCCGCCGGCCGGGCGCATTCAGGTTGGAGACGATCTCGGGCAGGTCCACGAAGCCGGGCCGGGGCGGTGGCGCGGGGCGCTCGGCGCCTTCGGCCACCTGCGGCGCAGCGCCCATGCCGAGCAAGGGCGGCAGGATGCCGCCGAACCAGAGGCCCGCCACGGCCACCAGCAGCACCACGGGCACCGCGATGAGGATAAGCTTTTTCTTGCCCCCCGCCTTCGGCGCGGCATCCGCGCCCGCCTCTGCCTCTGCTTTTTTGTCGTCCGTGGCCGCCATGGCCTGCCCGTCTGCCTTCTGCGCCGAAGGGGGCGTATGGCGCGGCGGCACTTAACGAAGCCTTGCACCGCGCCTGGATTGCCGGGGGGCAGGCAGCTTCTGCCGCCCAGGCGGCAGTTCGGGCCATTCCATCCTTCGGCAGGGCTGGCACGCGGCTTGCGCTGACTGGCCCGACGCTTCGGAGGGTCCATGGACAGCCCCGGCTATATCGTGCTCTCGCACCTCGTCGCCGCGCAGCGCGCGACGGCGGTGACGGCGAACAACATCGCGAATGCCGAAACCCCCGGCTTCCGCGCGAGCCGCCCGCTGTTTGGCACCGTGCTGGAACGCCAGATGGATGCGGGCGCGCCGCAGGGCGGGCGCGACCTGGTCTTCGCGCAGGACCGCGCGACCTGGCGCGACGACGCGCCAGCGCCGCTGATGCGCACCGGCAACCCGCTGGATCTCGCCCTGGCCGACCGGAATGCGTTCTTCGCCATCGAGACACCGCGCGGCGAACGCTACACCCGCGCCGGCCGCTTCACGCTGGATGAGGAAGGGCAGGTGGTGGACCCGGATGGCCATGCGGTGCTCGGCGCCGATAACCGCCCCATCCGGATCGAGCCCGGCACTGCGCGCATCGAGATCCGCGGCGATGGCAGCATCGCGACAGAGAATGGCCCGGCCGGACGGCTCCGCATCCTCAGCTTCGAGGATACGCAACGCCTGACGGCGGAAGGCGACCGCAACCTGGCCGCAGCCGCCGACATGCGCCCGCGGATCGTGGACCAGCCCGGCGTCGTGCAGGGCGCGATGGAGGGCAGCAATGTCCGTCCCGTGCTGGAGCTGACACGCCTGACCGACGAGATGCGCCACTTCCAATTCGTCGCGCAGATGGCCGAGCGCGAGGGCGAACGCCTCGGCTCCGCCGTCGAGCGCATCCTGCGCCGCAGGTGAGGAGCAGAACCATGACCACACCCCACAGAGCAGAACTGGCGGCCGCTAAAGGCGGCCGAGCGGCCGAATGGCCGCCGCGCACCACCCAACCGCATGGCCCGGCGCACCAGCGGCCTGCGCGCAAGGCAAGCGCGCGGAGCGCGCGCCCGCCGTCTGAGGGCATCGAATAATGCGCTCTCTTCACATCGCCGGCACGGGGATGCTGGCGCAGCAGACCAATGTCGAGGTCATCTCGAACAACATCGCGAATATGAGCACCACCGGCTACAAGCGCCGGCGGGCCGAATTCCAGGACCTGCTCTACCAAAATCTCCGCCGCGTCGGCTCGCAATCCGCAGATACGGGATCGGTGCTGCCCTCCGGCGCGCAGGTCGGGCTCGGCGTGAAGACCGGCGCGGTCTATCGCATCACCGAACAGGGCAGCCTGAGCCAGACCGGCAACCGCTTCGACATCGCGATCCGCGGCAATGGCTATTTCCAGGTGCAGCTGCCCTCCGGCGAGACGGCCTATACCCGCGACGGCACCTTCGCGCTCAGCCCCGAAGGCGTGCTGGTGACGGCCGATGGCTTCGTGGTGCAGCCGGGCGTGACCATCCCGGCGAACGCGACCGACGTCACGATCAATGCCACTGGCGAGGTGCTGGCCAAGATCGACGGGCAGATCCAGCCGCAGAATGTCGGCCAGATCCAGCTTGCGATCTTCGCGAATGAGGGCGGGCTCGAGGCGATCGGCGACAACCTGCTCATGGCGACCCCAGGCTCGGGCAATGCGCAGCAGGGCGCGCCCGGATCACCGGGCTACGGCCAGGTGCTGCAAGGCTTCGTCGAGACATCGAACGTCAATGTGGTGCAGGAGATCACCAACCTCATCTCCGCCCAGCGCGCCTATGAGATGAACAGCCGCGTGATTTCGGCGAGCGACGAGATGCTCTCCACCCTCTCGCGGCTGCGGTGACGGCCATGCGGAGGCTGTGTCTCATGCTGCTGCTCACCGCGCCGGTGCCGGCCCTGGCCCAGCCGCAGGCGGAGCTGGCGAGCGTCCGGCCCTTCGCGGTCGTGGAGGAGGCGGTCGTGCGCCTGTCGGACCTGTTCGAGCATGCCGGGCCGCGCGGCGCGGCGGTGCTCGGCCCCGCGCCGGCGCCCGGCGCGCGTCTGGTGGTGGAGGCGCAGCAGCTCGCCGCCATTGCTCGCGGCCAGGGTCTGGCCTGGCGCCCGGTGAGCGGCACGGAGCGCGTCGTGCTGGAACGCCCCGGCCGCGCCATCCCGCGCGAGGATGTCGTCATGGCACTGCGCGCGGCGCTGCGCAGCCAGGGGCTGGAGGAGGAGGCCGAGCTCGATCTGCAGGGCTTCGCCACGCCCCTGGTGCCCGAACGCGCCTTCGTCCAGCTGGCTGTCGAGGCGGCTTCGCTCGATACCGCGGGCGGGCGCTTCGCCGCGACGCTCGCGGTTGCCGCCGATGGGATGCCCACGCAGCGCCTGCGCATCGCGGGCCGTGTCGTGCCGACGGTGCCCATGCTGGTCGCCGTCCGCCGCCTCGGCGCGGGAGAGGTGGTGCGCCCGCAGGATGTGCGGCTGGTGCGTGTGCCAGCCTCGCGCCTGCGCCCCGGCGCCGCGCAGGCGATGGACGGCGTGGTCGGCCAGGCGCTCCGCCGGCCGGCGGCCGCCGACCAGCCGCTGCTGCTGGCCGACCTCGCCGCGCCGGTCGCGGTGGAGCGCGGTCAGACCGTGACCATGGTGTTCGAGATCCCCGGCATGGTGCTGACCGCACAGGGCCGCGCGATGGAAGCCGCCGCGCGCGGCGCCAGCGTGCCGGTGATGAACCTCGCCAGCCGCACAGTGGTGGAAGCGCAGGTGGTCGCCCCCGGCCGCGTGCGCGTGGGAGGCCTGCGATGAAGCCCCTGATCCTGACCCTGCTGCTGGTCCCGCTGCTCGGCGCCTGCGGGAGGCTGGCGGAACTCGGGCGGGAGCCAGCGCTGGCCGGGCTCGACAACCCCGCCGCCGATCCCTCCTGGCGGCCGGTGAGCATGCC
>JBIKSZ010000084.1:0-14301 GCA_044348345.1 Roseomonas sp. | reverse complement strand
GTCGTCGGGGGCCGCACGCGGACCCTGACATCGCCGGAAGGCTACAGCTTCGACCTGGGGCCCACCTTCTTCCTCTATCCGCGCATCCTGAAGGAGATTTTCCAGCACTGCGGCGCGGAGCTGGAGAACGAGGTCGATCTGCGCCGCCTCGACCCGCAATACCGGCTGGTGTTCGAGCAGGGCGGCGGCACGACACAGCTCGACTGCTCCTCCGACCTTGAGCGGATGGAGGCGGAGCTTGCGAAATTCGCCCCCGCCGATGCGCGTGGGCTGCACAGCTTCATGTCGGAGAATCGCGCCAAGCTCGACGTGTTCCGCCCCGTCCTCGAACGCGCCTTCGAAGGCCCGCTCGACATGGTCAAGTGGGACATGATCAAGGCGCTGCCGCTGCTGAAGCCGTGGTCCACGGTGGATCGCGACCTGGCGCGGCATTTCCGCGACCCGCGCGTGCGCCTCGCCTTCTCCTTCCAGACGAAGTACCTGGGCATGAGCCCGTTCCGGTGCCCGTCGCTCTTCACCATCCTGTCCTTCCTCGAATACGACCACGGCATCTTCCACCCGATCGGTGGCTGCGGCGCGGTCTCCCGCGCCATGGCGCGCGTGGCCGAGCGCCTCGGCGCGGAGATCCGGCTCGGCACGCCGGTCGAGAGCATCGCCTTCGAGGGCAAGCGGGCCCGCGGCATCGAAAGCGGCGGCCGACGGCACGACGCGGATGCGGTCGTGGTGAATGCCGATTTCGCACATGCCGTGCCGCGGCTGATCCCGCCGGCGCTCCGGCAGGATTGGACGGACACGAAGATCGAGAAGGCGCGCTATTCCTGCTCGACCTTCATGCTCTATCTCGGCCTCGACCGGACCTTCCCCGAACTCGCCCACCACACAGTGCTGCTGAGCGAAGGCTATCGGGAGAACATCGCCCAGATCGAGGATGGCACGATCCCCGAAGTGCCCTCGCTCTATGTGCAGCATGCCGGCGCGACCGACCCGACCATGGCGCCCGAGGGCCACACCGCGCTTTATGTCCTGGTGCCGGTGCCGAACCTGCTGAAGCAGTCGGACTGGCCCGCCCAGGCCGCGCGCTACCGCGAGATCGCGCTCGACCGCCTCAAGGCGCTCGGCCTGCCCGACCTCCGCCCGCATATCCGCTACGAGCGGATCGTCGCGCCGCAGGACTGGGAAAGCGAGTATGCGGTCGGCTTCGGCGCGACGTTCAACCTGTCCCACGAATTGCCGCAGATGCTCTATTTCCGCCCCGGCAACCGGTTCCGGGACGTGCAGGGCGTCTATCTCGTCGGCGGCGGCACCCATCCGGGCAGCGGCCTGCCGGTGATCTATGAGGGGGCCCGGATCACCACCGGCCTGCTGGCGAAGGATCTTGGCCTGACCGACGCCATGCGCCAGCCTGCGGCCTTGGGTGATCTCGCCGCGGCCTCCCCGGTGAACGCCTGAGGACTTCCAGGGCGAGGCGCCCTTCGAACGCGGACCGCCCCGCCCAGCGACGGTGGCGGCCCGTGGCTTTATGCTATTCTGAGTCATCCCGGAGAGGGGAGTGGAGCTGATGGCTGAGCGGGTCGTGGTGGTCGGTGCCGGCCTCGGGGGTCTCGCGGCCGCGGCAGTTGCCGCCGCGCGCGGGCACAAGGTGACGGTGCTCGACAAGAACCCCTGGCTCGGCGGCAAGGCGGCGGTCCTGCATCTCGATGCGCCGGACGGCTCGGGCAGCTTCCGCTTCGACATGGGCCCAACCATCCTGACGGTCCCGCGCGTGCTGCGCCGCATCTTCGCCGAGGCCGGGCGCGACCAGGCGCAGGACCTGCCGCTGATCCGGCTCGACCCGCAATGGCGCTGCTTCTTCGAGGACGGGACGCAGATCGACCTGCTCGAGAATGTGGACCGCATGGCGGCCGAGATGGACCGCTTCGCGCCGGGCCGCGGCTTGGGCCAGGGCTATAAGGGCCTGCAGGCGGAAGCCGAGAACCTGCACCGCGTCTCGGAGAATTTCTTCTTCTGGAAGTCGGTCGAGGGCATCGGCGACACGCTGAATTTCAAGGCGAACCTGAACCCCGATACGCTGAAGGACGTCCTCAGCCTGAAGATGGGCCGCACCGTCGCCAAGGTGATCCGCGGCCATGTGCCGGATGCGCGGCTGGCGCAGATGCTGGACCATTACTGCCAGTATGTCGGCTCCTCGCCCTACCTCGCGCCGGCGGTGCTGACCTCGATCGCCGACATGCAGGCGCATGAAGGCGTGTGGTATCCGGTCGGTGGCACGCGCGCGGTCGCGGAAGCGCTGGCGAAGCTCGCGGGCGACCTCGGCGCCGATCTCCGCCCGAACACGGAAGTCACGGGCTTCGACGTCCGCGACGGCGCCATCAAGGGCGTTGTCACCGCTTCGGGCGAGACCATCGCCTGCGATGCCGTCATCTCGAACATGGATGCGATCCGCACCTATCGCGAGCTGATCGGCGGCGAGCCCGCGCGGAAATACGACGGCAAGGGCTTCGAGCCGGCCTGCAGCGGCGTCGTGCTCTATCTCGGGCTCAAGAAGCGCTACGACCACCTCGCGCATCACTGCTTCGTCTTCTCCCGCGATGCGGAGGAGGAGTTCGACGCGATCTACAAGCGGGGTGAGCCAGCGCCGGACCCGACCGCCTATCTCGCCGCGACATCGTGCAGCGACGACACCACGGCGCCCCCGGGCGGGGAGGCGCTGTATGTGCTGGTGCACACGCCGCATCTGCGCCCGCACCATGACTGGTCGAAGATGTTCCCGGCGTACCGCCAGAAGATCCTCGACAAGCTGAAGCGCACGGCTGGCCTCGAGGACATCGAGGAGCGGATCGTGGTGGAAAGCCAGCTCACGCCGGTGGACATCCACAACCGCTACAAGGTGCTGGACGGCGCGATCTATGGGCTGGCCAGCCACGGCAGCTTCATGGGCGCCTTCAAGCCCGGCAACCGCAGCAAGTTCGTGAAGGGCCTCTATCTCTGCGGCGGCGCGGCGCATCCGGGCCCTGGCATGCCGATGGTGATGATGTCCGGCTGGATCGCGGCGGATGCGATGGACCAGGACCGCGGCGGTCGCGGCATGAACGACCGCGCGCGCGAGGCTGGCCGGCGCGACCGAGAACTGGCCCCGGCCGCCGAGTAGCCGTGCCGTGAACGCCATCGCGCCGAAGCAGGGGAAAGCGCCGCCGGAGGATCCGGTGGGCCGCTACGACCCGCGGCGCATGGCGTTCTTCCACTTCATGTTCTCGCGCTTCTTCGGCAAGCACATGCGCGCGGCGCGCGTCGCGCAGTGGGGCCTGCCGCGCGACTATGGCGACCGCCCGCTCGTTATCTTCGCCAACCATCCGGGTTGGTGGGATGGCGTCGCCTTCATGCTGCTCTCCGTCGGGCTGTTCCCCAAGCGGCGCATGTTCACGCCGATGGATAAGGCCTCGCTCGACAAATACGCCTTCATGCGGCGCCTCGGCGTCTTCGGCATCGAGACCGGCACGCCGCGCGGCGCCGTCGCCTTCCTGCGCACCGCCGAACAAGTGCTCGCTGCGCCGGACCGCATGCTGTGGATGAACGCGCCCGGCCGCTTCTCCGACGTGCGGGAGCGTCCGGTGCCGATCGCCCCCGGCATGACGCGTCTGCCGGAGATGGCACCCGACGCGCTCTTCATCCCGCTCGCGCTCGACTACCCGTTCTGGACCGAGCGCAAGGCGGAAATGCTCTGCGCCTTCGGCGAACCGATCGACGGCCGCACCCTGGCGGTGCTCGACCGCGAGACGCGATCCGAGGTGCTGTCGCAGGCGCTGGCCGCGACCATGGACCGCCTGGCGGACGACGCCATCGCACGCGACCCCGCGCGCTTCGAGACGCTGCATCGCGGCCGCGAGGGCATGGGCGGAATCTACGATCTCTGGCGCCGGCTGCGCGCCACGCTCCGCGGCGAGCGCTTCGACGCGCGGCACGACTCAAGGCGGGAGCCTGGCTGACAGATGGACCTCGACTTCACCTGGGCCTGGATCGCCCTGTTCCTGGCGACCTTCCCCGCAACGATGGTGGTCGCCAACCTGTTCTTCGTGCGGCGCGCCGAGGGCCGGCCTGGCGATGGCGCGCTGGTCTCCATCCTGGTCCCGGCCCGCAACGAGGAAGCGCATATCGCCGCCTGCCTCGATGCGGCGCTGGCCTCGCGCGATGTCGCGATCGAGATCGTGGTGATGGATGACGGCTCAACCGACCGCACGGCAGCCATCGTGCAGAGCTATGCCGCACGCGATGCGCGCGTGCGGCTCGAGACCTGCCCGGCGCTGCCGGCCGGCTGGACCGGCAAGGTGCATGCCTGTGCGCGGCTGGCGGAGGCCGCGAAGGGCACGCATTTCCTGTTTATCGACGCCGATGTGCGGCTGGAGCCCGGCGCGGCGGCGGCCATGGCCGGCCATGCGCAGCGCACCGCCAGCGCGATGGTCACCGGCGTGCCGCGCCAGCTGATCGGCTCGCTGGGCGAGGCGCTGACGGTGCCGATGATCAACTTCCTGCTCTACTGCTACCTCCCCGGCGGCGGCCGCGCCTTCACGGAGCGCCCCGAAATGGCAGCGGCCTGCGGCCAGCTGATGCTGGTGGAACGTCAGGCCTATGAGGCCGTGGGCGGCCACACCGCAATCCGCACCGTGCTGCACGACGCGCTGCAGCTCGCTCGCCGCATGCGCGCGGCGGGGCATGGGACAGAAGTGGTGGAAGGCGCGCCGCTCGCCACCTGCCGGATGTATGACGGCTTCGCCAGCAGCTGGCGCGGCTTCATCAAGAATGCGCGCGAAGGCATGGCGACGCCGGTCGGCCTGCCGATCTGGACGGCCATGCTCGCCGGCGCCTTCCTTTGGCCCATCGCGCTGCTGCCGGAAGCCTGGGCGGTGCTCGGCATCGCGCTTGGGCTCGCCATCCGCACCGCCGTCACGCTGCGCACGCGGGAGCCCTGGTGGACCATCCCGCTGCATCCCGCGACGGTCGCCGTCGCGCTCGCGATCCAATGGGCGGCGCTGGTGCGCGGCCTGATGGGCAAGCGGGAAGGCTGGAAGGGCCGCGCCTATCAGGGCGGAGCCGCCTGAGGTCCGCATGGAGGGCAGCCAGGCGATCGCGGTCGGCCCGCCCAGCCGCGACCACGACACGGAAAATTTCCCCGTCGCGTCGCTGCTGCTGCCGCGTGCCGCCCGCCCGCTGGTGCTGGCCTTCTACCGCTTCGTCCGCACCGCCGACGACATCGCTGACGCCGCCGCGCTGACGCCGGCGGAGAAGCTGCGCCGGCTGGATGCGCTGGAGCGCCAGCTGGATGCGCCGGACGGGCCACTGGCCGATGTCGGCACGGCGGAAGCGCGGCTGATGCTCTCGGCCTTCCGGCAGGATGCGACGCAGCGCCGCTACGCCGATTGGGCCGCGCTCGAGGATTACTGCGCGCGCTCCGCTGAGCCCGTGGGGCGCATGCTGCTGCGCCTGCATGGCGAGGATCCAGCCGCGCACTGCGCCTCCGACGCGCTCTGCACCGCGCTGCAGGTGCTGAACCATCTGCAGGATCTGGTGCCCGACCGCGCGGAGCTCGACCGCGTCTACCTGCCGGAGCCCTGGCTGGCGCTCACCGGCGGCGAGGCCGCCTTCTTCCAGCCCGCAAATCCGCATCGCCGCGCGGTGCTCGACGCCGCGCTCGACCGTGTGGAGGCAACGCTCGAAGTCGCCGCGCCATTGCCGCGGCTGCTGCGCTCGCGCCTGCGGCGGCAGGCGGCGGTCACGCTTGCGCTGGCTTGGCGATTGCTGGCGCGGCTGCGCGCGGCTGATCCCGTCGCGAGCCGCGTAGCGCTCACGCGCGCGGATTTCGCGGCTGCCTTCGCGGGGCTCGTCCTGCCGCCGCCATCGGATACCGCCGTGGTGCGCGGGCGCGTCGCGCGCGCGCGGTCCTCCTTCGCGCGCGGCATGGCGGTGCTGAAGGGGGAACGGCGCCGGGCGCTGTTTGCCGTCTATGGCTTCTGCCGCGCCGTGGACGACATCGCCGATGCCGCCATGCCGGTCGAAGAAAAGCGTCGCCTGCTGGCGCAGTGGCGCGCCAAGCTCGCCACACCGGATTGCGCGCTGTCGGCAGAGCTCGCCTGGGCCGCGCAGGCCTATGCGCTGCCGCCGCGCGAATGCGTCGAGATGGTTGCCGGTATGGAGACCGACGCGGAGCTTCGCGTGCGCGTGCCGGACGAAGCCGCGCTCGATCTCTATTGCCGCCGCGTCGCGGGCAGCGTCGGGGCGATGGCGGTGCGCATCTTCGGCGCGCCGGAGGCTGAGGGCTTCGGCCTCGCCCTCGGTCGCACCTTCCAGCTGGTGAACATCCTGCGCGACGCGGAGGAAGATGCCGCGCTCGATCGCGTCTATGTCCCGCGCAGCCTGCTCGATCGGCATGGCGTCGCCACCGACGACGCCGCGGCGATCGTCGCCCATCCCGGCTTTGCCGCCTGCTGCGCCGGACTCGCGCAGCAGGCCGAGGCCGGCTTCGCGCGGGCCGAGGCCGAGCTTGCACACTTCGATACCCGCGCGCTGAAACCCGCGCGCGTGATGATGTGGGGCTATCGCCGCCTGCTGGATCGCATGCTTGCCACCGGCTTCGACGCGCCACGCACACGCGCGCGGCTGACGAAAGGCGAACGGCTCCGCATGGCCCTGCTCGCCCTGGCGCCGGCATGACCTTCCATGTGATCGGCGCCGGGCTGGCGGGCCTCGCCGGGGCGCTGGTTCTGGCGCGCGCGGGGCACCGCGTGATCGTCTATGAGGCGACGCCAGCGCCGGGCGGGCGCGCACGCGCTTTGCCCGACGGCACCGACAACGGCACGCATGCGCTGCTCGGCGCCAACCGCGTCGCACTGCGCTTCCTCTCGGCCATCGGCGCGCGCGAGGCCTGGGTGGAGCCGGAGCCGCGCGGCCTGCCCGTGCTCGACCTCGCCGACCATTCGGCGCGGCGCGTCGCCCTCTCGCCGCTCGGCTGGCTGGATCAGGCGCGGCGCCCGGCCGGGCTGAGCTGGGGCGGCCTCTTCGCGCTGGCGCGCCTTGCCTTGCCTGGCGCCGACCGCAGCGTGGCCGAGGCCCTTTCGGCGCATCCGGTGCTGCTGCGCGCACTCGTCGAACCACTCACCGTCGCGGCGCTGAACACGCCCGTTTCCGAGGCGTCATCGCAATTGCTCGGCGCGGTGCTGCGCCGCCTTGGCGTGCCGGGCGCTGCGCGGCTTTTCGTAGCCGCGCGCGGGCTCGGCCCCGATCTGGTGGCGCCGGCGGTGGCAACGCTCGGCTGCCATGGCGCCACGCTGCGCGCCGGCGCGCGGCTGCGCGGCCTGACGCGGCAGGGCGAGCGCGTCACGAGCCTCGATTTCGGCGACGAAAACGTGACCCTCCCGCCCGAGGAAGCGGTGCTGCTCGCCGTGCCGCCCTGGGAAGCCGCGCGGCTGCTGCCGCAACTGCCCGCGCCGCAACTTCACGCGCCGATCCTGAACCTGCATTTCGCCCATGCTACCGAAGGGCCAGTGCGCTTCCTCGGGCTGCTCGGCGGGCTCTCCCAATGGGTGCTGGTGCGGCCGGGCGGCGTCTCCGTGACGGTCAGCGCCGCCGACGACGCCGTCGGCCTGTCGGAGGAAGAGGCAACGGCCCGCATCTGGCCGGAGGTGCGTGAGGCCGCGCTGCGCTTCAACCTGCCCGGCGAATGGCCCGCCGCGCCGCCGCCAGCCCGCGCCGTGCGCGAACGCCGCGCGACGCCGCGTCATGCCGCGGGCACCCGCCCCTGCCCGCCGCGCCGGCCGCTCGCGAACCTCGCCATCGCTGGCGACTGGACCCTGCCGGAGCTGCCCGCGACGATCGAGGCCGCGATCCGCTCCGGCGAGGCCGCCGCCGCCGCGCTGCTCAGCGCCCCCGTTCCTGCGGAGACCTGATGACACCGGCAGCAGCACTTGCCCGGCTGCGCGCCGCTGAAGCGCGCCATGGCCGTCCCGACATCGCGGCACGCCGCGCGATGCTCGCCCGGCTGGCCGACACGCTCCTCGCCCGCGCCGAGGATTTCGCGGCGGCGCTCGATGCCGATTACGGCGGGCGCTCGCGGCTCGACACGCTGCTCGCAGATGTGCTCGTCGTTGCCGATGCCGCGCGCTATTCGCGCCGCAACCTCACGCGCTGGGCGCGGCCACGGCGGGCCTATGTGCCCTATCCCTTCTGGCCCACCAGCGCGCGGGAGGAGCCGGTGCCGAAGGGCATCATCGGCATCATCGCGCCCTGGAACTATCCGGTGCAGCTCGCCCTCTGGCCGGTCGTGGATGCGATCGCCGCGGGCAACCGCGTTGCGGTGAAACCGTCGGAGCTCGTGCCGCGCACCGCCGCGCTGATCGGCACGGTGCTGCAGGACGCGCTCGGCCCCGACATGGCCGCCTGCGTCGAAGGCGACGCCACAGTCGCTGCGTCCTTTGCAGCGCAGCCCTGGGATCATCTGGTCTTCACCGGCGGCACCGCGACCGGCCGCAAGGTCGCCGAGGCCGCCGCGCGCAACCTGGTGCCGGTGACGCTGGAACTCGGCGGCAAATGCCCGGCCGTGGTGCTGCCCGGCGCCAATCTGGCGGAGGCGGCGCGCAACATCCTCGCCGCCAAGGCGGTCAATGCCGGGCAGACCTGCATCGCGCCCGACACGGTGCTGCTGGTCGGGCACAGCGTGGCCGATTTCGCCGCCGCCTGCCGCGCCAGCGGCATCGCGCTGCCGGAAGGCGCCATCGCCTCCGACGCGCAGGCCGCGCGGCTTGATGCGTTGACGCGCGATGCGCAGCTCACGCCGCTGGCGCCGGATGCCGAAGGCCGCCGTCGTGCGCTGACGCTGGCAGAAGCGCCGGCCGATGCCGCGCTGGGGCGCGAGGAGATCTTCGGCCCCGTGCTGGCGGTCGAGACGTTGCCCGACCTCGCCGCGGCCATCGGCTGGATCACCGCGCGCACGCCACCGCTGGCGATCTACCTGTTCGGCGCCAGCACGGCGGAGGAAGACGCGGTGGCCGCCGCGACGCGCTCCGGCGCGATCGTCACCGGGCGCGCGGTGGAATATGCGGCCTTTCCCTCGATTGGCTTCGGCGGCGTCGGTGCCTCCGGCCAAGGGCGCTATCACGGGCGGGCGGGGTTCCTCGCCTTCTCCGACATGCGCGCCCGCGTGCGGCATGGCGGCTGGAGCCTGTCGCGCCTGTTCGACCTGCCGCGACGGCCGATGGCGCTGAAGCTGCTGGATCGCCTCGTCGGGAAGCGCTGAAACCAGGATGCCCGCCGCCGGACTCGAACCGGCACACCCTTACGGATTGCGGATTTTAAGTCCGCTGCGTCTACCATTCCGCCAGGCGGGCGCTGCCCTGGTCGCCATGCCCAACACGCGAGGTTCAGACCTGCGGCCCGAAGGGCCGAGCGCGCGAATGCGCGCCGCGGCCTGTGCCGCGAAGCCAAGGGCCGCGGATGCGGCCCGCCCGGCGTCTGAGGGGCACGAAGGCGAAGCCTTCGGGCGCGATATAAGTCACGGCGCCAAGCGGGCAAAGGTCAGTTCGTGCTTGTTCTGGGCGCTGTGGAACAGCACGGCGCCGGGAATGGCGGCGAAGCCGGCCGCCACTTCGTGGTCGGTCGCGCCCTGGAACTTGATGGTGCAGACCAGGTTGCGCGCGGCCTCCGCCGCAATCCAGCGCTGCACCAGCGCCAGCAGCCGCGCCGGGTAGCAGATGACATCGCTGAACAGCCAGTCCACCGGCGGCAGGCTCTTCGGGTCGAGGCCGAAGGCGCTTTCCTGCCGCACGGACACGCCTGGCATCGCCACCACCCGCGGCTCGAGCGGCGCCTTGTCCACCGCGATCACCCGCGCGCCGAGCTGCGCCAAGGCCCAAGTCCAGCCGCCCGGCGACGCGCCAAGATCAAGGCAGGTCTCGCCCGGCCCCGGATACCGCCCAAGGCGCGTCAGCGCCTCCCACAGCTTGAGATAGGCGCGGGACGGCGGGCCTTCCTTGTCCTCGACGAAGGCGACCTCGCCATTCACGAAGGGGCTGGTCTTGGTGGGCGCGGCCAGCAGGCGGTCGGGCGCCAGCAAGGTCCAGGCACCCAGATGCCCCTGCGGCGCGGGCGCGGGAAAGGCCAGGGGCCGCGCCTTCACCGGCGGCAGGCGTTCGGTGATCAGCGCGCTGCGGCGGTGATGCGCGGCGGCATAGCAGGCCCAGTTGCGCTGGATGGCACGCAGCGCATCGGCCGCCGCCTTCACTGAGGGAGCTTCGATCTCGCGCGGGGCGGTCCAGGTGTCGAGCGCCCAGGCCGTGGCGCGCGGCGGGTTGGGCGACAGCGCCAGCCGCCCATGCCAGGCCGCGATGCGCACGCCGGCGCGGCGCAATTCCTCCGCGAGATCAGGCTCGAAGCCTTCGGCAGCAAGATAGGCGCTGGCGATCATCGGTCGCGCGCCAGCGCGCCGCCGGCCAGCAGCACCCAGCCCAGCAGCAGCACCATCCCGCCCGCCGGCGTGATCGGGCCGAGCGAAGTGTCAGCCAGCGCCCGCAGCCAGACGCCGACACAGAAGGCCAGCGCGCCCAGCGCGAAGCAGCCAGCCGCCAGATGCGGCAGGGGCCCGCGCCGCCGCTCCGCCAGCAGCCCGGCGAAGAGCAGCGCGAGCGCATGCCAGGCGCCGAGCTGCGCGCCCGTCATGGCAAGCGTCGCGCGCTCGGGCGGCAAGCCGTGCGAGGCATAGGCGGCCATCGCCACCGATATCAGCCCGAGCAGGGCGCCCAGGACCATCCAGCTTCGGGACATGCCCCACGCGTTAGCCCAGCGCGGTGCGCAACACCATCAGTCGGCGCCAGCAGGCCCATCGGCGCCTCAGGCCGCCTCGCCCCGCATCGCGGGCACCAGCAGCCCGACATTGTGGCGGAACATCGCCTCATAGGTCGCGGCCGCACCGTCGGGGGCCGAGAGCGCATCGGCATAGAGCCGGCCGCGCACGCGCACGCCCGCCTCCTGCGCCAGGCGCTGCAGGGTGGCGGCGTTGCCCATATTCTCCATGAAGACGGCGGTGATCCCCTCATTGCGGATCTGGCGGATCAGCCGGCCCACTTCCGCGGCACTCGGCTCGGCTTCGGTGGAGACACCCTGCGGGGCCAGGAAGCGGATGCCATAGGCCGCGCCGAAATAGCCGAAGGCATCATGACTGGTGACCACCTTGCGCCGCGCCTCCGGCACGGTGGCGATCTCCGCGCGCACCCATGCGTCGAGCGCCGTGAGCCGCGCGGCATAGGCCTCCACGGCCTCGGCATAGGCGGCGGCGTTGGCGGCATCGGCGGCCGCCAGCGCGGCGCCGATGGTCCGCACATAGCGGATGCCAAGGCGCAGATCCTGCCAGGCATGCGGGTCGGGCACGGTGCGCGGCTGGCCGCCCTGCTGCTGGCCGGCCCCGCCATGGCTGTGGCCATGGCCATGTGAATGGGCCGCCATGCGGAGCGGCGTGATGCCCTCGGTCGCGGTCACGGTCGTGCCGCGCCAGTTCGCCGAGCGCAGCATGCGGTCGAACCAGGAATCGAAGCCGAGGCCATTGCGCACCGTCAGCCCCGCACCCCGCAGCGCCTCTGCATCCGAAGGACGGGGCTGGAAAGTGTGCGCGTCCACATTCGGGCCCGCCACGGTGCGCAGCGCCACCCGATCGCCCGCGATCTGGCGCGTCATGTCCCCGAGGATCGAGAAGGACGCGACGACCCGGAGCGGCCCATCTGCACGCCCTTGGGCGCGCCCGGCCCCCGGGACGATGACCGGCAGGAGCAGGGCCGGGGCAAGCCGCAGAAGATGGCGACGGCGCATGTCAGGCCTCAGAAACGTTATACCATAACATACGCGAGGCCTAGGCGCCGAGCAAGGCTCGACGCAAGGGTGTCAGCTCCGGCGCGCTGCCTGGAACGCCTCGAAGAAGCCGGTCGGCCGGATGATCCGGTTCTCCATCTTGATGAGCATCCCGCGGGCGCCGGCTTCCTGCAGATAGGCGCCCCAGGCCGGATCGGCCGCCATGGCTGCCCGCCGCCGCTCCCGGTCGCCCTGGTCGGCATAACCCCAGAGATGGACGACCGTGTTCAGCGCCCCTTCCACCGTCGTGTACCAGCCCAGGCAATTCTCCAGATACTTCAGCTGCAACGGCCAGGCCTTCTCCTCATAGAGCGCGACGAATTCGGCCAGCCGGTTCGGCAGCGTCGTGTAGATCCGGAGATCGGCGATCATGGGCAGGCACCTTCTTGGGCGATGGCCGCAGCACTGGCCGCCATCCGCGGGTCAGGGACAGGCGGCCAGGATCGCACCGATCGCGAAAGCCGCAAGCCGGGCGGGATGTCAGACGGCGCATTCGCTGCGTAGAAGTGAACGATTGAATGACGCGCCGCCGGCCCAGGGCGGCGCCAGGGAAGGACGGCCGGCATGCTGGAGTTTCGGGGCCTGACGCGAAGCTTCGGCGCCGTAACCGCGGTGGACGGGGTGAGCCTCGCCATCCCCGACGGGCAGATGGTCGGCATCATCGGGCGGTCCGGTGCGGGCAAATCCACGCTGCTGCGGATGGTGAACCGCCTGACCGAACCCTCCGCGGGACAGATCCTCTATGGCGGCCAGGATGTTACCGCGCTGAAGGGCGCGGCGCTCCGTCGCTGGCGCACCGACTGCGCGATGATCTTCCAGCAATTCAACCTGGTGCAGCGCCTGGACGTGCTGACGAATGTGCTGATCGGGCGCCTGAACCATCGGCCCGGGCTGATGGGCACGCTGACCTCGCTGCTCAGGCTCTTCACCGTGGAGGAGCGCGCGATGGCCGTCGCCGCGCTGGACCGCTTCGACCTGGCCGACACCGCCTTGCAGCGCGCCGACACGCTATCCGGCGGGCAGCAGCAGCGCGTGGCGATCTGCCGCGCCCTGCTGCAGGAGCCGCGGCTGATCCTGGCGGACGAGCCCATCGCCTCGCTCGATCCGCGCAACGCCAAGACCGTGATGGACGCGCTGCGCCAGGTGAACCGGGAGGACGGGATCACCGTCCTGACCAACCTTCACCACCTCGACACCGCGCGGGCCTATTGCGACCGGATCGTTGCCATGCAGGCCGGCCGCGTGATGTTCGACGGCCCGCCCGCCGAGCTCACCGCGGACCGCGTGCGAGAGATCTACGGCGTCGCCGAGCACGAATTCAACGAGCACCCCGCAGCCGCGGCAGCGCACGCCTGATGTCGGCCACCGCGATATCCGCCTCCCCGGCCATTATCGCCTTCGAGCGACGACGGGCGGAGCTGCTGGCCCAGCGCCGGCGCGCCACGCTGCTCTATGGCGGTCTGCTGGTCCTGGCCCTGCTGGTCTCCGCCTGGTTCAGCGAGGTCAGCCCGGCGCGGCTCGTGGACGGCATTCCCCGCTTCGGCGAGTACCTGGCGCAGACCGTACCGCATCTCGAATGGCGGCACCTGTTGGCCAGCCCGCAGCAGGAAGGCTCCCTCGCCTATTGGTTCTACCGGCTCGATAGCTGGTCGTTGCTGCTGCTGGAGACGGCGAATATCGCCGCCTTCGCCACGCTGTTCGGCGCGCTGCTCGCCTTCGCGCTCGCCTTCCTCTCGGCGCGCAACAGCGGCGTCGCGCCCTGGCTATCGGCTTCCGTGCGTCGCTTTCTGGAAGCCTGCCGCACGGTGCCGGAGATCGTCTATGCGCTGATCTTCGTCTGGGCCTTCGGCATCGGCCCGCTGGCCGGCATCCTCGCGATCCTGATCCACAGCGTCGGCGCGCTCGGCAAGCTTTTCGCCGAAGTGATCGAGAACACCGATCTCGGCGCGGCGGATGGCGTGAAATGCGCCGGCGGCAATTGGGTGCAGCAGATGCGCTTCGGCGTGCTGCCCCAGGTGCTGCCGAACTTCCTGAGCTACGCGATCCTGCGCTTCGAGATCAATGTCCGCGGCGCCAGCGTCATCGGCTTCGTTGGCGCAGGCGGGATCGGGCAGGAACTCTACGCCGTCATTGCGCAGAACTACTATGAGGAGATCAGCGCCATCGTCGTGCTGATCATCGTCACGGTAACGCTGATCGACCTGGTGTCCGAACGCCTGCGCAAACGCCTGACCGAGGGGGGCCGCGCATGACGCCCCGCACGACCCCTGGCATGACACCCGAACAAATCGCGCTGGCCCGCGCGCGCGTCCCGCTGGCCTTTGTCGAGCCCTTCCGCAAGCGCGCGCTGCGCTGGGGTATCTGGATCGCGCTGATCCTCTGGATCGCGCTCTGCGCCGTGTGGTTCGATATCACGCCCCG
>JBIKSZ010000083.1:0-14414 GCA_044348345.1 Roseomonas sp. | reverse complement strand
CCTCCCTCTCCGCCCCATAACTCATGGGTTCCAAGGGGCCACGGCCCCTTGGCAGGGAGGGTCCGGGAGGGGCAGCGCCCCTCCCGGTCTCACCCGACCGTCCCGGCCCGGCGCGCCGCCCCACGCGGCACCTGCGCCTGGATGCGCGCAAACGTGGCCAGCGCCTGAGCGACCACCTGGTCCATGTTGTAGTAGCGATAGGTCGCGAGCCGGCCGACGAACCAGGTGTCAGGCTCGGCATCCGCCAATGCCTCGTAGCGCTTGTAGAGCGCGGCGTTCTCGGGGCGCGGGATCGGGTAGTAGGGATCGCCCTCCGCGCTCGGGTATTCGTAGGTCACGCTGGTCTTTGGATGCGACTGGCCGGTCATCCATTTGTATTCGGACACGCGCGTGAAGGGCGTCGCCTCGGCCGGGTGATTCACTGTTCCCGTGGGCAGCGCCCATTCCCGGTCCAGCGTTGCGTGCCGAAAACGCAGGCTGCGATAGGGCAGCTTGCCGAAGCGAAAACCGAAATACTCATCCACCGGCCCGGTCCAGATCAGGCGGCGGAACGGGCTGCGCTGGCGCGCATCCGCGAACTCCACACCCGTGCGCAGGGTGATGTTCGGATGGTCCAGCATGCGGCCGAACATCGCGGTGTAGCCATCGCGCGGCATCGCCTGAAAGCGGTCGGCAAAATAGCGGTCGTCACGGTTCGTCCGCGTCGGCACGCGCGCGGTCACCGATTTGTCGAGTTCGCTGGGGTCAAGCGCCCATTGCTTGCGCGTGTAGCCGCGGAAGAACAGCTCATACAGCTCGCGCCCGACGGTGGCGACGACGACATCCTCGCTCGTGCGGATCTGCGCGACAGGCTCCGCGCGCGCGGCCAACCAGGCCTCCACCTCCGCCTCGGTCAGCGACAGACCATAGAGCCGGTTGATGGTGTCGAGGTTGATCGGGATCGGCACCTGCATCGCAGCGCCGGTAACAGGGCTTATCACCTCCGCCAGCACGCGATGCTCATAGGGGCGCCAGGCGGTGAAGCGGGAGAGATAGGCGAAGACCTGCTCGCTATTGGTGTGGAAGATGTGCGGGCCGTAGCGATGGATCAGCACGCCCGCCGCATCGGTGTGGTCGAAGGCGTTGCCGGCGATGTGATCGCGCCGATCCACCACCAGCACGCGGTCGCCACGCTCGGCGGCGAGGCGCTCGGCCAGCACCGATCCCGCGAAACCGGCACCGACAATCAGCCAGTCAAACATGCGCGGCACCCGCCGCCACGCGCGCAACGCCGGCCTGCGCGGGCGCCATGGCGGCGCGCAGCAGCGCGTCCATCTGCGCCCAGCTGCGGTCCCAGGACTGCGCCGCCAGCCGCGCATCCACGCGCGCAAGCCAGGGGCCGCGCGGACGCTGCAGCAGCTGGTCCGCCTTGGCCGCCATCTCCGCCGCGTCCTGCGCGATCTCGACCAGGCCTTGGGTGCCGTAATCGCGCACCACATCGGTCACTGGCGTCGAGACCACCGGCAGCCCGGCGGCCAGGAATTCGGGCGTCTTGGTGGGGCTGATGAAGCGCGTGCTCTCGTTCAGCGCGAAGGGCATGAAACCGAGATCGAAATGCGCGAGATGCGCCGGCAGATCGCGATAGTCGCGGGGCCCGAGCCAATGGATGTTCGCCGCCCGCGGCAATGACGCCGGGTCGATCTTGGCCACCGGCCCGATCATGCAGAAGGACCAGTCCGGGCGCAGCGCGGCGAAGGCCGCGACCAGACCAAGGTCCATCCGCTCATCCACCACGCCGAAGAAGCCGATGCGCGGATGCGGCAGCGGCGCGAGTGCCGCGGGTTCCGGCAGGCCATGCCGCGCCCGCCCGAAATGCCGCGCATCGATCGAGGAGGGAAACAGATGCACCGCGGGATGCCGGCCGCGCTTCGCCTCGTACAGGCTGCGCCCGCCGGTGAAGACCAGGTCCGCGCGCGCCAGCAGGCGGCGCTCCATCTCCAGCATCGCCGGCGGTGCGCCACGAAACGCCGAAAGCTCGTCCATGCAGTCATAGACCACCGCATCCGCCGGCAGCTGGCCGGCGACGGGCATGAACATCGGCGAGTAGAACCACATCGCCAGCTTCAGCGCCGCGCGCGGAGCCAGCAGTGTGCCCAGCAGCGCGCGCTGCCTGGCGACCGACACCTCCGGCGATAGGCCGCGCGGCAGCACGGGGCGCGCCACCTGCACGCCGGCGCGCTCGAACCGCTCAAGGCGCGGCGCGGCGCCGTCCTCCTCCTGCGGTTCCTCGAAGAAGACCACCTCGTAGTCCCGGGCTGCGCGCGTCATCAGGTGCTGGGGACGCTGGAAGACGAAATCCCAGCGCAGATGCGACAGAACCAGCAGCACCGGGCGCGTGTCGCGGCCCCGGTCTGGACAAGGCGGCGCCCCGTTCATGCGTCTCTCCTCCGATCGGCTGGGCCGGCGAGCGGGCATGGCAAAAGCTGCCGCGCGGCTCACCGAGACCGCTGCCCTGGAACGCCTCGACGTCCTGGATACGGGAGCAACGCCGCATGGCGCGCGGCGGTTTCGGCCACGGGTCCCAAGGTCTCGGGACCGGTGCCGCGGCGGAGCGATACCGCACCGCATCGCATGAATTCGGCACCACGCGCCGCACCCCGGGCGCGGGCCTGCGTTCTGCCCCCGACCCCAGGCACCGCGCCCAGCAGTTGGCGTGCGGCGGGGCGCAACACGGAAGGAAACGCAGATGACAGGACCCAGCAAAGGCCCCCCGGCCAACCCCGCCAAGGACCGCGAGAAGGCCTCCCAGGCCGGCCACGCTGGCGGCCAGCATCAGGGCAAGGAGACCAACCCGGCGAACCCCGCCCACACCCCCGAAAAGGCCGGCGAGGCCGGCCGCGCCGGCGGGCAGGCCCCGGGCAAGGAGAACCCCGCCCACAACCCCGAGAAGCCAAGCGAGGCTGGGCGCAAGGGCGGCCAGAACTGACGCCTGATCTCCAGTAGCGAGCACTACGCCCCGGGCCGGAAGGCCCGGGGTTTTTTCACCTCACCGCGCCGGCGGCGCGAGCACCTTGTCGCGGTAGTTGCACAGCGCGATGGCCGGGCAGCGCCAGCATTCCGGCGCGCGCGCCTTGCAGATGTAGCGCCCATGCAGGATCAGCCAGTGATGCGCATCCCGCAGCATCTCGGGCGGGCATTTGCGCACCAGCCCTTCTTCCACCGCGCGCGTCGTCTTGCCGGGCGCCAGGCCGGTGCGGTTGCCCAGGCGGAAGATGTGCGTGTCCACCGCCATCGTCTCCTGCCCGAAGGCGATGTTGAGCACGACATTGGCGGTCTTGCGCCCGACGCCGGGCAGCGCCTCCAGCGCCTCACGCGTTGCGGGCACCTCCCCGCCATGCTGTTCGACCAGGATGCGCGCCAGCGCCGCGACGTTGCGCGCCTTGCCCTGCCACAGGCCGATGCGGCGGATGAAGGGACCGATCCCGGCTTCCCCGAGTGCGGCCATCGCGGCCGGCGTCGGCGCCGCGTCGAACAGGGCGGGGGTGCATTTATTCACCGCCGCATCCGTGGTCTGGGCGGAGAGCGCGACCGCGACCAGCAAGGTGAAGGGGTCGCGGTAGAGCAGCTCCGTCTCCGGCGCCGGGTTGGCGACGGCCAGCGCGCGAAGGAAGGCGGCGGCCTTCTCGGCGTTCATGGCGCGCGCGCGCCGCGGGGCGGTTGCGCTGCCATGCAGGGGGGGCTTGGGTGACGTGGCGCGGGGCATGGCGTTTTGCCAGAGCTAACCCATACTGGTGGGCGATGTCAGGGGCTGGCGAAACCATTCTGTTCGAGGCGGTGAGCAAGCCGCCGGCGGGCCTCTCGGCGCGGGGCATGCGCTGGCTGTGCGGGCTGGCCGCGGTGGCGGCCGCCGTGCCGGCCATCATCTTCACGCTGATGGGCGCCTGGCCGGTGCTGGGCTTCCTCGGGCTTGAAGTCGCGGTGGTGCTCGGGCTGGTGGCCGCGCACCGGCGCTGGAGCCGCGCCGCGGTCGAGAGCGTGCTGCTGACCGAGGGGCGGCTGGTGATCCGCCGCGCCGATGGCCGCGGCCGGCAGGAAAGCGCCGAGCTTGAGCCCTATTGGGCGCAGGTGACGCTGGAGGAGCGGCCGGGCGCCGCGCCCGTGCTGACCGCCAGTGCCCGTGGCAGGACCGCCGAGATCGGCCGCTTCCTGGCACCGGAGGAGAAGCGGATGCTGGCCGACGCGCTGCAGGCAGCGCTACGTCGCTACCGCAACCCAAGCTTCGACAACCCGCAGCTGCGATAGGCGCGCGCTGGTCAGTTCAACAGGCCGTCGGAATCACTCGATCGGGGCGACGCTCTTGAGCAGGTCGAAGAAGCGCTTGCGCACCGCGGGGTCGGTGATCCGGTAATAGGCGCGCACCAACTCCAGCGTCTCACGCCGGTGCAGCGTATCGTCCTCAAAGCTCTCAGGCGTTTCCTGGAAGCCGGTGAAGCGGGCGCGCTTGTCCCCGCTCATCTCGGGCGGCATGTCGTCGAAGAAGAAGCCGATCGGCACGTCCAGCACGCGGGAGAGGTCGAACAGGCGGCTGGCGCCGATCCGGTTCACCCCACGCTCGTATTTCTGGACCTGCTGGAAGGTGAGGCCGAGCGCCTCCCCCAGCTTTTCCTGGCTCATGCCGAGCAGGGTGCGCCGCAGGCGCACACGAGCGCCGACATGCACGTCAATGGGGCTCGGCCGGTGCTCACGCTCCGCCCGCTCCACGACGTCGTCACTGGCCATCCCCACGCCTCCGCATCCCCTTGACAGCTTGCAGATGGGCGGGTGAGAGCCGGAACGGCCCGTCGCCGCACCGGTCGTTCCGTTCTGGGTAACGACCTTAGGTTGTCAGTGATGTATCGCTAAGCGGCCATTCAGGCTTTGTCAACGGAATTGAGAAATCTTCAGCTTTTATCCGCAACCTCTGAGTGTAACGCGCCCGTCGGACGAGACGGCTACCGACGATCTGCGCCGCCGCCCTGTCCAAGGCGCCGGGACCCCCAGCCCGCCAGCAGGCTGGCCGCGGCCAGCAGCAGGATCGGGATGGCCAGCCCCGCCCGCGCGAAGGGCGTCGCGGCGGCTGCCTGCGGCAGCGGCGCCAGCACCACCCCGGTCTCTGCCAGGCCAAGGCTGGCGACGGTCCGCCCGCGCGCATCGAACACCGCCGAGATGCCGGTCTGCGCCGCGCGCAGCAGCGGCAGCCCTTCCTCCACCGCGCGGAGCCGCGCCGCCGCCAGATGCTGCCAGGGCCCGGCCGAGATGCCGAACCAGGCGTCGTTGGTGATGTTCACCAGGAACCCCGGGCGCTGGCTGGGCGCGACCCGGCCGGGGAAGATCACCTCGTAGCAGATCAGCCCGGCGAAGCCCGGCAGGCCGGGCAGCTCCACGGTGCGCACACCCGGCCCGGCGTCGAAATCCAGCCGCGACTGCACCAGCCGCACCGGCAGCAGGCCGCGCAGCGGCATGTATTCGCCGAAGGGGACAAGGTGGGTCTTGTCCACCGCATCCAGCAGCGTGCCCGCCGCATTCAGCGCGACCATGCTGTTCCAGACGCGCTGCACGCTGCCCCCGGGCGCGAATTCGGCGCGGACCGCGCCGGCCAGCAGCACGCCTTCGGGCGGCAGCGGCAGCGTGGCCTGCCGCGCGGCCTCGGCGTCATTGGCCAGCAGGAAGGGGCTCGCGGTCTCCGGCCAGACGACCAGCACGCGGCTGCCGGGCGCCTGTTCCTGCGCCAGCTGCACGCCGAAGGCGGTCTGTTCGATGTAGCGGCGGAAGATCGGCCAGCGCGCGTCCTCGCGCCACTTCACCTCCTGCGCGACATTGCCCTGCACCAGCACGACCGCGACGGGATGCGGCTCCGGCTCCGTGGGCCAGAGCCGCACGAGGCCGATGGCCGCGAACAACGCGAGCGTGCCGGCCCCCGCGATCCAGCCGCGCCGCCCGGCCAGCGGTGCCAAGGCCAGGGTAGCGGTGACCAGCCCAAGCCCGTGCACCCCGATCCAGGCCGCGCCCTGCACCGGCAGGCTGGCGAAGGCCCAGACCGTGCCGAGTAGGTTCCAGGGGAAGCCAGTGAACAGCACCCCGCGCAGCAGCTCCGCCAGGCTCCAGGCCGCGGCGAAGGCCAGGATGCGCGGCCAGCCCGGTGCGGCCAGCCGCACCGCCAGCGCTGGCAGGATGGTGAAGGCGCCAAGCGGCAGCGCGAGCGCCGGCACCGCGATGGGCACCAGCCACCAATACCGCTCCGCCTCGGTCAGGATGGCATTCGTCAGCCAGTGCAGCCCGGCGACATGGAAGCCCCAGCCCCAGGCCAGCCCGATCCAGGCGGCGCGGCGCGCCGTCGGCGCGGCCGCGGCCATCACCAGCAGCGCCGGCAGGGCCAGCAGCAGGATGGGGATCAGGTGGACCGGCGGGAGGGCAAGGGCGGCCGATGCGCCGGCCGCGAAGGCCAGCGCCAGCGCCCGCCAGAAGCCCGGGCCGTTGAGGTGGCGCGTCAGCACCCCCCGCCAATCGCGGGACAGGGCGCCGCGCAGCGCCCGGCCCATGCCCCCACGTGGTGGGGTTGGGCGTCGGGCCGAGGTCATGCGCGCCCCCGGCGCCGAGAGCCGCGCGGCGCCAGCGGGGCGGCCGCCGGGTTCAGGCGTTGCCCGCCACCGGCGCGGCGGCGGCCTGGCGGCGGCTCTGCCACAGGGCGACGAAGTCGATCGGCGCCAGCATCACCGGCGGGAAGCCGCCATCGCGGGTCACATCGGCCAGGATGTTGCGCGCGAAGGGAAAGAGCAGCCGCGGGCATTCCACCAGCAGCACCGGCTCCAGATGTTCCTGCGGAACGTTCACGGTGAAGACACCGCAATAGGCGAGCTCTGCGATGAAGCAGGCGGTCTCGCCGGCCTTCGCATCGGCGCGGACCTGCAGCGAAACCTCATAAACGTTGGACTGGCCCTGCACCGGGCGTGCCTGCACGTCGAGCGCGATGTCCACCCGCGGCTGCTCGCGGAGCGAGACGAAGATCTCCGGCGCGCCGGGCACCTCGAAGGAGAGGTCGCGCGTGTATTGCAGGTTCATCTGCAGCGGCGGGGCTGGCTGGCCATTCGCGCCCGCCGGCGGGATCGGGGAAGAGGGGGGAGCCTGGTCCGACATCTAGGAAATCCACTCAGCCTTTCTCGCCGCGGGGGCTAGCACGCCCGTGCGCGGCGGGCCAGCGCCAGCCCGCCATCGCCCCCGCACCCGCCGCGAAGGCGGCGCTTGAACCGGAGGGCCGCGTTGCGGTTCCCTGTCCGTCCAGCTGAAGGCGGGAGCCTCGCCATGCGCCGCAGGAGCCTGATCGCCGCCGGGGCCGCCGCCCTGGCCGGCACCACCCGAGCCGCCCACGCCGAGGAGCCGGTGGATGTCGCGCTGGTGCTGGCGGTGGATGTCAGCCGCTCCATCGACGAGGATGAGGCGCGGCTGCAGCGCGAAGGCTACCGCGCCGCCGTCGCCGATCCGCGCGTGGTGGAGGCGATCCGCGGCGGCATGCTGGGCGCGGTGGCCATCGCCTACACCGAATGGGCGGGCATCGAGTACCAGCGCCTGGTGATTCCCTGGACGCGCATTGGCAGTCCGCGCGACGCGGAGGGCTGGGCCGCGACGCTGGCGCAGGCGCCGCGCAGCTCGCTCTCCTGGACCTCGATCTCGGGCGCGATCGACCATGCCCGCCGCGTCATGGCGGAATGCCCCTTCGAGGCGACGCGCCGCGTCATCGATGTCTCGGGCGATGGGGTGAACAATAGCGGGCCGCCGGCCGAGCTCGCGCGCGATCGTGCGGTGGCCGAAGGCATCGTGATCAACGGCCTGCCGATCCTGAACGACCGCCCGACCTTCGGCCGCCCGCCGCCCATGCCGCTCGACCAGTATTTCCGGGACAGCGTGGTGGGCGGGCCTGGTGCCTTCGTCATCGCGGCGGAGGATTTCGAGACCTTCGGCACCGCGGTGCGCCGCAAGCTGATCCGCGAGATCGCGGGACGCGCCGGCACCGCCTGGGAGCACGCCTGATCCTGCGCGCCATCCTGCGGCTATGGCGCGGCGAGGTGCCGCTCGCACGCGCCTTTTGGCACTGGGCGGTGCTGGCCGGGCTGCCGCTCAACCTGCTGGCCACCTTCGTCTCGCTGCTGCTGCTGACGCAGCGCGAGACTGCTTGGGCGCTGATCGTCGGGCATGCGGTGACGGTGCCCTACAACATCCTCGTCGCGGTGGGCGTCTGGCGCGCCGCGGCACGCTATGCCGGCCCGCGTTTGCTGGCGGATCTCGCACGCGCGCTGACGCTGGCCGGTGCGGTGGTGCTGAGCGTTGTGTGAACGGCGGAGGTCACGCCCTACCGTTCCACATCCTCGATCGACAGGCCGAAGGCGGCGACGCCCTCGGCCAGCAGGTCGCCGAGATTGTCCATCGCCAGCAGATACGCCGCCGCGTCGCGCCCCTCATTGCGCTCGGCGGCGAGTGCGCGCGCCTCCTCCCAGTCCTCCGCGCCATGGTCGCCGCGGCCGATCCAAGTCAGCGCGATCAGGCTCGCCTGCTCATCCTCATTCAGATCGGCGATGAAGGCGCGGAGTGCGCCTGCCGTCATGTCGTCGGGTGTCTGCTGCAGCAGCGCTGCCTCGCTATCCTCATCCTCCGAGGCCTGGGCGGGGTCGGTCTCCTCCTTGCCCTGCAGGGCGCGGGCGTGATCCACGATCGTCGCCACTGCCTCGAGGCTGATGCCGAGATCCACCTCGTCCTCGGGCGCGCCGGACATCGCATTCCCCTTTCCTCGCCGACCCAATAGGCGGGCAGGCGAGGCAAGGTTCCGCTGGAAGGATCAGCCCCCGGCCCAGTCCGGCGCGAAGGACGGGTTCACGAAGCGGCGATCCTTCGGCAGTGCCGCCAGCGCGGCGAGGTCGGCGGCATCGAGCCGGAGCGCCAGCGCGCCCAGATTTTCCTTCTGCCGCGCGGGGGAGGCGGCCTTCGGCACCATCGCCACACCCTCCTGCGCCAGCAGCCAGGCGAGTGCGACCTGCGCCAGCGTCGCGCCATGCTTCGCCGCCACCTGGCGCACCGCCGGCAGGTCGAGGTTCTCGCCCTTCGCCAGCGGCGAATAGGCGGTCAGCGCCATGCCCGCCGCGCGGGTGATGCCCAGAAGCTTCGACTGGTCGAGCAGCAGGTGGCATTCGACCTGCAGGCAGGCGAGCTCCACGCCTTCCGCGATCGCGCGCTGCAACAGGCGCGGTGGAAAATTCGACACGCCGATCGCCTTCGCGCGCCCTTCCGCACGGATCGCCGCCAGCGCGCGCAGCGCATCCGGCAGGTCGAGATCGGGGCTCGGCCAATGGATCAGCAGCAGGTCCACATAAGGCGTCGCCAGCCGCGCGAGGGAGGCATCGAAGGCCTGGCGGATCGCCGCACCCTTGGGCTTGTCCCACCAGATCTTGGTGGTGAGGAAGACATCGGCGCGCGGCAGGCCGGCGGCCGCGATGCCGGCGCCCACCGCATCCTCGTTGCCATACATCTCGGCCGTGTCCACGTGGCGGTAGCCGAGCCCGAGCGCGCTTTCGACCGCCGCCTGGCATTCGGCGCCCTTCATCGGCCAGGTGCCGAGGCCGATGCGCGGCATGCGCATGCCGTGGGCGTTGAGGATCGGCATATCCATCGGCTGCATTCCTATCGCCGCGCGAGATCAATAAGGCCCGCGCGACCGCCCTCGGTGCCAAAGGCCAGCAGCGCGCCATTCGGGCTCCAGGCCAGCGCCGAGACGGCGCTGCCCGAAGGCGGGGCGACGGGGACGATCTTGCCCGAGGCGATTTCCGCGATCAGCACCAGCCCGTCGCCGAAGCCGGCGGCCACCACCTCATGCTGCGGATGGCAGGCGACGGCGCTGCACAGCACGTCATCGCCGCCGGCGATCTCGGTCGGCGCCTTGCCCATCGGGCCGCCGCCGAAGAAGGGCCAGAGCACGACGGATTCCGCGCCGCTTGTCGCCAGCCAGCGGCCCTTCGCGGTGAAGGAGAGGCTGCGCGTTTTCCCGGGATAGCCGGACATGCGCATGTGCTGGCCATCCGTCAGCCGCCAGCCATGCAGGGAGGGTTCCTGCATCGCGGTGACGACATGCGTGCCATCGGGTGAGAAGGCGATGCCGTGATGACTGCCCTTCCATTCCAGCACGCGCGGCTTGTCTTCCTTCGCGGCGACGAACCAGAGCGAGGCGCCATTGTAGTGGCTGGCCGCGATCCGCTTGCCCTTGCCGTCGAAGGCGATGCCACCGACCGAAGACGGATGCGTCAGCGTCTTGAGCGGCCCGCCCGGGCCGAGGACATGCAGCGCCTTGCCGACCGCGGCCGCACGCACGCCGGCATCGCTGGCGGCGACGTGGTCCACCCATTTGCCCTTGTAGTCGGCGATCTTCGTCGCCGTGCCGTCGGGCGCGATGCGCATCAGCAACCCGTCATCGCCGCCCGTCAGCCAGCCATCCTTCATATCCGCGCAGGCGGAGAGGATCGCGCCGTCATGCGCGGTGGTGCTGGCCCAATCGCCCTCCATGCCGGCGCGATGCAGCGTGCCGTCCGTCACCGCGAAGGCGAGGCGGTTGGCGGCGTCGAAGACAGCGCCGATCACCCAGGCGCCGAGATCGGCAGCGCGGCCGCGCTGGGCGAGGAGGAAGTCGGCTTCGGAGACGTCAGCCATGGTGGAGCGGTCCTTGGCTGGTCATGCGCTTCCCTCCCCCGCCCGCGGGGGCTTGCGGCACTGCCGCAAGGCCGGAGTGGCCGGCTTCAGCCGGCAACACGCAGGCTGGCATGGGGGTGCGAGGATCAGGGCGCGCTGAACAACGCACCCCCACCCCGACCAGCCTGCGGCGCCGCGGCAACGCCGCGGCCCCCCGCAGGCGGGGGAGGGAGAAGGGACGCAGCACGCGCATCAGCCTTCCACCTGGCAGCTCTCAAACCCGCGCCGCAGCTGCGGGCGGTTCAGGTCGCGGCCGATGAAGACGATCTTCGACTTGCGCGGATCGCCCTCCTTCACATCGCCGATGTAGTCGCCATCGGCGATCATGTGCACGGCCTGGAAGGCGAAGCGGCGGTTGTCGCCGGCATAATGCAGGATGCCCTTGGTGCGCAGCAGGTCCTGGCCCTTCGACTGCAGCAACTGGTTGATCCAGACGTTGAACTTCTCCGCGTCGATCGGGCGCGACACTTCGAAGCTGACGCTGTTCACCTCGCTGTCGTGTTCGTGGTGATCCTCGCCGGAGAGGAAGTCCGGCTCCTTCTCCAGGATGCGGGCGAGGTTGAAGGCGTCGCGGCCGATCACGGCGTCGAGCGGCACGTCGGACTTCGTCGCGCGGCGGATCTCGGCATAGGGGTTGATGGCCTTGATCATCCGCTCGACCTCAGCGGCCTCGGCTTCCGTCACCAGGTCCATCTTGTTGAGCACGAGGATGTCGGCGAAGGCGACCTGTTCCTGCGCCTCGGCGCTGTCCTTGAGCCGCGCGGGCAGGTGCTTCGCATCCACCACGGTGACGATGGCATCGAGCCGCGTCGCGCGCTTCACATCCTCATCCACGAAGAAGGTCTGCGCGACGGGGGCGGGGTCGGCCAGCCCGGTCGTCTCGACGATGATCCCGTCGAAGCGGCCCTTGCGCTTCATCAGCCCGCCGATGATGCGGATCAGGTCACCGCGAACGGTGCAGCAGATGCAGCCATTGTTCATCTCGAACACTTCCTCGTCCGCATCCACGACGAGGTCGTTGTCCACGCCCAGCTCACCGAATTCGTTGATCACCACGGCGAACTTCCGGCCGTGATTCTCGGACAGGATGCGGTTGAGCAGCGTGGTCTTGCCGGCGCCGAGGTAGCCGGTCAGCACGGTGACGGGCACCTGGTCGGCGGGGGCGGTGCTGCTGGGGTCGGACATGGCGATGCGTTCCGGTCTGTCTGTCGGCGGCCGTTATATGGGAAGGGCGGGCTGCTTCCACCCCGCGGGGATCAATCGGTCAGCCGCCAGCACCTTCGGTCGCCGGCCATGAGGCGGTGCAGGTCGAGACAATGGCGCAGCAAAGCGCGGTTGCCGGGCCAGCGGACCAGGATGCGCGCACGTTCGAGCAGCGTTTCGGACAAAAAGGGCCGGGGCAGGCGGTCTGGCGGGCAGGGCAGGGCGTCCAGCAGGCCGAGATGCTTGGCGAAGAGCAGCTGGCCGATGTTGAGCAGCCGCGTGGCGCGGCGCCAGGCGCGGGCGATGCGCCAGCCCAGCGGGTCCAGCACGCGGCGGATCTCGGGGCGGTCGGACAGGCCGAGCAGCAAGCGGCCCAGCACCCCGGCGCGGGCGGCGCGGCGGAGCGTGCGGTGGGCGGTATCGGGTTTGCCCAGATGCTCCGGCAGGCTGCGCCAGGGGCCGGAGGAACAGGCGACCCAGAAGATCGCGTCCCAGCTCCGGCGGGGGTTCTCGGCCGGGCGGCCGCGGCGCGGGGCCAGGATGGGCGTGACCAGCGGTTCGATCAGCGCCCATTCGGCATCCGTCATCGGCGCCCAAGGGTGGCGGGCATAGCGCCGGGGCCGGAAGCCCGGCGGGCCCTCTGGGAGCGGTTCGAGGAGGGTGAGGAGGGGATCGCGCATAGGCCAGGGTGGCATTGGCCGCCCTGGCCGATCAAGGAATAAATGCCTCTCCCTCCCCTCCCGGGGAGGCGTTGCCCTACGCCGGCACCGCGCGGATGGCGTCGGACAGCGTGCCGAACAGGCGGTCCACGTGGTGGTTTTCGATGATCAGCGGCGGCGACAGCGCGACGATGTCGCCTGTCACGCGCACCAGCACGCCCTGGTCGAAGCACCAGCGGAAGACATCCAGCGCGCGGGCCGTTGGCGCGCCCTTGCGCGGCTCCAGCTCGATGCCGGCGATCAGGCCCATCTCGCGCACATCCACCACGCCCGGCACGTCGCGCATCGCATGCGCGGCATCCTGCCAATAGGGCTCGATGGCCTTGGCGCGGCCGGGCAGGTCTTCCGAACGATGCAGTTCGAGCGTCGCGATGGCCGCGGCACTCGCCAGCGGATGGCCGGAATAGGTGTAGCCGTGGAACAGCTCGATCCCTGACGGGCTGCCATGGACGATCGCGTCATGCACCGCGCTCGTCGTCGCGACCGCGCCCATCGGCACGGCGGCATTCGTCAGGCCCTTCGCCATGGTCATGATGTCCGGCGTCACGCCCAGCCGCTCGGCGCCGAAATTCGTGCCGATGCGGCCGAAGCCGGTGATGACCTCGTCGAAGATCAGCAGGATGCCGTGCTTGGTGCACAGTTCGCGCAGCTTCTGCAGGTAGCCGACGGGCGGGACGAGGACGCCGGTGCTGCCCGCCAGCGGCTCCACCATCACCGCCGCGATGGTGTCGCCATGCAGCGCGACCAGGGATTCCAGCGCGTCCGCCAGATGCGCGCCGTGCTCGGGCTGGCCCTTGGAGAAGCGGTTCTGCGCCGGCAGGTGGGTGTGCGGCAGGTGGTCCACGTAAGGCAGCATGGCGCCGAACTGCTTGCGGTTCGGCCCGATACCGCCAACCGACATGCCGCCGAAGCCGACGCCGTGATAGCCACGCTCCCGCCCCACCAGCCGCACGCGCTGCGCCTGGCCGATCGACTTCTGGTAGGCGAGCGCGATCTTGAGCGCGGTGTCCGCGGCCTCAGAGCCCGAGTTCACGAAGAAGACGTGGTCCATACCCTCCGGCGTCATCTCAGCGACGCGGGCGGCGGCTTCGAAGGCGATGGGGTGGCCGAGCTGGAAGGTCGGCGCGAAATCCATGATCGCGGCCTGCTTCTGGATGGCTTCCGTGATCTCGCGCCGTCCGTGGCCGGCATTGCAGCACCAGAGGCCGGCGGTGCCGTCCAGGATCTCCTTCCCCTCGGGGGTGAAGTAGGACATGCCCTCGGCGCGGGCGAGCATGCGCGGCGTGCCCTTGTAGTACTTGTTGTCCGTGTAGGGCATCCAGAAGGCGTCGAGGTTGTTCGGACGCGGGACGTTGATCTCGTTCATGGGCCGGATGTCCTGAAGGCGACGTGGGCGACAGAACAACGCGTTTGCCTGCTCGCGGCAAGCTCGGGAAGGGTCGGGCGGCGACAAGGCGCGCCTCCCATTCTACAACCCGGGCATGCGCCTGCTTGCCCTTGATGGTTCACTTGCCCGTGCCTCGGCCGCCCTCTGGGTGGATGGCGCTGTCGTCGCGCATCGCGCGGTGGGCGGGGAGCGGATGCAGCCGACCACCCTGCCGCCGCTGGCGGAGGAGGTGCTGCGCGGCGCCGGGGCGCTCGATGCGGTGGCCGTCGTGGTGGGCCCGGGCGGCTTCACGGGGCTGCGCACAGCGATCGCGCTGGCGGAGGGCATCGCGCTTGGCCATGGCGTGCCGCTGATCGGGGTGA
>JBIKSZ010000272.1:0-4415 GCA_044348345.1 Roseomonas sp. | reverse complement strand
CCGCTCGAGACGCGGGAAAAGCTGGAACAGCTGCGCGCGCTGGAAGCTGGGATGCGCGTTGATGCCGTCGCGGTGGACGCTGTGCCGCTCGGCGTGGACACGCCCGAGGATCTGGCCCGTGCGCGGGAAATTCTCGCATGACACAGGCAGCCCTGCACGCGACGCTGCTGCGCACCATCGCGCTGGAGGTGGATGGGCTGAAGGCCCTGCATGACGCGCTGGCCGGCGATCTCGGCGCGCGCGTGCTCGACGCGGTGGCCGCGGTGCTCGCCGCGCCGGGCCGCGTCATCGTCACCGGCATGGGCAAGTCCGGTCATGTCGGCCGCAAGATCGCGGCGACGCTGGCCTCCACCGGCACGCAGGCGCATTTCGTGCACCCCGCCGAGGCGAGCCATGGCGACCTCGGCATGATCGGGCGCGAGGATGTGGTGCTGGCCCTGTCCTGGTCGGGCGAGGCGCCGGAACTCGCCGACATCATCGCCTATACCCGTCGCTTCGCGGTGAAGCTGATCGCCATCACCTCCCGCGCCGAGAGCGCGCTGGGATCGGCCGCCGACATCTGCCTCGCTTTGCCGCGCATGCCGGAGGCCTGCCCGAACGGGCTTGCGCCGACCACCAGCACGACGATGCAGCTGGCGATCGGCGATGCGCTGTCCATGGCGCTGCTGGAGGCGCGGGGCTTCTCGCCGCAGGATTTCCGCCAGTTCCATCCGGGCGGGAAGCTCGGCGCGCGGCTCAAGCGCGCGCGGGACCTGATGCATGGCGCGGAAGAACTGCCGCTGGTGCCGGAGACGGCGACGCTTGAGCAGGCGATCGTCGAGATGACGTCCCGCCGCTTCGGTGTGACCGGGGTGGTGGACGGGCAGGGGCGGCTTGCCGGCCTGCTGACCGATGGCGACCTTCGCCGCGCCTTCCAGCGCGGGCTGGCGATGGGCGGGCCGGCCGCGGCCGCGATGACGCCCGCCCCCCGGACGGCCGCGCCGGAGATGCTGGCCGCCGACCTGCTCGCACTGATGAATGAAAAGCGAATCACCAGCCTGTTCGTCGTGGACGGCGGGAAGCCCGTCGGCATCCTGCATCTGCACGACCTGCTGCGGGCAGGGGTTCTGTAGCCCCGGTCGTAATGCTACGCTCCGCGCCATGACCCAGAAGGCCCGCATCTTCCGCTCGCCCAAATCGGCCATGCAGTCCGGTCGCGCCCGCTCGCAGGATTGGGTCCTGCAATACGAGCCGCTGGAGCCGAAGCGCATTGATCCGCTGATGGGCTGGTACGGGTCGGGCGACACGCGGGCGCAGGTGACGCTGGCCTTCCCGACGGCGGAAGCCGCCATCCTCTGGGCCGAGTCCCGCGGCATCGCCTATGAGGTCGAAAGCGCCCCGCCGGCGCGGGCCGATATCCGGCCCAAGAGCTACGCCGACAATTTCCGCTTCGGTCGCACCGACAACTGGACGCATTGAGTTAGGCCTCAGGCGCCGGCGCCGCCTTCGGCGGCTTGGCTAACGCGCCGCAGACATGGCCCGCCAGGGGGCGCGGGCGGTCGCAGCGCGGGGCCGCGTTCGCGGCCCAAGCTCTCTCGTCCGCGGCACGCGGGCGCTACCCGGGCTGGCGGGCCGATGCTAAGGGGCCGGGCGGGGCGCCCGTAGCTCAGCTGGATAGAGCATCGGATTTCTACTCCGTAGGTCGGGGGTTCGAATCCCTCCGGGCGCGCCACAAATCTTCAGGCCCTGACATCGGCTCTGCAGCCCGCAAAGCCGCAGATTTCCTCGCGGTCCAGGTGATGGACAAATCACCGACAAACGGTTTCCTCACGCTGTATCCGTTGGTCGCGGATGCATTGTGCCGGGTTTTGTGCCCGCCTGTCATATCGTACGCGAATGAAGACGTGGACATAGATTTCCGTTTGCTTGGTGGATGTGGGGGGCCAGAGCGGCAAGTGATCTGGCGGAAGAAGCTGATGGGCTTGTCCCAAGCCGTCTGCGATGGGGGCTCGCCAACGAGGAGAAGGGTCCGTCCATGGCCCTTGTGTGGCGTCACGATTAATCCGCTGGTTATCGCCGGAAAGCGTTGCGATAGTGATTTGTATCAAAGCGGTGGACATGGACGATGTGGCGTCTGGCACTCAGCTTGGTTGTGCTCTCTGGCGCCTGCGCGGCGCCAGGCCCTTCGCCACAGGAACTGAGGGTCGAGGCGGAGCGTGCGGAGCGCGTGCGGGCGGAAGAGGAGCGCCAGCGCGCTGAGGCCGCCCGGCGCGACGCGCAAGAGCGTGAGCGGGCGCGCGCCGCACGCGCAATCGATCGTGCCTTTGTCGAATACATCACGGAGCAGCGCCGGCTGGGCCAGCGTGAGGGCTGGTGGTCGTCATGGATGGGCGGTGCGTGCGCGCCAGCGCGAGCCCCGGATGCGTGGGCTCGCACGTTGCACCGCGCGAACACTGATCCGACACTGACGGAGCAACCGCGGCGGGTGCGTGTGTCAGTCTGGGGAAGAGGTCCGATTATCCAGTCGGGGCGCGACACGGGCGAGGAGTGGGCAGTGATCTTGTTGGAAGGGTTGGATGCCCCAGGCGGGCGTAGGGCGTTCCTGATTTCCACCGATCCGCATTTTTGCGCGGCGCAGATGGCACGGGAACGGCGCGGGCTTCCGTTCGACGTGCCTGGAGGAACGACGCTGCCGATCACTTTTTAGTGAATTTCCTGGCCGTTTTGCAGGTTTTCATCCGGGTGGTGGTAGGTCTTTTTGAGCGATGGTGGCCGCCTGAACGTCCACCGCAGTTTCGATATTGCCGGTAGCCACGATCTTCCCCGTAGAGGTCGCCTGCGGCATGTCGGAGATGTCTTCGCCAATCGACTTCACCGATGGGTTCACGGTCGGTCGGATGGTGACCACCGGATCAAGCGTCTTGCGCCAAGACTTATCGGCGGCGCGGCCCGCGCCCCTCCGGATAGGGCCAGCGCGGATCGGCGAATTCCTGCAGCTCGAGCTTGTAGCCCTCCGGGTCGTGGAAGAAGCAGGAGTGGATCACGCGCCCGGGCGACATGTCGGGCGCGTTTTCGAAGGGCACGCCGCGCGCGCGCAAATGGGCGTAAGCCGCCTCCACATCGCGCACCAGGAAGGTGAAGATCATCCCCTTGGTGCCGAGCGGCCGGTTCGGGATGTCGCAGAGGCCGATGAAATGGGAGGGGCTCGCGCGGTAGATGCGCGTCCGCCCGCCCGCCACCTGCTGGTCCATCACGAAGGGGAGGTCCAGCACCTCGCCATAGAAGCGGGCGAGCCGGTCGAGGTCCTTCGTGTAGAGCCAGGTGACGCTCTGCTCGAAAAAAATCTTTTCCAGCGTGTGCTGTTCTTCGGCCATGTCTGCCTCCCATCGGGCGTCAGGAGAAAACTCATGCGGCGCCAGACTGCGCGGGCAGCATGCCTGATCTCCGAGGCCGGCGAAATGCCGGCCGCGCTGCGCTGGAAAGCACAGAGCCGAACGCCCTAATCTGGTGGCCGCGTGTGGGCAGCGCCTCGCGGCGCAGGGGCGGGTCAGGTGAACGCGATCCTGGCCTTCCCGGCCGCGGCCCCACCGTACCCGGATGCGGCCTCGGCCCGGATGGCCGCCGACACCCTGGTTTCACCATGTCGAGGTGAAGGACTGAGATGATGGATGCCGCGGTGCCGATGGATCAGGTCGTGGATGGGTTCTGGGGGGCGGTTGGCCGCACGCCGCTGATCCGGCTGCGCCGAGCCTCGGAGGCGACGGGCTGCGAGATCCTGGGCAAGGCGGAGTTCATGAACCCCGGCGGGTCCGTGAAGGACCGCGCGGCACTCGGCATCCTGCAGGATGCGGTGGCGCGCGGCGCGCTGACGCCGGGCCAGCCCGGCACGATCGTGGAAGGCACGGCCGGGAATACCGGCATCGGCATCGCGCTCGCGGCCAATGCGATGGGTTGGCGCAGCGTCATCGTCGTGCCGGAAACGCAGGCGAAGGAGAAGCTCGACTACCTCCGCATGATCGGCGCCGATCTGCGCCTCGTGCCCGCGAAGCCCTTCGCCGATCCGGGCAACTACGTCCATGTCTCCCGCCGGCTGGCGGAGGAGCTGGGCGCGGTCTGGGCCAACCAGTTCGACAACCTCGCCAATGCCCGCGCGCATGAAGCGACGACCGGCCCCGAGATCTGGGCGCAGGCCGCGGGCCGCGTGGATGCCTTCACCTGCGCCTGCGGCACCGGCGGGACTCTGGCCGGTGTCGCGCGCGCGCTGAAGGCGCGGGATGCGAAGGTGCGGATCGTGCTGGCCGACCCCGAGGGCAGCGCGCTCGCCTCCTGGGTGAAGACCGGCGAGCTGAAGGCCAGCGGCAACTCCATCACCGAGGGCATCGGCCAGGCCGCCCGCGCGCCGGGCAATCTGGCGCAAGCGCGCGAGGTGATCGACG
>JBIKSZ010000082.1:0-14453 GCA_044348345.1 Roseomonas sp. | reverse complement strand
GGTCGCGGAAGGCCGCGCCGATGTCGGCTTCGGCATCCGTGCCGAGGCGGCGCTGCGCGGCCTTCATTTCGTGCCGCTGGTGCGGGAGCGCTTCGACCTGGTCGCACGCCCGCGCGACTGGTTCGAGCCGCCCTTGCAGGCGCTGCTGGCCTTTGCGCGCAGCGATGCCTTCGGCGCGCGCGCAGCGCGGCTCGGCGGTTATGACGTGGCGCAGACCGGCCGTGTGGCGTTCGCCATCTGAAATTGCGGGTCGCCGGACGCGTTGTGAGGGGCGCCGATTGTCGGGGCTTGCAGGCGGCGCCGAGCAATGCCTAACCTTCCTTCGCTACACAGCAGGCAAGGCCACAAAGGTCAGCCGCACGGAGGAGGAACACGATGTCCAAGGGGATGACCCGCCGCGGCGCCATGCGCGCTGGCGCGGGCGTGCTGGCCGCCGGTACGCTCAGTGCGCCGATGGTCCATGCGCAGGGCAGTGGCGGCAATCTGCGCTTCGCCTTCTGGGACCACTGGGTCCCGGGCAGCAATGACGCGCTGCGCCAGCTCGGCACGCGCTGGGCCGAGCGGAACCGGGTGAACCTCACCCTCGACTTCATCAACACCACGGGCAACCAGCTGCAGCTGACCGCTGCCGCGCAGGCGCAGTCGCGCAGCGGCCATGACGGCATCAGCCTCGTCCCCTGGGATGTCGGCGCCTATGCCGACCAGCTGGAGCCGGTGGACGATGTGATCGGCCGCCTGGTGGGCAAGTATGGCGCGATCAACCCGGTCGCCGAGTTCCTCTGCCGCCGCAACAACGCCTGGCGCGCCATTCCCGCCACCAGTGGCACGCAGAACAAGCCAGCGCTCTGCCGCTTCGACCTGCTGCAGCAGCATGCCGGCATCGATGTGCGCGCCATGTGGCCCGCGCGGAACGAGAAGGGCCCCGGCGCCGACACCTGGAACTGGGACACCTTCCTGCGCGCGGCCGAGGCCTGCCATCGCGCCGGCGTGCCCTTCGGGCTTCCCATGGGCCAGTTCACCGACGCGGTGGACTGGGTCGGCGGCCTGTTCGCCAGCTACGGCGCGCGCATCACCGATGAGCGCGGCAACCCGACCATCCGCAACAACCCGCAGCTGCGCCAGGTGATGGAATACGCCGTGCGGCTGGCGCGCTTCCTGCCGAATGATGTCTGGGCGTGGGACGATGCGTCGAACAACCGCGCGCTGATCTCCGGCCGCTCGGCGCTGGTGTTCAACCCGCCCTCGGCCTGGGCGGTGGCCAAGCGCGATGCGCCGCAGGTGGCGGAGAATTGCTGGACCATCCCGATGCCGTCCGGCCCGCAGGGCCGCTTCCTGGCCTATCTGCCCTTCAACACGGGCATCTGGGCCTTCGGGCGCAACAAGAACGCGGCGAAGTCCTTCCTGGAGTTCCTGTCGGAGCGCGAGAGCGCGGAGTTCACCACGAACTTCTCGGGCGGCTACGACATCCCGCCCTTCGCGAGCATGTCCGACTTCGCGGTTTGGACGCGCGAAGGTCCGCCGGCCGGCACGATCTTCAACTACCCGCTGAAGGCGCACCACGATGCGCGGCCGTCCATCGCCTTCGCCCCGGCGCCTCCGGAACTGGCGAGCCAGATGTATATCCAGGCGCTGAACACCAAGGTGATCGCCCGCGTCGCCCAGGGCGGCGAGAGCATCGACGCCGCGCTCGGCTGGCTGGAGCGCGAGGTCAACAACATGCGTCGCGGCGGCTAACCGCGCTGCATGGCTGACGGCGGCGCATGCGCCGCATGACGGCGCCCGGGGCAATGGCCCCGGGCGTGCCTGCCTGACACTGGGAGAGCCGGGATGGCCGACGGGGCAAGCCTCGCGATGCCGCGCGCCGACGCGCCAGGGGGCGCTTCGCTGAAGCGCTTCGCCCGACGGCGCTCGACCATCGCGTTCCTGATGACGCTGCCGCTGATCGCGGTGATCGGCGGGCTGGTCGTGTGGCCCGCGGGCTATGCGATCTGGCTGTCCACGCTCAACCGCCGGATGACGCAGTTCATCGGCCTCGGGAATTTCGAGATCCTGCTCGATTCCGAGACCTTCCGGATGGTCATCTTCCAGTCGATCTTCTTCGCGGTCACCGCGGTGATCCTGAAGGCGCTGATCGGCTTCTGGCTGGCGCATATGCTGCACCACCTGCCCACGAAGGGGCAGCGCAAGTGGCGCGGTATGCTGCTGGTGCCCTGGGTCATCCCGCCGGCGCTCTCCACGCTCGGCTGGTGGTGGATGTTCGAACCCAGCTATTCCTCGATCAACTGGATCCTGGCGATCTTCGCCGTGCCTGCCGTGCCCTGGCTGGGCGAGCCCTGGTGGGCGCGCATCAGCGTCATCATCGTGAATGTCTGGTACGGCGCGCCCTTCTTCATGATCATGTACCTCGCCGCGCTGAAATCCGTGCCCGAGCAGCTGTACGAAGCGGCGGCGATCGACGGCGCCACATCCTGGCAGCGGCTGCGCTATGTGACGCTCCCGATGATGCGCAACATCATCTCGATCACCGTGCTGTTCAGCCTGATCGTGACCTTCGCGAATTACGACATCGTCCGCGTGCTGACCAATGGCGGTCCGCGCGACCTCACGCATGTCTTCGCGAGCTACGCCTTCCAGGTCGGCGTGCTGGCCGGGAACATCCCGCGCGGCGCGGCCGTCTCGCTCTTCATGTTCCCGCTGCTGGCGGTGATCGCCTTCTTCGTGCTGCGCGGCGTCAATCGCCGCTCGCGGGAGGAAATGTAGGATGTCGGCCACGACCGCGACCCGGGCCGTCCCGGGCATCTACCACAAGGCTGGCAGCCTGCGGGCGGAGCGGCGCTGGGCGCTGTGGACCGCCTATATCTCGCTGATCTTCGCCGCCATCATCATGCTGGCGCCGCCGGTCTACATGTTCCTGACCAGCATCAAGACCAGCGCCGAGATCGCCGATCTCGGCGGCAATCCCTGGTGGGTGCGCAACCCGACGCTCGATAACTACCGCGCGCTGCTGTCGAACCCGATGTTCCTCGGTTTCTTCTGGAACAGCGTGAAGGTCACGCTGCTGGTCGTCGCGCTGTCCATGGTCATCTCCGTCCTGGCCGCCTTCGCGCTGGCGCGGATGCGCTTCTGGGGCAGCCAGTGGCTGGCGACTGGCGTGTTCCTCACCTATCTGGTGCCGGACACGCTGCTGTTCATCCCGCTCTATCAGATCGTGGGCGGCCTCGGCCTGCTGAACTCCACCTGGGGGCTGGTGCTGGTCTATCCGACGCTGACGGTGCCCTTCTGCACCTGGATCATGATCGGCTACTTCGCCTCCATCCCGAAGGAGCTGGACGAGGCGGCGCTGATCGACGGCGCGAACTGGATGCAGATGCTGACGAAGATCTTCATCCCCGTGGCGCTCCCCGGCATCATCGCCGCGACGATCTTCGCCTTCACCGTCTCCTGGGCGGCCTTCGTCTATCCGACGGCCTTCATCACGACACCGTCCGAGATGCCGCTGACCATCGGCGTCGTCAGCCAGCTGATCCGCGGCGACACCTTCGCCTGGGGCCAGCTGATGGCGGGCGCGCTGCTCGCGGCGCTGCCGCCGGTGATCGTCTACGTCTTCCTCATGGATTATTACATCGCCGGCCTGACGGCTGGTGCCACGAAGGGCTGAGCGCGCCATGGCACAGGTCTCCATCCGCAAGATCGTCAAGGCCTATGAAGGCGGCGTGCAGGCGGTGAAGGGCATCGACCTCGAGATCGCGGACCATGAGTTCGTCGTCCTCGTCGGTCCCTCTGGCTGCGGCAAGTCCACCACGCTGCGCATGATCGCGGGCCTTGAGGAGATCACCTCGGGCGAGATCGCCATCGGCGGCACGGTGGTGAACGACATCCCCCCGCGCGACCGCGACATCGCGATGGTGTTCCAGAACTATGCGCTCTACCCGCACATGTCCGTCTTCGAGAACATGGCCTTTGGCCTGACGCTCCGGAAATTCCCGAAGGAGGAGATCAAGCGCCGCGTGGACAACGCCGCGCGCATCCTCGACATCACGCAGCTCTTGGACCGCAAGCCGAAGGCGTTGTCGGGCGGCCAGCGCCAGCGCGTGGCGATGGGCCGCGCCATCGTGCGCGACCCGAAAGTCTTCCTGTTCGACGAACCGCTGTCGAACCTGGATGCCAAGCTGCGCGTGCAGATGCGCACCGAGATCAAGAAGGTCCACCAGACGGTGAAGACCACCACCGTCTACGTCACCCACGACCAGGTGGAGGCGATGACGCTGGCGGACCGCGTGGTGGTGATGAACCACGGCGTGATCGAGCAGGTCGGCCCGCCGCAGGAGCTGTACCACAACCCCGCCACGCGCTTCGTCGCGGGCTTCATCGGCTCTCCCGCGATGAACTTCATCCCCGCGCGGGTCGAGAACGGCTCCGGCGCGCTGCGCGTGAACCTGCCGAACGGCATCGTCCTGCCGGTGCCGGCCGAGCGCACGCAGCGCTACGCGCAGGCCGCGGGGAAGGAGGTGCTGTTTGGCATCCGCCCCGAACACCTGACCGAGCCCAAGAACCTCGACCGCAACAACATCGCCCTCTTCCACATCACGCCCGAGGTGCTGGAGCCGATGGGGATGGAGACGCTGGTCCATCTCTGGATCGAGGGTGCGGAGGTGTGCAGCCGCATCGACCCGACGACACCCGCCGAGCCCGGCCGCCCGCTGCAGGTCGCCGCCGACCTCAACCACATGCATCTGATCGATCCGCAGAGCGGCAAGGTGCTCTAACGGGCCCTAGCCGCCTGCTCTTGCGTCATGTGGCGGGCGGCGTATTGCTGCCGTCCGCCAGTTGCATACGGAACGTCCCATGGCTCCCGCTCCCGTCCTCGTCGAGGCCAAGAAACTCGACACCTATGTCGCCGCGATCTTCCGCGGCGCCGGCTGCGACGCGGCCGAGGCGCAGCGCATCTCCACGCACCTGCTCGGCGCCAACCTCGCAGGGCATGACAGCCACGGCGTCGCCCGCGTGCCGCGCTATGTGGAATGGCTCGAAGCCGGCTGGATCCTGAAGGGCCAGAATGCGGAAGTCGTCACCGATGGCGGCTGCTTCGCGCTGGTGGATGGCAAATACGGCTTCGGCCAGACGGTTGCGCCGCAGGCGGTCGAGCTCGGCATCGCGCGCGCGCAGCAGCACGGCATCAGCGTCGTCGGCCTGCGCAATGCCGGCCATATCGGCCGCATCGGCGACTATGCCGAGATGGCGATCCGCGCCGGGCTGATCTCGGTCCATTTCGTCAATGTCGCAGGCTCCGTACTGGTCGCGCCCTTCGGCGGGACGGAGCGGCGCTTCTCCACCAACCCGGTCAGCATCGGCGTGCCGCTGCCCGGCCGCCCGCTGGTGCTGGACTTCGCGACCTCGCTGGTCGCGGAGGGCAAGGTCCTGGTCGCCTCCAATGGCGGCAAGCCCCTGCCGCCGGATGCGCTGATCGAGCCGGATGGCCGCCTTTCGGGCGACCCGCACACGCTCTACGGCCACTACGACACGATCGGGCCGCGCAATCCCGCGAACGGTGCGGGCGCGATCCGCGCCTTCGGCGAGCATAAGGGATCGGGCCTCGCCTTCATGTGCGAGATGCTGGCTGGCGCGCTGACCGCGGGCGGCTGCTCCGGCCCCGTCACGGAACGCGCGCGCATCACCAACGGGATGCTGAGCTTCTACATCTCGCCGCAGCATTTCGGCACGCAGGCGGAGTTCGAGGCGGTCGGCCGTTCCTATGTGGATTGGATCGTCGCCTGCAAGCCGGCGAACCCGGCCGAGCCCGTGCTCGCGCCCGGCGACAAGGAAGCCGCGACGCGGGCCGATCGCCTTGCCAATGGCGTCCCGCTGCAGCCGGATACCTGGACCGGCATCATGCAGACGGCGCAGCGCCTCGGCGTTCCGGATCCGGCCTGACGCCGGCGCCCTCTTGCGGCGCAGCGCCGGCATTGCGAGGCTGGCGCCAACAAACCGCACGGGGGAATGTCATGGTCACGCGTCGCATCCTGCTCGGGGCCGGCATGGCCGCGCTCGCAACGCCCGCGCTGGCCTTCCCCGACCGTGCCATCACAATCGCGGTCGGCTTCGCGCCGGGCGGGTCCACCGACATCTCCTCTCGCCTGGTCGCGAGCCGCATGGGGCCGCTGCTCGGTGGCAATGTCGTGGTGGAGAACCGCCCAGGCGCGGCCGGGCTCGTCGCCAGCGACTGGCTGCGCCGCCAGGCGCCGGATGGCCACACGCTGATGCTGGTGGAGGCATCCTCCCACGCGCTGGCGCCGAATGCGGTGCAGGGTGGCACGCGCTACGACCCGATCGCCGATTTCACCCATATCGCCGTGGTTGGCACCGGGCCGATGATCCTGGTGACGCCGCCGAATTTCCCTGGCCGCACCGCGCAGGAGGTGATCGCCCGGCTGCGCGAAGCGCCGCCCGACAGCATGCCCTTCGCCTCCTCCGGCGTCGCCTCCATGCCGCATCTGTCGGGGGAAGCGCTGGCGAACACCATCGGCCTCGGCGGGCGCTTGCCGCATGTCCCCTATCGCTCCGGCGGGCTGATGGTGGAGAGCATCGCGCGCGGCGAGACCCAATGGGGTGTCGCCGTGCTGGCTTCCGCGGCCGGCCAGGTGCGGGATGGGCGCGTGCGCGGCGTGGCCGTGACGGGTCTCGAACGCTTCCCCTCCTTCCCCGACATCCCGACCTTGAATGAGGGCGCGCTGCCCGGCTTTGACCTCGAGAACTGGTTCGCCATCATCGGCCCGCCGCGCATGCCGCCAGCGGTGGTGGAGCGGCTGAACGGCGCGATCCGCGCCGCCATCGCCGAACCCGCGCTGGGCGAACGGCTGCTGGTGGCCGGTGTCTCGCCCTGGACGCGCGCGAATGCGCCATCCGACGCCACGGCCTTCTTCCGCGCAGAACTCGCGAAGTTCCGCCAGGTCGTGGACCGCACCGGCGTCCGGCTGGAGCCGTGATCCCGTGACGGCGGAGGCGGACATCATCGTCGTGGGTGGTGGCAGCGCGGGTTGCGTTGTCGCGGCGCGCCTCTCCGAAGATGCCGGCACGCGCGTGCTGCTGCTGGAAGCCGGCCCGCCGGATGACAGCCCCTGGATCCGCCTGCCCGCGGGCTATGCGCGGCTGTTCGGCAGCCAGCGCTACGATCCGAAATTCGCCACCGAGCCGGAGCCCGCGCTGGATGGCCGCGCGCTGCACTGGCCGCGCGGCCGCGTGCTGGGCGGATCAGGCAGCGTCAACGGCCTCGTCTTCCTACGCGGCTCGCCGCACGACTATGACCGCTGGGCGCAGGCTGGCGCGCGCGGCTGGTCCTATGAGGATTGCGCGCCCGCCTTCCGCCGCATGGAAACCTGGCTCGGCGCCCCGTCGGACGAACGCGGCAAGGACGGCCCGATCCGCGTGATGGAGCCGCGCAAGCTCACCACCGCGACCCAGGCCTTCGTGGATGCGGCGGTCGCCGCCGGCCTGCCGCGGTTTCGGGATGTGAATGATGGCGGCTCGATCGAGGGTGTCGGGCCGGTGCAGCTCAATGTGGATGGGCGTTTCCGTTCCTCCTCCGCGCGCACCTATCTGCGGCCGGCCATGTCGCGCCCGAATCTGGAGGTGCGGACCGGCGTGCAGGTGCATCGCCTGGTCTTCGAGGGCCAGCGCTGCGTCGGCGTTGCCACCGCCACCGGCGTGCTGCGCGCGCGGCGCGAGGTGGTGGTCTGCTCCGGCGCGCTGGAGACACCGAAGCTGCTGATGCTCTCCGGCATCGGCGATGGCGCCGCGCTGCAGGAGCTCGGCATCCCACTCACCGCGCACAGCCCCGATGTCGGGCGCAACCTGCAGGACCATCTGATCGCCAAGTTCATCTTCCGCACGAAGCCCTGCGGCACGCTGAACGAGATCCTCCGCTCTCGCCTCAAGCAGGCGGCGATCGGGCTGGATTGGCTGTTCCGCAAATCAGGCCCGCTCGCCATCGGCGCCGGTGAGGCAACGGCCTTCCTGCGTGTCACGCCGGGCGCGGAGGAGCCGGAGGCGCAGCTGCTCTTCGTGAACTTCGCCACCTTCGACTACCGCCAGGGCCTGACGGATTTCCCGGGCGTGATGCTGAACTACGGCGCCTGCCGCCCGCTCAGCCGCGGCACGCTGACGCTCCGCAGTGCCGACCCCGCCGATGCGCCGGTGATAAGGCCCAACTACCTCGACCATCCGGATGATCTGCGCATCATGCTCGGTGCCGCGGCCGCCTGCCGGCGCATCGTCGCGCAATCGCCCTTCCGCGACCTGGTCGAGCAGGAGCTGCGCCCGGGCCCCGATGCGACCAGCGATGCCGCGACGGAGGCGAATATCCGCGCGACCGCCGGCACCGTCTTCCATCCCTGCGGCACGGCGCGGATGGGCAGCGACGAACGCGCGGTGCTGGACCCCGAGCTGCGCGTGCGCGGGGTGCAGGGGCTGCGCGTCGCAGATGCCAGCGTCTTCCCATCCATCCCGTCGCCGAATATCCAGCCCGCGGCGCTGATGGTAGGCGAGCGCTGCGCCGAGTTCATCCGCCGCGCCGCCTGACGACGACCAGAACACAGAGAGACCAGGACGATGACTGCACGCAAGGCTGCGCTGATCACCGGCGCGGGTAAGAATATCGGCCGCGCCGTGGCGCTCGGCCTGGCGGAGGATGGCTTCGACATCGCCGTGAACGGCGCCTCCGACCGGGCCGCGGCCGAAAGCGTGGCGGCGGAGGTCCGCACGCTGGGCCGCAAGGCCGTGGTCCTCATGGGCGATGTCGGCACGCGCGCCGAATGCGCGCGCATCGCCGCCGAAGCGCTGGCCGCCTTCGGCACGGTGGATGTGCTGGTGAACAACGCCGCACTCCGCCCCGCCAAGCCCTTCCTTGAGCTAACGGAGGCTGATTGGCGCCGCGTGATGGGCGTGGATGTCGAAGCCTCGATCTGGCTGTCGCAGGCGCTGCTGCCGGGCATGGTCGCGCAGGGTTGGGGCCGCATCGTCAACTTCACCGGCATGAACGCCATCCACGGCTATGCGGGCCGCGCGCCGGTGTCTGTGGCGAAGCACGGTCTGTGGGGCCTGACCAAGTCGCTGGCGAAGGAATTCGCCAAGCAGGGCATCACGGTGAATGCCATCTCGCCGGGCCCGATCGCCGCGGATGACGATGTGCCGGGTGTGGCGAACAGCCGCACCGGCTATGTCGCGAAGGTGCCGATGGGCCGCATGGGCACACCGGCCGAGATCGCGACTGTCGTGCGCATGCTGGCGAGCGTCGGTGGCGCCTATGTCACCGGGCAGATGCTGCAGGTGAATGGCGGCGCGGAAACCTGAGTCTCCGCCATGATTGGGGGGCTTCGGCCCCTCAATCCGCGAATTGCCCGGCGGCCTCGATCAGCGGCCGCCAGCGCGTGACCTCGGCGCGCCAGAAGGCCTGCGCACCCTCTGGCGTCGTGCGCTCGCCGGCGGCGGGCAGGCTGCCGAGCTCCACCATGCGCCGCGTCACGGCAGCATCCTGCAGCGTGGCGAGCAGCGCGCGGTTCAGCCTCTCGACCACTGGGCGCGGCGTGCCGGCGGACGCAAACAGCATGTTCCAGCCCGACATGCGCATTGCCGGCAGCCCCGCTTCCTCCGTCGTCGGCACATCCGGCAGCGCGCTGGTGCGGGATGCGGTGGTGATGGCGTAGCCGCGAATCACGCCGGCGCGCACCTGTTCCGCATTGTTGGTGGTCTGGTCGCAGGACAGGTCGAGCGTCCCCGACATCAGGTCATTCATCGCCAGCGCATTGCCGCGATAGGGCACCAGCGTCACCGGCGTCCCGATGGAGGACAGCAGCAGCAGGCTGCACAGATGGCTGGTGGAGCCGACGCCGGCATTGCCGAGATTGAGCCGCCGCCCTTCGCGCCGCACCACGGCGACCATCTCCGCCAGGTTGGCGGCGGGGAAGTTGCGCCGCGCGATGATCGTCATCGGCACTTCGTTGACCAGCCCAATCGCCTCCAGCGCCAGCGGGTCGAAGGAGAGGTTGCGGTAGATCGTCGGGATCGTCGCCTGGGCAAGGCTGCCGAACAGGATGGTGTGCCCATCCGGCCGTGCGGCCGCGACGCGCGCCTGACCGATGGACCCGCCCGCGCCGGAGGCGTTCTCCACCACGACGGGCTGGCCGAGATCGGCGGCCATGGCGGGCGCGATGAGGCGCGCGATGACATCCGCCGGCCCGCCGGGCGCGAAGCCGACCACCATGGTGACGGGCCGCTGCGGGAAGGCGGGCGCGGTCTGCGCCGCCGCGCCACCCGTGACGAGGGCTGCGAGGCCGAGGCCGATCAGGCCGCGCCGTGCGTGCTGGAACATCGGATCCTCCCGCGTCGTTGCGGAAAGGCTGGGCGCGAAGCGGCCGGACCGCAAGTGCCGAGGTGAAGTGGCGTTACGTCGGCCCCGCCACGAACTCGCCCTGCCGCATCAGCGGCTCTACCGTGCCGCCCTGCGTGATCCCATCCAGGTCCACCTCGCCCGATCCAATCATCCAGTCGATATGGATCAGCGAGGCATTGGCGCCGCGCTCCGCCAGTTTCTCCATCGGCACGCCCGCGGCATCGCGGAGGCAGGTCGTGTAGGCCTGGCCCAACGCGATGTGGCTCGCGGCATTCTCGTCGAACAGCGTGTTGCGGAACAATAGCCCCGAGCGCGAGATCGGCGAGGAATGCGGCACCAGCGCGACTTCCCCCAGCCCCGCCGCGCCCTCATCCGTCGCCAGAACTTTGCGCAGCACCTCGGCGCCCTTCGATGCATTCGCCTCCACGATGCGCCCGGCTTCGAAGCGCACGGCGATGTCCTCGATCAGCGTGCCCTGATAGGCGAGCGGCTTGGTCGAGCGCACCACGCCCTCCACGCGCAGCTTGTGCGGCGTGGTGAAAACCTCCTCGGTCGGGATGTTCGGGTTGCAGGTGATGCCGTTCTTCGCGGCCTCCGCACCGCCCGACCACAAATGCCCATCCGCCAGCCCGACGCGCAGATCGGTGCCCGGCCCACGGAAATGCAGCGCGGAGAAATCCTTGCCGTTCAGGAAGGCGGTGCGCGCATGCAGCGTGCGGTTATGCGCGGCCCACTCCGCCACCGGGTCGGCGACATCCACGCGGCAGGCGGCGAAGATCGCATCCCACAGCGCCGCCACTGCCTGCTCCTGCGGCAACTGCGGAAAAACCTGGCGCGCCCAACCCGGCGTCGCGGCGGGCACCAGATTCCAGTTGATGGCGAAGCTGGTGATGAGCTCGAGCGCCGGGCGATAGGCGATGCTGCGCGCCTTGTTCGCGCGCGCCACCTTCGCCGGGTCCTGGCCGCCGAGCAGCGTCGGATCCTCGCCGACCACCGCCAGCCGCGCGGCGCCGCCGCGAAACGCGTTCGCCATCGCTTCGAACAGCCAGCCCGGCGCGGTGTCGAAGGCCTCCTCGGGATGGGCGTGGCGATAGCGCGCGAGCGTCACCTCATCATCGCCGATCAGCGGCGTCACCAGCGTCGCGCCGGCCTGATAGGCCTGGGCTGCGATGCGGCGGACCAATGGCAGCGCCTCCACCGGGGCGGTCATCACCACCTCCTGCCCGGCGCGCAGGTTCAGCCCGACGCGCACCGCCAGCGCCGCCAGCCGGTCGAGCTTGGTCTCGAAATCGGTCATCGCATGTCCTGTCAGGTGCTGCTGGTGTTGGCGGATGGCGCGCTGCCGCGCACCAGGCGGCGCACGGCGGCCATGATCGTGTCGCGGTCCCAATCGGCCTCGCCTTCCAGCCGGCCCACTTCAAGGCCACGCCGGTCGAGGATCACCGTCGTCGGCAGCCCGCGCACGCCCAGCGCGCGTCCCACCGCGCCGCGCGCATCGAACCACATGCCAAGATGGCGCAGCCCGGTGCGCTGGTAGAAGGGCTCCACCTGCGCCCGCCCGCCGCGGTCAGACGACAGCGCCAGCACCTCGATCCCCTCCCGCACCAGGATGGCGTGGGCGCGGTCGAGCGCCGGCATCTCGGCCACGCAGGGCGGGCACCAGGTGGCCCAGAAATTCACGACCAGTCCCTTGCCCCGAAACGCCTCAAAGCGTGTCTCCCGCCCCTCGGCGTCCTGGAAGACCAGGCCCTCCGGCAGGGGGCGGCCTTCCGGCGTCTCCCGCAGCCGGGACAGGCCGCCATCGGCCGGCAGCGCGCCCGCTTGACGCGGCTGCGCGGCGGTGGCCAGGGTCCCGCCCACCATCAGGCCCAGCAGGTTGCGGCGCGGCCAGGGCTTCAGCACAGGACCATCTCCGTGGGCGACGAGACGAACAAGACCCAGCACTCCCTGTGGGGCGGCCGCTATGCCGAGGGCCCCGGCGCCATCATGCGGGAGATCAACGCCTCGATCGGCTTCGACCGCAAGATGTGGCGCCAGGACATTTTCGGGAGTCTCGCCCACGCCAAGATGCTGGCGCATGTAGGGATCATCTCGGCGGATGACGAGGCCGCCATCCGCAAGGGTCTGGACGACATCGCCGCCGAGATCGAGGCCGGCAACTTCGCCTTCAGCGAAGCCCTCGAGGACATCCACATGAACATCGAGGCGCGGCTCACCGAGCGCATCGGGGAGGCCGGGAAGCGCCTGCACACCGGCCGCAGCCGCAACGACCAGGTGGCGCTCGATGTCCGGCTCTGGGTGCGGGACGCGATTGACGGGCTGGATGCGCAGATCGCCGATGTGATGCGCGCACTCGCCGACCGCGCGGCGCAGCATGCGGCAACCGTCATGCCAGGGTTCACCCATCTGCAGCCGGCCCAGCCCACCACCCTCGGTCATCATCTGCTCGCTTATGTCGAGATGCTGTCGCGCGATCGCGGCCGGCTGGCGGATTGCCGCAAGCGCCTGAACGAAAGCCCGCTGGGTGCGGCCGCGCTCTGCGGCACCGGCTTCCCCATTGATCGCCACATGACGGCCAAGGCGCTCGGCTTCGACGGCCCGACGCGCAACAGCCTGGACAGCGTGGCCTCCCGCGATTTCGCCGCGGAATTCCTCTTCGCCTGCGCGATGTGCGCAACGCATCTCTCGCGCTTCGCCGAAGAGGTGGTGATCTGGACCAACCCCTATTTCGGTTTCGTGAAGCTGTCGGATGCCTTCACCACCGGCAGCTCCATCATGCCCCAGAAGCGCAACCCCGATGCGGCGGAGCTGGTGCGCGGCAAGACCGGCCGCATGGTCGGCAACCTGGTCGGCATGCTGACCGTGCTGAAGGGCCTGGCGCTGACCTATTTCAAGGACATGCAGGAAGACAAGGAACCGGTCTTCGACACGGCGGAGAACCTCGCCCTCTGCCTCGCCGCAACCGCTGGCATGGTCCGCGACATGCGCCCCGATGCGGCGCGGCTGGAACAGGCGGCGGGCGCCGGCTTCTCCACCGCCACCGACCTCGCCGACTGGCTGGTGCGGGAGCTGAAATTCCCCTTCCGCGACGCGCACCACGTCACCGGAAAGCTGGTCGCGATTGCGGAGGCCAAGGGCGCTGACCTCTCCGGCCTGACGCTGGCGGAGATGCAGACGGTCGAGCCGCGCATCCATGACGGCGTCTTCGGCGTGCTGACGGTCGCGGCCTCCGTCGCCTCCCGCACCAGCTTCGGCGGCACGGCGCCGGCCAATGTCGTGCGCATGGCGGCGGAGTGGAAGGAACGGCTGGCATGAGGCTCGTGGCCCTCGGCGTGCTCCTGCTGCTGGTCGCGGCCTGCGGGCGGGTGGGCGACATCCGCCCGCCCGGCCCGCCGGAGCAGGTAACCTTCCCGCGCACCTATCCCAGCCGCTGAGGCGCCCCCCGCCTTCCCAACCCTCCGGCGCGTGATCTAGCCTTCCGGCAAGCCGATCATCGGAGGGAACATCATGCGTCGTCGTGCCCTGCTGGGGGCCGCCATGCCCCTGGCTGCGCTTGCTGCCTTACCGCGTCCGGCCCGCGCGCAATCCTGGCCCACTCGGCCGGTGCGGCTGCTGGTGCCCTTCGTCCCCGGCAGCGCGCCCGACGTCATCGCGCGGCAGATCGCGGAGCGCATTTCCCCCATCCTCGGCCAGCCCGTGGTGGTCGAGAACCGCGGCGGCGCCGGCGGCAATATCGGCTTCGAGGCCGGGGCGCGCAGCGCGCCGGACGGCACGACGCTGATGCTCGGCACCAATTCGCTGGTCATCAACCAGGCGCTGACTCGGCGCCCACTGCCCTTCGACGCCTTCCGCGACTTCGCGCCCATCACTGTCGTCTTCGGCATGCCGCATATCCTGATCGTGCCGCCGAACGGCCCCGCCAGCGCGGCCGCGCTGATCGAAAACCTGCGCGCGCGCCCCGACCAGAACTACGCCTCTGGCGGCAACGGATCGGGCGCGCATCTGGCGGCGGAGATGTTCAAGGCCGCCGCCCGCGTGCAGGCGACACATGTGCCCTTCCGTGGCGCGC
>JBIKSZ010000080.1:0-14521 GCA_044348345.1 Roseomonas sp. | reverse complement strand
CACATGCGGAGCGAGACGGAGAAGTGGTCCGCGCTGATCCGCGCGCGCGGGCTGCGCTTCGAGGAAGGCTGACGGCGACGGGGCCAGCCTCACGCCTGCGGCGCTGGCCCCACATCACGCGCGACTGCCAGCAGCAGGCGGCGCAGCCAGGCATGGCCGGCATCGGCTTCGAAGCGGCGGTGGAAGACGAGCGACAAGCGCAAGTGCTCGATCTCCACCGGGCAGAGGCGCAGCACCAGCCCATGCGCCGCCGCCAGCTTCTGCGCGAGGCGCGAGGACAGCGTCATCACCATCTCCGTGCGCGCCAGGATCTCCGGCACCGCGCCGAGATGCGCGACCACCGCCCCAAGGCGGCGTGGGAAGCCCGCCGCGCGCAGCGGCCCATCCAGCGCGCCGTCGCGCGAGCCGTTCGGCGAATGCAGCAGATGCGGCACGGAGGTGAAACGCTGGAGCGTCATCTCGCCCGTGGCCAGTTCATGGCCAGGGCGCATCACGGTGACGAACACCTCCGGCAGCAGTAGCACGCGGGTGTAGAGCGCGGGCGGCTCGGGCAGCACCGCGACGGCCATCTCCGCCTCACCGGAGTCCAGCAGCTCCAGCGCATTGGTGCGGTCGGCATGGCGGATGGCGAGCAGCGCGTGCGGCGCCTGCCGTCCCATCGCCTCCAGCAGCGCGGGCGCCAGCACGCTTTCGGCATATTCGCTGAAGGCCACGGTGAAGACGCGCTCGGTCGTCGCCGGGTCGAAGGGGGCATTCACCGCCAGCGTCTGGCGCAGCAGGTCCAGCACCTCCGCCACCGGCCCGGTGAGCGAGAGCGCGAGGGCGGTCGGCTCCACCCCGCCGGGGCGACGGAGGAACAGCTCATCACCCAGCGCCGCGCGCAGCCGGGTGAGCGCGTTGCAGACGGCGGGCTGGGAGAGGTTCAGCTTCTCGGCGGCGCGGGTGACATGCCGCTCCCGCGCCACCGCGTCGAAGACGCGGAGCAGATTGAGGTCAAGGGTCGCGAGATCCGCCACGTGCCGCACCATCCCCTTCGCCGCCGTGATGATGGGATGGCGGTACGCGATCTGAAAGGGGCGCGGTCTCAGGCGGCGCGCCGCTCCTGGACGGTGCGCAGCAGCACGAGCGGGGGCAGCAGCGTGCAGCCGAAGGCATAGAGGCTGCTCTGCTGTACTGGGCGGATCGCGCCCGCCCCGAGCGCGCGGCGGAAGGCCGCGGGGTCGGCGGCGATCCCCGCAACGCGGAAGCTCGCCGGGCCGCTTGCCGCCGCGAAGCGGCCGAAGGCATCGCGTGCACCGGCTGCTGCGGCGCGCAGGAGCTGCACCATCGCCGCGTCGCGCCCACCCGCCGTCACGCGGTCGTACAGCGTTTGTGCGACGGGATCGGCCTCGGCGATGGCGGCGTCGATGGCGGCGCGCAGATCCTCTCCGCGCAGATCCATGCGTCCCTCCGTCAGCGCCGCCTGGCCGGCGCGCAGCGACAGAAGCTGCGCCATGTAGGGCATGCCGCGGGCGAGCGTTGCGATAGCGCGGCGCAGCGGCGGCGGCACTGAGAGCCCCGCTGCCTCGCCGCGCGCCACGATGCGCTCAATCTCCGCATCGGCCAGCAGCGGCAGCGCAAGGCGCGCCAGGCAACGCTGCACCGATGGATGGCCGCCGAGCAGCTGCCCGGCGGTTTCGGCGACCCCGACGAGCAGGAAGGAAAGCGGCAGCCGGCGGTCCGAGCAGTATTTCAGCAGGTCGGCGAAGGCGACACGCGTGGCGTCATCGGCGATGCGGTCGAACTCATCCACCACCAGCACCGCCCGGACCTCGCCAAGTGCGTCGAGCGCGGCGCGCGCTTCCATGGGCGGCAGGGGCCTGGCCGGCAGGCGCGCAGCCAGCGCCGGGTCGCGTGCCGTCGCGGCATGGCGCAGCTCCCCGATCAGGGCGCCCAGGATGGTGTCGAAGCCGGCGCCCGCGGCGCAGACATGGCGCGCCAGCAGGAAATCGGCGCGACGCAGCTGCGCGACAGCGAAGTTGGCCAGCGAGGTCTTGCCCATGCCGCGCTCGCCATGGATCAGCACATGCATCCGGTCCTCGACCAGGGCGCGCAGAATCTGCTCGCGCTCGGCCTCGCGCCCGATGAGCGAGCCGCCATCGGTGTCGCCCGCCGCCTCCGCGGACGCGGCCGCGGCCGGTCCCGACGGTGTGAAGATCTCGCTGAGGCGCTGGCGCGCGAGCAGCAGGCGCCGGCGGCGCGCTACCTCGGGATCGGGCGCGGTGTCCGGCATCGGCGGGCGCTGCAGCGTCGCATCGCGCTTCCAGAATTGTCGCAGCACGCGCAGCGACACGGCATCCCCCGTCTGTGCACGCCGCTGCGGTGCGGCGGCGCAGCCTAGGCGCTGTGCTGCGCGGCGGGCAACGCGATGCTGCGCGATACGCGATAGCGGTTGCGCGAGGCGTGAGGGGCTCGTTCGGAGTGGGGAATATTCTTGCCGTAGAAAATACGGAAAACCGTCACCTGCAAGTGATTTTTCAGGATGATATCGAGCAAAGATAGTAGCGATCGGTGTCTTGGTGCATTGCGCCAGAAAAATTCCGGATCTGCGCGCATCCGCTTCACATCTCTGAGGGCGAGCCGGGAGAATGGGGGAGGCCTTGTGATGCGCGGCGAGGGCAGGCGGCGTCTTCTGTGGCGCGGACAGCGTGTGGCCATGGGCTCGCGCGACGCTGCGCCAGGGCGTCTGGCGCGCGGAAGCGGGCCTCTTTGCTCCGAGGTCGCGCTGTGAACAAGCCTCTCACCCCGGGCGCGGTGGCTGATCTGCGCGCGCTGCTCTCGCGCCCAATGCCGGCGGCCACGGCCGCGCCGCAGCGTGCCGGTGCGGCCGCGCGCATGGCCGTGCGGCTGGCCTTCGGGGCGTTCGACGCCGCGCAGACGGTGGCCCTGGCCGTCGCGACGCTGTGGCTGTTCCCCGCAACTGCCGCGCAATTCGGCGCCGGGACCGCGGCGCAGCTTGGGCTCGTGGTTGCGCTGCTGGCGATTGGAATGCGCTTCGCGCTGCGCCACGGGGAGAGCAAGCCACCGCGCATGCTGGGCATGCGCGCCGCGCGCCACGGCGCGGCAGCGGTTGCCGGCGCCATCTCGGCGACTGGCGCAGCGTGCTGGATCGCATTGTCCCAGGCCGGAGCGCTGCCGGACGATCTGCTCGGCTGGTTCCTCGCCTGGCTCGGCGCCGCGACGGTGCTGGCCGCCGGGCTGCGCCTGGGCGGGCAGCACCTGGCGGGTGTGCTGACCGATGGGCGGCGCGTTGTCGTGGTGGGCGCGGCCGATGTCGCCGAGCCGTTGGCGCATTCGCTGGCCGATGCCGAAGGCGACGGTTGGCGCGTGCGCGGGCGGCTCGATGACCGCGAGGACGGCGCGCTCGACCGCCTGGTCCGAATGATCGAGGCGCCGGGCGCCGACCTTGTCGTGCTGGCGATCTCGGGCGCCGACGCTGCGCAGCGCATCGCCGCGGTCTGCGATCGGCTGTCCGACCAGCCGGTCCGTGTCTGCCTCGCCCTCGATGCCGCATCGCTCGCGCATCTTCCGCGCGCGCTGACCTGCGTCGGTCGGTTCGGCTTCGTGGACCTGGTGACCGACCCGCATGCCGGCCTGCCAGGGTTGGCGAAGCGCGGGATGGATGTGGCGCTGGGCGGTGCGGCGCTGATCGCGCTCTCGCCGCTGCTGGCCCTGGCCGCGCTGGCGATCCGGCTGGAATCGCCGGGGCCGGTGCTGTTCCGTCAGTGGCGCTTCGGCCTCGGCAGCCGGCCGATCCTGGTGTTCAAGTTCCGCACCATGCGCACCGATCTGTGCGACGCCACCGGCGCGCAGCGCACCACCGCGGCGGATCCGCGCGTCACGCGCGTGGGCCGGTTCCTGCGTCGCACCAGCATCGATGAGCTGCCGCAGCTGATCAACGTGCTGCGCGGCGACATGTCGCTGGTCGGCCCGCGGCCGCATCCGCTGCATATGCGCATCGGCGGCGCCTATTACTTCGAGGCCGTGGAGCGCTACCGCGCGCGCCATATGGTCAAGCCGGGCATCACCGGCTGGGCGCAGGTCAACGGCTCCCGCGGGGAGGTGGACACGCTCGAGAAGGCGCGTACCCGCGTCGCGCTCGACCTCTGGTACATGGGCAACTGGTCCTTCGGGCTCGACCTGCGGATTCTGCTCCGCACGGCGCTCGGCGGCTTTGCCTCCTTCAAGGCGGATTGAGGCATGACGCAGTCGGCTGACCCCGCCTCGCCGATCCGCGTGCCTTTCCTGGTGCGCCTCGGCCGTCGGTTCGGCAAGGACATCGTCGGGCGCATCCCTGTGGCGCCGGCGCGTCTCGCGCCCGGGCCGGCCACTCTCAGCCTCTGCTTCGACGACTTCCCGCGGAGCGCCTGGCAGGTAGCCGGGCCGCTGCTCGCGGCACTCGGCGTGCAGGCGAGCTACTACGTCTCGGGCGGGCTGCTCGGCCAATCCCCGGAGGGGCTGCCGCTCTGCACCGAGGAGGACGTCGTGGCCGCCTTCGCCGCCGGCCACGAGATCGGCTGCCACACCTATGCGCATTGCCGTGCGAGCCGCACGCCGATCGAGGCTTTCGTGGACTCGCTCACGCGCAACGACGCTTTCCTGCGCGCCCGTCTGCCTGGCTGGTCGGCGCGGAGCTTCGCCTTTCCCTATGGGGGCACCACGCTTGCGTCCCGCCGGGCGGTGGCAGCGCGCTTCGGCTTCGGCCGCTCCACGATGCCCGGCCTGCATCGCGGGTGGGTTGACCGCTCGATGCTGCGCGCCGTGGGTCTGGAACGCGACCGTGGGGGCGTGGATGTGGACGCGATGGTCGAGGAGACGGCGCGCCAAGGGGCGTGGCTGATCCTCTACACCCATGATGTGGCCGAGCAGCCTTCGCCTTTCGGGTGCACCCCGGACGAATTGGGGCGCGTGCTGCGGCGTGCCCTGGCGGCGGGGATGGCGGTGCTGCCGGTGGGCGCGATGGTCGACCGGCTGGGGCCGCCCCGATGAACGCGCCTTGGGTTCCGCCCGAGCCCGCACCCGGCTTCCGCTTCGTCGCACCCGAGGATCTGACGGCGACCGAGATCGCCGCCTGGCGCCGGATCCAGGCGAGCGATCCGGATCTCGACAGCCCCTATCTCACGCCCGAATTCGTGCGGCTGGTGGCTGCGCTGCGGCCTGGCGTGACGGTGGCGATCGCCGAGCGCGACGGCCAGCCGGTGGCGTTCCTGGCCTTCGAGCGCCGTGGCGGCGTCGGCCGCCCGGTGGCCGGCGCGGTGAATGACTGCCAGGCGGTGATCGCGGCGCCAGGATGGCGATGGGATCCGCGCGCGCTGCTGCGCGCGGGCGGGTTGGGGATGCTCGACTTCACCGGGCTGCGGGCTGCGCAGATGCCGCTGGCGCCGTTCCATCGCGCGGTGGCGCCGTCGCATATCGTCGATCTGTCCCGCGGCTACGCGGCCTATGTCGAGGAACGCCGGGCGGCGGCTTCGCTGGTGGCGGGCGGGATGAGCGGCCTTCCGCACCACGCGCCCGCGCGCGCGAAGCAGGCGGAGCGGCAGCTCGGGCTGTTGCGCTTCAGCATGCACGATGCCGATCCGGTGATGCTGCGCCGGGTGCTCGACTGGAAGAGCGAGCAGTACCGCCGCAGCCGCATCCCCGACGCCTTTGCCCGGCCCTGGGTCGTGACGCTTCTCGAGCGGATCCAGGCGACGCAGGCGCCAGGCTTCGCCGGTGTGCTCTCCACCCTCCATGCGGGCGATCGGCTGATCGCGGCGCATATGGGCATGCGCAGCGCGGGCACGCTGCACTACTGGTTCCCGACCTACGATGCGCAGGTGGCGAAGGTCTCTCCGGGCCTGCTGCTGTTCGCCGCGATGTGCCGCGACGCGGCGCGGCACGGCATCCTGCGGATCGAGCTCGGGGCCGGCGACGAGCCGTACAAGCTTCTGCTCGCCAATGCCGCCAGCCCGGTGGCGCAAGGCTTCATCGGCGGGCTCTCGCTGCCCGCGCTGCTGCGCCGCGGCCGGTACGGCGTGGAGACCGCCGCGGCCCGGCTGCCGCTCGGCCCGGTCGCGGCCTGGCCGGGCCGGCTGTTCCGACGGCTCGACCGGATCGGGCGCTACCGCTGAGCTGACCCCGCGGCGGGCCCGCGCGGTCGCAAGGGGAGATCGCCATGTCACTGGCCGGCCATCCTGATGCCGCCGCGCCGCCCGACGCTGCGGCCGCCCTGCGGCATGGCGCGGCGGGTGCCGGCCTCGTCAGGGCCTTCCGCGAGGAGGACGCCGCGGCGGTGGCCGTGCTGTGCCAGCGCGTCTTCCGCCACACCGACGCGCCGCCACCCGCGGGACTCGCGGCATGCTTCGTCGAGACCTTCCTCGGCCATCCGGCGTTCGATCCGGAACTGGCCTCGCAGGTCTATGTCGCGCCTGACGGGGTGCTGCGCGGCTTTGTCGGCGTGTTGCCGGTGCGCATGGTCTTCGCCGGACAGAGGCTGCGCGCCGCGGTCGCCGCCTCGGTCATGGTGGAGGGCGCGGCGTCCGATCCGCTGGCGGGCGCGCGGCTGCTGCGTGGCTTCTTCGCCGGCCCGCAGGACCTCTCGCTCGGCGACAATGTGAACGAGGCGACGCGGCGGATGCTGCAGCCCCTCGGCGTCGTGGCGGACCTACCGAGCAGCCTGGAATGGATCCGCATCCTGCGTCCGGCCGGCTTCATCGCTGAACTTGCCGCCCGGCGGGCGGGCGTGCTGCGCGCGTTGCACGCGCCGGCCGGGCTCCTGGATGCGACGCTGTCCCGCCGCGTCGGGCGCTTCGCGCCGCCGCCCCCATCCGGCGCGCGGGGGCGCGATGTGGCGCCGGAGGCCTTGGCGGAGGTGATCCCCGGGCTGATCGACGGCTTCGCGCTGCGGCCGGATTTCGACACGGCGACGCTCGCCTGGCTGCTCGCCCAGGCGGCGCGCAAGGCGGAGCGGGGCGAGCCGGTTGCCCGGCTGGTGCTGCGCGCGGATGGGCGGCCGGCCGGTGCCTGGCTGGGTCATCTCGCGCCGCGGGGGGTGCTGCGGGTGGTGCAGGTCTTCGCGCCGCCCGCGGAGGCCCACGCGATGGTGGCGGATATTCTGGGCGAGGCCTGGCGTCGCGGCGCCGTGGCGGCGAGCGGCCGGCAGCAGCCGGAGTTGGCCGAGGCGCTGCAACTGGCCGGCTGCCTGTTCCGCCATGGCGGGTTCACCCTGATCTGCACGCGCAGCCCCGGAGTGGCCGAGGCGGTGGCGCGTGGCGATGCCGCGCTCAACGGCATTGCCGGTGAATCCTGGACGAGGCTGAACGGCGACCGTCTCGGCTGAGGCTGGCGCTGCCGCGGCGACGTGCTGGCGCGGATTGCTGATCGCGTAGGTCGAAGGTCGGCCATGCCTCTCACCTGATAATTTTTGGCACACGCCGCCGTGAGCGAATTCCTTGCGGCGATCAATTTGCCTACGGTATACAGAATCCACGCCAGGTGAGCAGGCCGGCTGCCGGACCCAACCGGCGGTTTGTCATGTGTGCGTTCTCAACCACAGGTGGAGCGACGCCGGGGCGACCAACAACAGGGACCGAGTGGCAAGATGGCGAACCTTCTTTTCTCCTCCGGCTTCGAAGGCAATGTGGGGCTCGCCGCGCCCAGCGGTGGCTGGCAGGACATCGTCGGGACCGATGCGGAAACCGGGGCAAGCTGGCCGGCCAATCTCTGGGGCGGCAAGACCAGCATTCAGCTGCTGGCCAACAACAGCTCCTCGATCAGCAACAGCATCGAGACCACGATCGGGCGCGATGGCCTCTCGACGCGGGCGCTGAACCTGGATGTGGATGTGCGGGACAGCTCCATCACCCAATCGGCGCTGCTGCTGCAGCCGAGCGTCGAGCCGACCAGCGACTTCTACATCAGCCAGTGGGTGAGGCTGCCCGCGAACCTCTCGCAGCTGCTCGGCCCCGGCGGCTGGGCGACCGTCACGCCCGAATGGAAGAGCGCCGGCGATTTCCGCGTCGTCACCACGGTCGAGATCGACAATAGCGGCACGCCCTATTGGCGGATGAAGTGGGACAGCAACGCCAATGGCAGCGCGCCGCTGCAGACCTTCTGGAACCAGGTCAACAACAGCATCGCCGTGCCCACCGGCGAATGGTTCAAGGTGGAGTTCTTCACCCATCGCGGCGACACCGATGGCCGCACCTGGCTGAAGGTGAACGGCCAGACGGTGTTCGACCATACCGGCGACAACATCGGCATCAATGACGCCCCCATCAACCGCATCTTCCTCGGCAACGCCTATGGCAGCAGCCCGATCGACATCTGGGTGGACAATGTCCAGATCTGGGACGGCGTGCCGTCCGGCGGCTCCACCGGTGGTTCCACGGGGGGCGGCACGGGCGGCACGACCACGCCACCGGCCTCGATCAGCCTCGGCAGCGGCTCCGACACGCTGGTGCTGCGGATCAGCCAGGATGCCTGGCAGGGCGATGCGCAATACACCATCAGCGTGGACGGCAAGCAGATCGGCGGCACGTTGACAGCGAAGGCGCTGCACAGCTCCGGGCAATCTGACACGGTGACGGTGAAGGGCGACTGGGCGGTCGGGCCGCACAACGTCGTCGTCACCTTCCTCAACGATGGCTGGGGTGGGGCGGCGGGTTCCGACCGGAACCTTTATGTCGATGGCGCGACCTATAATGGGGCGGCGGTGAGCGGCGCGGTGCAGCCGCTCTATTCCAACGGCACGGCCGGCTTCCAGGTCAGCGATGCGACCGCCATACCCACCGGCGGCACGACCACGCCGCCGGCCTCGATCAGCCTCGGCAGCGGTTCCGACACGCTGGTGCTGCGGGTCAGCCAGGATGCTTGGCAGGGCGATGCGCAATACACCATCAGCGTGGACGGCAAGCAGATCGGCGGGACGCTGACGGCGAAGGCGCTGCATAGCTCCGGGCAATCCGACACGGTGACGGTGAAGGGCGACTGGGCGGTCGGGCCGCACAACGTCGTCGTCACCTTCCTCAACGATGCTTGGGGCGGGGCGGCGGGTTCCGACCGCAACCTCTATGTCGATGGCGCGACCTATAACGGCGCGGCGGTGAGCGGCGCGGTGCAGCCGCTCTATTCCAACGGCACGGCCGGCTTCCAGGTCAGCGATGCGACCGCGATCCCCGGCGCCGTGGCGGGCGTGACGCGCTCCGGCACGGGCGGGGCAGACAACCTTGTCGGCGGCGCTGGCGACGACCAGCTCAGCGGCAATGGCGGCAATGACGTGCTGGTCGGTGGGGCGGGACGCGACACCATCTGGGGCGGCGGCGGCGCCGATACGATCACCGGCGGCCTGGATGCCGACCGGCTGAGCGGCGGCAGCGGCGCGGACCGCTTCGTCTTCCAGGCCGGCGACGGGCGCGACGTGATCACCGATTTCGCCTCGGGCACGGACAAGCTGCGCATGCTGGGCCTGACGGCGGCTGACGTCGCCTGGTCGGCCAAGAGCTGGGCCGGTGTCGGCAGCGGGATCGAGGTTGCCTATAATGGCGGCGCCGATGCCGTGCTGCTGCTGAATGTGACGAAGGTCGTCAGCAGCGACTTCATCTTCTGAGACCCGACGGACGAGGGTGAAACCTTCGTCCGCCCGTTCTGCGCAGCCTGACGCGCGGCCCTGACCGGGCCGCGCGTCAGGTCGTCGCGGAGAAATCATCCGTCGTCAGTGCCTGCGTGGTTGCGCCACCGCGGCGTGGCCGCGAGCATGCCGCCATGGCACGCCTGGGCTGGATGGCTATGGCTCTTGGCGGCGGGATCGCGGGTGCCGCGATCTGGACGCGGACGATCCCGGCCGCGCCAGTTCTGGTCGCTTCCGGCTTCGAAGGCGGCGTGGCGCTGGCCGCGCCCGCGGGTGGCTGGCAGGACATCATCGGCACCGATGGCGTGACCGGTACGGCCTGGCCGCTCCGCCTCTGGGGTGGGCGCAGTCGCATCCAGTTGCTCGATGGCGCCGGTGGTGCGCCGGGCGTGGTGGAGGCCCGGCTCGAGAACGTGACCGGCCATGATGGCGCCCCGACCCGCGCGTTGCGCCTGGCCGTGCTACAGCGCGCGGCGGCGGTCACGCAGGTCGCGCTGCTGGTGCGGCCGCAGCGCGCGCCGGAGGAGTTCCACATCGCGCTGCGCATGCGCCTGCCCGCTGATCTCGGCCGGCGTCTCGGCCCTGGCGGCTGGGCTGTGGTCGGGCCCGAATGGAAGAGCGCCGGCGATTTCCGCGTCGTCACCACGGTCGAGGTCGACCAGGCCGGCCGGCCCTATTGGCGCATGCGCTGGGACAGCAACGCCAATGGCGTGGTGCCGCTCAGGACCTTCTGGAACGCCGTGAACAGCGAGGTGCCGGTGCCCGAGGGGCGTTGGTTTCGGTTGGAGTTCTACACCCGCCGCACCGCGACGGACGGACGCACCTGGCTGAAGCTCGATGGCCGGCTGCTGTTCGACCACCAGGGTGGCAATATCGGCATCATCGGCGCGCCGATCGACCGCATCTTCATCGCCCTGGCCTATGCCAGCCGGCCCTTCGAGGTGCTGGTGGACGACATCGAGATCGGCGAGGGCCCGCCGCGTGCCGCCGGGGCGGTGCTCACGCCGCCGCGGCCGCCGCAGCCTCTGCCTTCCGGCCGGTGACATAGACACAGGGGAAGGCGAAACGCCGCGCGCCGAGGCGGATGATCGCCTCCACCAGCCGGCGCGGGTAGATCTCGCGGTAATACGCCTCGGCGATCGCGCGCGGCGTGTCGCCGAAGGCCGCCGCGCACAGGTCTCGCAGCTCCGTCTCGGCGAAGCCTGCATGCGCGCCCTGTTCGTTCGACCAGCGGCCGCGCAGCCGCTTCGAGAGGTCGGCGAGGTTCCAGTGGATCTTGGTCCGCAGCGGGATTGCCGAACCGACATAGCCCACAAGCCGGTCGCGGTTCGGCGTGCCGATCAGATAGGTCCCGCCGGGGCAGAGCACGCGCGCCATCTCGGCCAGCGCGCGGCGCGGCTCGGGGATGTGCTCCAGCGCGTGGAAGGAATAGACGAGGTCGAAGCTCGCATCGGGGAAGTCCAGCCTGCGCGCATCCATGACCCGCAGCTCCGCCGGCGCGGCACCGGCATGGTCGAAGCTGAAGCCGATGCAGATGTCGATGCCGATCGTCGCCGCATCGAAGCTGCGCGCGAGGATGCCAGCCTCGTAGCCCTCGCCGCAGCCGACGACGAGGATGCGCCGGATGCTTGGCCCCTGCGTGGGGCGCAGGAGACGCACCAGCGCCCCGGTCTTGACCTCGGAGACGGCGTCATAGCCCGCCGGATCAGCCATCCGGTCGCTCATGCCAAGCGCACGAAGGCTTCGCCTTCGTGCCCCTCAGACGCCGGGCGCCGCGCATCCGCGCGGCTTGGCTTCGCCGCATAAGCGGCGGGCCGCATTCGCGGCCTCGGCCCTGCGGGCCGCATGTCAGCTCTCTGTGCGTCAGGTATCATGCTGCTGCCCTTCCTCTCACGTCGGCAACTCATCGGTTGCCGACAGCGTCCTTTCCACGAACATCCGGTGCCAGAGCTCGAGCTGGAACAGGATCCAAAGCCGGCGGCCATTGTCGGCCCGGCCCTCGGCATGGTCCTCAACCAGCCGGCGCAACGCGGCTGGTTGGTACCAGCCGCGCGCCAGCGCCTGCTCCGACAGCAGCACGGCCCGCAGCGCGCGGCCGAGCAGCGGGCCGCGGAACCACGCCGAGACCGGCACCTTGAAGCCCCATTTCGGGCGCTGGACGATCTCGCGCGGCAGGCCGGCCGGACCCTCGGCGACAAGCTTCAGGATCCGCTTGGCGTCGCCGCCGCGCAGCTTCATCCAGCGCGGCAGCCGCCTTGCGGCGAATTCCACCACGCGCCAATCGAGGAAGGGGCAGCGCAGCTCCAGCGAATGCGCCATGGTCATCCGGTCACCCCGCAGCAGCAGGTTGGCCGGCAGCCACAGCCGCGTGTCGAGGTAGAGCGCCTCCTCCACCGGCGAGGGGAAGGCATCGCCGCCGGCCGCGCGCCCGGCCATCGCCGCACGCGCCGCGCCATGCACCGCGGCCTCCGAGTCCGCCAGCAGCGCCGGGGCGAGCAGCGCGCGGCGCTCGGCGGCGGCAAAAGCGCCGAACCAGGCGGCGTGGTGCTCGAAGCGCTCGGGCTGCGCGAAGGCCTCCAGCATGGTCTGCACACGCCTGAGCCTGGCCGGTGCGGCGCGCGCTACCGCGCCCAGTAGCGGCCGCGCGCCAGGCAGGGCGAGCGCGGCGCGTGCCGCCGGCAGGTTCGCCGCGGCCAGCGCGGCGTATTTCGGATAGCCCGCAAAGGCCTCATCCGCGCCCTCGCCAGAGAGCACCACCGTCACCTTTTCTCGTGCGAGGCGCGCCAGCAGGTAGATCGGCACGTCGCTCGGCTCGCTGATCGGCGTCTCACGCGCCCAGAGCGCGGCGGGGATGGCGCGCACCAGCTCGGCCGCGCCGACCGTCAGCTCGTGATGATCGGTGCCGAGGTGGCGCGCGACGCGGGCGGCGTGGCCGGCCTCGCTGAAGCCGGTGTCGAAGCCGACCGAGTAGGTCTTGACCGGCGCATCGTGCAGCCGCGCCATCAGCGCCACCACCAGCGAGGAATCGAGCCCGCCCGAGAGAAAGGCGCCGAAGGGCACGTCGCTGAGCAGCCGCAGCCGCACTGCATCTTCCAGCAGGCCATGCAGCAGCCGCACCGCCTCGGCCTCGTCGCTGAGCGGCGCGGGCGGCCGCGCGGCGCGCGGTGCGTCCTCCGGCGCGGCCGCGTCGCGTGCGGGCAAGGGGCCGGGGGAGAAATCGTAATCGTGGTAGCGCCGCGGCTCCGCTGTTGCGGCGTCCTGCTCCGTCAGCTCGATCAGCGTGCCCGGCGGTAGCGGGGCGATGCCGGCCAGCAGCGTCTCCTGCCCCGGCACGAAGCGGTAGCAGAGAAAGGCGCCGAGGCGGGTGTGGTCCACCGCGCGCGGTAGCCCCGCCGCCGCGGTGGCGACGCCGAGCGCCCGCAGCTCCGAGGCGAAGGCGATCGCGTTGGGCAGTCCGCGCGCCAGGAAGAGCGGCTTCTTGCCGAAGCGGTCGCGCGCCAGCGTCAGACGCCGCGCCGCGCTGTCCCACCAGGCGAAGGCGAACATGCCGTTGGTGGCGCGGCAGGCGCGCTCGGCGCCCCAGGCGGCGCAGGCGGCGAGCAGCGTCTCGGTGTCGGAGCCCGACCGCCAACCCTCGCGCGGCGCCGCGCCCTCGGCCTCCAGCCGCGCCCGCAGCTCCATGTGGTTGTAGATCTCGCCGTTGAAGACGATGAGATGCCGGCCGCAGGCACTGCGCATCGGCTGGTGCCCAGCCGGTGAGAGGTCGAGGATGGCCAGCCGCCGGAAGGCGAGCCCGAGCGGCCCGTCCTGATGCAGCCCGTCATCGTCTGGGCCGCGATGGATCATCGCCGCCGACATGGCGGCCAGGACAGCGCTGTCCGCGCTGGTACCGTCGAGGCGGAGAATGCCGGCAATCCCGCACATGCGCCCTGTCCTTCCTAGCGATGCGCCGCGTAGAGCGGATGTGCGCCCTGCCCGGGGCGGGGCAGGGCAGCGCGGAGCGCCGCGTCGCGTGCGCTGGCGCGCACGCGCAGCGCCGTCAGCAGCATCACGAGCAGCATCGAGACGATGTCGCCGCCCCGGAAGGCGGTGGATTCCACTGCGCTCGTCGCCAGGTGGCAGAGCCCGTAGATCAAGGCGAAGCTGGCCCAGGGCAGGTCGCCCGCGATGCATTCGCGCAGGCTGCGCGCCATCTGCTCCAGGATGATCCAGCAGGCCAGCGCCAGGCCCGGCACGCCGAGCTGCAGCAGGATTTCGAGATAGGCGTTGTGCGCGTTCCACATCACCCATCCGGCATGACGCCAGGCATCCTCGACGCCGGCACTGTCCGTGATGAAGAAGGCGCTGTAGCCGTGGCCGCCGAAGGGCCGCTGCAGTGCGACCTGTAGCAGCGTGGCCCAGCCGGGCACGCGGCCGGTGAGCGAGGCGTCCTTGCCCAGCGCGGTCATGATCTCGCCGAAGAAGAGGAACATCACCGCGGCGAAGACGGAGGCGGTGAGCGCCATCCCATAGGCTGCCCAGAGTCGGACCAGGCCGGACATGCGCAGCAGCGGCAGGAAGGCAGCGAGGCTGACGGCAAGCAGGATGACGAGCTCTGCCGATCTCGACTGCGCCATCACCGCGACGGCGATGCAGAGCAGCACGCCGAGCATGTTGAATGCGCGCCGGCCCGGCTCGTTCCGCCAGAGCCAGCCGAAACAGAGCACGCCGAGCGCCGCGACGCTGCCGAGCTGGCTCTTGTGCATGAAGACACCGCTCCAGGCGCCCCTCAGCGACGGCTCCTGCATCGTGCCTGCCGACGGCAGTGCAAGCGCCACCGCGGCCGAGGCGAGCATGGCGAGCCCGATGCTCGTGGCCAGCAGCCGCAGCACGCGG
>JBIKSZ010000081.1:0-14521 GCA_044348345.1 Roseomonas sp. | reverse complement strand
GGCGCGGGCGCAGGAATCGCGCATCGTTGCCATCGTGAACGGCGATATCGTCACGAGCGCCGATGTGGATGGCCGCCGCCGGCTGTTCGCCATCACCTCTGGCCTGCCGGCCTCCCCGCAGGTGCTGGACCGGCTGACCCCGCAGGTCACCCGCCTGCTGATCGACGAGCGGCTCCGCTTCCAGGAGTTGCAGCGCCGCCGCGTGGCGGTGACCGATGACGACATCGCGGGCGCAATCGCCGATCTGGAGCGGCGCAACAGCCTGCCACCCGGCGGATTGCTGGCCCAGCTGCGCCGGGCGGGTGTCGAGCCCCGCGTGCTTTTTGACCAGCTCCGCACACAGATCGGCTGGTCGCGGCTGATCCGCTCCCTCCTTGGCCGGCAGGCGACGCCGGCCGAGGCCGAGATCGCCGACTGGATCGCCGCGCAGCGCGCCCGCGCTGGCCAGCCCGAATTCCTGGCAGCCGAGATCTTCATCCCGATCGACGACCCCTCTGAGGAGCCGGAGGTGCGGCGCTTCGTGGATGACATCGTCGGCCAGCTGCGCGGCGGTGTGCCCTTCCCGATTGCCGCCAGCCAGTTCAGCCAGGCGCAGACGGCGCTGCAGGGCGGCGATCTGGGCTGGGTGGGCACCGAGGCGCTGGACCCGGAAGTGGCGCGCATCGTGACCCAGATGCCACCCGGCGCGATCAGCGGCGCCATCCGCGTGCCGGGTGGCTTCCAGATCGTGACGCTGCGCGCCCGGCGCGAAGTGGGGCGCGACGAGGCCACCTTCCTCTCGATGCGCCAGGTCTTCTTCCCGTTCACCGCACCGCTCAACCCCGACGCACCGACGCCGCAGCAGATCCAGCAGCTGGAGCGCGCACGCGGCCTGTCGGCCAATGCGCGCGGCTGCGAGCAGATGGAGGCGGCCGCGCGCACATCCGGTTCCGAGCGGCCGGCCGATCCGGGCCAGGTGCGCGAGGACGCGCTGAACCCGCCGGCGCTGCGTCAGCTGATCTCCGGCCTGCCGCTGCGCCAGGCCAGCCAGCCGATCATCGCCCCGGACGGGATCGCGGTGGTGATGGTCTGCTCGCGCGAGCGACGGAACGAGGCCGAGCCGACGCCGGAGATGGCGCGCAGCCAGATCCTGCGCGAGCGCGTCGAGCTGCTCTCGCGCCAGACCCAGCGCGACCTGCGTCGCCGCGCGCAGATCGAGCAGCGGTCCTGACCCATCCGATGACCGGAGCGCGCAGCGGCGGTACGCCGCGAGCAGCGGAGGTCTGAATCGGATGGGCGACCACCCAGAGCTTCCCTCGCTCCGCGAGACCATCGCTCGGCATGGGCTCGATGCCCGAAAATCGCTCGGCCAGCATTTCCTGCTCGACACCGCGCTCTGCGCGCGCATCGCCGCGGCCGCCGGGCCGATGGAGGGGCGGCATGTGCTGGAGGTGGGGCCTGGCCCCGGCGGGCTAACCCGCGCGCTGCTGGCGACGCCGGCCGCGAAGGTCCTGGCGGTGGAACTCGACCGCCGCGCGGTCGCTGCACTGGCCGAACTCGCCGCCGCCCATCCCGGTCGGCTCGAGGTGATGGAGGCGGATGCGCTGAAGGTGGATGTGGCGGCGCTGCTGCCCGCGCCGCGCCGGATCGTCGCGAACCTGCCCTACAACGTCGCCACCCCCCTGCTGGTCGGCTGGCTGCGCGGCGCGGCCGCGATCGAATCCATGACGCTGATGTTCCAGCAGGAAGTGGCCGAGCGTATCACCGCCGCCCCGGGGACGGAGATGTATGGCCGGCTTGGCGTGCTGGCGCAGTGGCGTTGCCGCACTTCGCTGCTGCTGACCCTGCCGCCCGGCGCCTTTAGCCCGCCGCCCAAGGTCTGGTCTGCCGTGGTCGGCCTGACACCCCTGCCCGACGACCCCGGGCCGGCGCTGTTCGCGACGATGGAACGCCTCACGGCGGCCGCCTTTGGCCAGCGGCGGAAGATGCTGCGCGGCGCGCTGAAATCGCTCGGCGAGGCCGAGGCCCTGCTCGGCGCCGCGGAGATCGACCCCACCCGCCGGGCGGAGACGCTGACGATCGCGGAATTCGACCGGCTGGCCCGGCTGCTGCACACACGCGGCTGAACCCCCGCGGCTGACTTGCTTCCGCCATCATCCGGCGCTTTGGTCCCGAAAGCCCAGGAGAGACCGATGCTGCCCGAACGTCCCACCCTGCTCTTCGCCCATGTCGCCTACCGCTTCGCCGAGGCCTATGCCGCGCGCGGCGGCCAGCTGCCGGTGATCGAGGTGCGCAGCCTTGAGGAGCTGGAGGCGCGCGTCGGGGAAGCTGATGTGCTGCTGGTTTCCGGGCTCTGGCGGAATCACCTGGCGAAGCCGGGCGGGCGGCTCAGCTTCATCCAATCCATCAGCGCAGGTGTGGACCAGTACGACAAGGCGGTGCTGGCCGGTGCCGGCATCCGGCTCGCCTCCGCGCAGGGGGCGAATGCGAATGCGGTCAGCGAGCATGCGATCGCACTCATCCTCGCCCTCGCCCGCCGCATCCCGGAAGCGCGCGACAACCAGGCAAAGAAGCACTGGCGCGGCATGATCGGTGACCTGACGCGGCGCGAGGACGAGCTCGGCGGCAAGACGCTGCTGGTGGTCGGCATCGGGCGCATCGGCGGCAGGCTCGCACGGCTGGCCAAGGCCTTCGGGATGAACGTCATCGGGCTCCGCCGCGATCCGGCGAATGGCGCGGAAGGGGCGGATGAGATCCATCCCATGTCGGCGCTGCGCGCGCAGTTGCCGCGCGCGGATTATGTGGCGCTCACCTGCGCGCTGACCGACGAGACGCGCGGGCTGATGGACGCTTCGGCCTTCGCCGCGATGAAGCCCGGCGCGTGCCTGGTGAACGTCGCGCGCGGGCGCGTCTGCGACGAGGCGGCGCTGGTCGCGGCGCTGCAATCGGGGCAGATCGGCATGGCCGGGCTCGACGTCACGGCGGATGAGCCGCTGCCGGCCGAAAGCCCGCTCTGGGCGATGCCGAATGTGCTGATCACGCCGCACACTGGCGGCGAGACGCGCTCCTACGAGAACAACGTCCTCGACTTCATGGAGGAGAACCTCGCACGGCTTCGCCGCGGCGAGGCGGCCTTGTTCAATCAGGTCGTGTGAGAGGGATCTTCCACCGCCTGGGCTGGGTCATCGCCGCGCTGATCGGCGCGGCGGTGATCGCCCATACCTTCGGCCTGCATGTCCTGCCGCCATCGCATACCGGCTGGATGCTGACGGGGACCATCGGCCCCGACCCCGTGCAGTACTGGCTGGGCTACAGCTTCTTCAAGCGCAGCCCCTGGATGTGGCCGCCCGGCCTCAATCCGGATTGGGGGCTCGAGATCGGCTCCTCGGTCTTCTATGCGGATTCCATTCCGCTCCTGGCCTTCGCCTTCAAGGCGCTGCATCCGCTCGTCGAGGTCACACAGTATTGGGGCCTCTGGCTCTTTGCCTGCGGCGCGTTGCAGGCGGTGCTGGCGTGGAAGCTGATCGGGCTCTTCACCACGCATCCGCTGCCGCGTCTGGCAGGGGCCGCGCTGTTCGCGCTCTCGCCGACCATGCTGAACCGGCTGGGCGGGCATTTCGCGCTGGGCGCGCATTTTCTTCTGCTGGCGGGGCTCTTTCTCTGCCTGACGCGGGCGGCGCCGTGGCTGCGCTTCGCGCAATGGGCGGGGCTGATCCTGCTGGCGTCGCTGATCCATTCCTACCTGTTGCCGATGGTCGCCGGATTATGGGCCTGCGACTGGCTAGCACGCGCAGCCTCGCGCGAGCGGCGCATGCCGATATTGGCGGTGGAGGCGATCGGCGCGCCGGGGGCGGGTGTGCTTGGCCTCTATCTCGCGGGGTTCTTCGCGCTGGCGGGTGGCTTCGGCGGCACCTGGGGCGGCTATGGGCATATGCAGCTCGACCTGCTCGCCCCCTTCGATCCCTCGCCCTGGGGCGCATTGCTGCCCGACCTGCCGGAGCCCGACCATTGGGAGACGGGACATTCCTATGCCGGGCTCGGCGGGCTGCTGGCGGTCGCGCTCGGCGCGGTGGCGTATCTGCGCCGGCCCTGGCCGTGGCTCAGCGCGCGCTGGCCGCTGCTGCTCGGACTTTCCGCCATGCTCGCCATCGCCATCAGCCATCGCGTCTCCATCGGCGGGCATGTGGTGGAGCTGTTCAGCCTGCCGGCGCGCGTGCAGGGCTACGCCGATGCGCTACGCGCCTCCGAGCGTTTCCTGTGGCCCTTTGCCTATGCCCTTCTGCTGGCCGCCTGCGTCGCGCTGATCCGCGGCTTCGGACCGCGTCGCGCGGGCGTGGTGCTGGCGCTGCTCGTCGTCGTGCAATTCGCCGATATGCGCCCGGGCTTCGCGCGGCTGGAACGCTACTTCCCCGCCGGCCCCACCGTCGCGCCGCTGCGCCTGCAGGACGCCTTCTGGCAGGACGCCGCCGCCCGCTACCAGCGCGTGCGCCTGACGCCGACCGGCATGCAGGCGCGGCATTGGGAGGAGATTGCGGTCTATGCCGCAACGCTGAAGCTGACGACGGATGCGGTCTATCTCGCGCGGCTCGATCCGGCGAAGGTCGCGGCGCTGAATGCGCGCCTTGCCGCCGATCTCGCCGCCGGCCGCTTCGAGACTGGCACCTTCTACGCGCTCGGCTCGGAGGAGACGCTGGCGGCGGCGCGGGCCGGCATGGACCCGGCGCGCGACCTGCTCGCGCGCTTCGATGGCGTCTGGGTGCTGGCGCCGGGCTGGCTTACGCGCTGAAGGCGGCTTCGATCTCGGCCCGCGTCATCAGGTCCGCGTATTTCTGGCCCATATCGAACAGGTTCGCCTCATGCGGGCCGATCGCGCGGTCGCCGACGCAATCGGTCGCGACGATGGTGCGGAAATTGTGCTGCATGGAATCGACCACCGTCGCGCGCACGCAGCCTGAAGTGGTGCAGCCCGCGACGATCACCGTATCCGCGCCCCGCGCCGTCAGAAAGGCCGCAAGGCCCGTGCCGAAGAAGCCCGAAGCGCCCTGCTTGCGGATGATGTGCTCGCCCTTCGCGGGCGCGAGTTCCGGCACGATCTGCGACAGCGGCGAAGCTTCGGTGAGCTTCAAGAGGCTCGGCGCCTTGCGCGTGAAGACGCCGGCATCCGCGCCGTCATCGGCATAGACCACGCGGGTATGCGCAACAGGCCAGCGATGCCGCCGCGCGAAGGCCAGCAGATGCACCGTCTCTGCAATCGCGGGGCCGATATTGCCGCCGCCGAAATGCGCCGGATCGGCGAAGCCCACGACGAAATCCACGATGACCAGCGCCGGCCGCTGCCCCATGCCGGCGCGTTGGCCGAGGCCCTGGCGGTGATAGATGTCGGCTTCGGGGTGTCCGGACATGTCTATTCCCTCAGACGCCGGGCGGCGGCTCCGCCGCCTTGGTTTCGCGCAGGCCACTGGCCCGCCAGGCGGCGCTGGCGGTTTGTGCGCGGGCCGCCTTCGCGGCCTCGGCCAGCTCCGCTGGCCGCCAGCTTCGCGCCCGCCGTCATGCCACCGCCTCCAGATCCCGCAGCGACTGGATCATGGAGCTGCGCAGCAGATGGGCGTGGTGCTTCGCGGGGTCCGCGGCGATGCCGCGCAGCTCGTCGTGATAGGCGCGGCGCACCGAGGGCTCGCGCTGGTTCAGCAACTGCCGGTTCCGCAGCGCCTGTTGCTGCACCACGTCGACCGCCACCTTCCGCCGCTGGCGCGAATAGCGCTCCATCAGCGCCTGATCCGCATCGCCCTTCCAGACCTGGGACAACTTCTCGGCCAGGTTGAAGGCGTCGTGCACGCCGCCATTCATGCCCATGCCGCCGAGCGGGTTGTTGATGTGCGCGGCATCGCCGGCCAGGAAGACCCGCCCCTTCGCATAGGTCTCCGCCACGCGCTCATGCACGCGATAGGCGGTGCGGTGGCGGATCTCGTAACCGGCCGGGTTCGGCAGCACGCCTTGCATCCGTTCCTCGATCCGCGCGGGGTCGAGCATGCGCGATTCATCCGCCGCTTCCTCGGGCGCGGTCGGCAGCAGCACGCGCCACAACCCCGCTGCCTGCAGCAGCACGAACCATTCCTCGGGGTCCGAGATATAGGCGATGTTGGCCAGGTCCGGGATCACGCGCTCGAAGCGGAAGGTGGTGGAGAGCGTCAGATAGGTTTCCGGGATCGTCATCCCCTCGAAGGCGATGCCGAGCGCGCGGCGCACGGCACTCCGCGCCCCATCCGCGCCAACAAGGAAGGCGGCGCGGAGCGGTTCCGTGCTGCCATCCGGCCGCTCGATCGTCAGCGTCACGCCATCCGCATCCTGCGCGACATCGGTCGCCTTCGCGTCATACAAGAAGGTGACGTCCGGGTTCGCCGCCAGCTTGTCGCGCAGCATCCGGGTCAGGCGCCACTGCTCGCATTGCAGGCGATAGGGATGGGCGGTGTCGTCCTTCAGCCGCGCCATCTCGAAGGTGGCGATGACGCCGGCGTGGCGGTCGCGGAACTGCCAGGTCGGGCAGATCAGCCCCTGTTCGATCATCGCCGGCACCACGCCGAAGCGTTCCAGCATGTCGAGCGTGGGCGGGTGGAAGGTGGAGGCGCGCAAATCGTCCGGCAGGTCGCGCGCCTGTTCGACGATGGTGACCGGGACTCCCTCTCCGGCGAGGTAGGCGGCGGCCACCAGCCCCGCGGGGCCCGCGCCGGCAACGATGACAGGGCGTTGGGTCATGCAGATTCTCCGCCGGTCAGCATGGCCCGCCGGGAACCGCTTGCCCATCCCGCGGCGCGTCGCATCTATGGCAGATGAAAATTCCCTTCCTGCAACGTCCGCCCCGCGTCGCGGTGCTGCGGCTTTCGGGCCTGATCGCGGCGCGCAGCGGCGGCTTCGCGCCGTCGGGCATCTCGGCGCAGGGCATGGCCCCGCTGCTCGAACGCGCCTTCGCCATCCGCAACCTCGCGGGCGTCGTGCTGGTGATCAACTCGCCGGGTGGGTCGCCGGTGCAATCCTCGCTCGTCGCGCAGCGCATCCGGCGCCTGGCGGATGAGAAGAAGGTGCCGGTCATCGCCTGCATCGAGGATGCGGCAGCCTCGGGCGGCTATTGGCTGGCCTGCGCGGCGGATGAGATCGTGGCCGATGCGGCCTCGATCCTCGGTTCCATCGGCGTGATATCGGCCGGCTTCGACCTGTCGGAGGCGATCGGGCGGGTCGGCGTTGCGCGGCGGCTGCACACGGCGGGGACGGAGAAGAGCTTCCTCGACCCCTTCCGCCCAGAGCGACCAGAGGATCTGGACCGCCTGCAGGGCCTGCTGGCCGAGTTGCACGAGACCTTCAAGGACTGGGTCCGCACACGCCGCGCCGGCAAGCTTGCGGCGCCGGAGGAGCAGTTGTTCACCGGCCGCTTCTGGACGGGCAGGCAGGCGGTGGAACTCGGCCTCGCCGACCGGCTGGGCGAGGCGTCGTCCGAGATCAAGGCGCGCTTCGGGGAGAAGGCGCGGATCATCGGCATCGGCCAGCGCCGCCAGCCCTGGTTCACGCGCCTGCTGCCGGGGATGTCAGCGGAGGCGTTGCTGGCCGCGGCCGAGGAACGCGCCGCCTGGGCGCGCCTCGGCCTTTAGCGCAGGGGATCAGTCTTCCAGCCAGGCCACCGCGCGGATCGGGCTGCCCGTGCCGCCCTTGATGCGGAGCGGGAAGCCGATGAAGCGGAACCGCCCCTTCCCCACCAGCTTGTCGAGGTTCACCAGCCCCTCCATGTGCGTGAAGCCCATGTCGCGGCAGACATGGTGGACCTCGAAATTGTTCCGCCCCGGCCGGCCGGGGCTCACGGCCTCCACGCCGAACATCCCGATGCCGAGCTTGCCGAGCCAGGTGGCGCTCTCCTTCGTCAGGCCGGGGAAGTCGGTGACATAGCCTTCCGTGCCATGGGCGCGGCGGTAGAAATCCATGTGCAGCAGCACCGTGTCGCGCGGCTTGATCTCGACCTTCGCCGCCGCGATTGCCTGCTGCAGATCCTCGATCGAGATGTCGCTCTTGAGCGGCTTGTGCGACAGGTCGAGGCAGACGGCCTCGGTGAAGAAGGTCTCGAGCGGCATCTGGTCGATCGTCTTCGCGCCCGGCCGGTCGTCGAAATGCACCGGCGCGTCCACATGCGTGCCCCCATGGTCGCCCATATGCAGCACCATGGTTGCGGAGGAGAATTCATAGCCGTCGACGACGCGCTTTTCCTCATGCGTGCTGAAGGGATAGACCTCGATGGAGGGGTGGTTTGGCAGCCGCGCCATCTTGTGGGTGATCTCGCGGCTCAGATCGATCAGCGGCATCGGCGTCCTCCTGGAATCCAGCGAATGGAGCCCCGCGGTGCGGCATCGCGCAAGCCACCCCCTGGACGGCCCGGTGTTTGCATGCATTTCGTTGCTCACGACCGGCCAAGGCGGCCGACGATGCTGGGGAGAATGAGGATGATCGGGACAATGCTGCGCCGTGCGGCGCTTCTGGCGGGTGCTGCGGCGCTTGGCCTTGGCCTCGCGGCTGCGCCCGTGGCGGCGCAATCCTTCCCCGACCGCCCGGTGCGTGTGATCGTGCCGATTGCCGCCGGCGGCGGCACCGATGTGTTCGCGCGCATGCTGGCCGAACTCGCCTCCCCCGCGCTGCGCCAGCCGGTGATCGTCGAGAATCGCCCCGGCGCCTCCGGCACGATCGGGTTGCAGGCGATGCTGGATGCGCCGCGCGACGGGCACACGATCAGCTTCATCTGGAACGCGCCGCTGACCTCGGTGCCGCACACGCTCGGCACGCGCTACACGATGGACGATTTCGAGCCGATGTTCATCGTCGGCACCGCGCCCTTCACCATGTGCGTCCGCCCCAACCACCCGGCGCAGAACGCGCAGGATTTGCTGGCGCTGATCCGCTCCCGCCCGCCGGAGAGCATCAGCTATGGCAATGAGGGGGTCGGCGGCACGATGCACCTGGCGGCAGAGCGGATGTTCCGGAGCCTCGGCGTGCAGCTGCAGGCCATTCCCTTCCAGGGCGCGGCGCAGACGCTGAACGCCTTCTCCGGCGGGCATATCGACCTCTATGGCGGCTCCGTCGCGGTGGTGATGGCGACCGCGCGCGCGGGCAATGCGCGCTGCCTGCTGCTGACGAGTGCAGATAACCACCCGGCCTTCCCGCAGGCCTCGGGGCTGCGCGCGCTCGGCATCCCGCAGGATGAGACGACGATCTGGTGGGGCATGATCGCGCCGCGCGGCGTGCCGGCGGATCGCATCGCCGCGCTGCAGGCCGCCTTCCGCCAGGCCGGCGCGCAGGACCGCTTCCGGCAGATGCTGGAACAGCAGGGTGTCACGCCGGGCTGGGTCGAGGGTGCGGCGATGGGCACGGTGATGCGCCGCGAATATGAGGAGCTCGGCCGCGTCGCCACCGCGATCGGGTTGCAGCGCCCCGCGCGCTGACCTCGGGGCGCGCCGCCCGGTGTCAAACCGGGCGGCGGCCCACCAGGAACACCGCGCCCTCGGGGCCGAAGGCCTCGGCGTGGGGAATGTTGGCCGGCAGCTCGAAGCCCTCGCCCGGGCCGTAGCGGCGGGTCGTCCCGGCCTCCGTCAGCAGATACTCACCCTCCAGCACCAAAACGCGCGCGTCGAAGGGGTGGGTGTGCTCCGGCACGACCTCGCCCCCCGCCATCCGGCGGTCGAGCGGGCCGGCGAAGCCATCTTCCGCCAGCGCAGCCTCCCAGGTCGCGCGGTCCATACTCCGCCTCCTCAGCCCGAGACCTGCCGGATCCAGTCCGGCAGATTGTAGTAGGTCGTCACCCGCGTGATCCGTCCAGCGGCGATCTCGAGGAAGGCGCCGGCCGGCAGGCGATAGGCCTGGCCGCGCGCCTCGGGCAGGCCGGGCTCGGTGCGGAGATACCGCCCGACCACCACGAATTCCGCCGCGGCGCGGGTGCCGCTGGCATCGGCCATCACCACCACCTCCTCCAGCCGCTCCTCATAGGCCGCGTCCATCTGGGCCATGAAGGCCCGGAAGGCGGCGATCCCCCGCCGGCGGTCGCCCTGGTTCACGTCATGGGCCACCGCCTCGGCCAGCAGGGCGCACATCCCCGCTCGGTCGCCAGCGTTGAACGCTGCGTAGTAGGACCGGACCAGCGTCTCGGCGGCCTCGCGCGCGGCGGCCTGCTGTGCGGGGCTGGGCATGGCGACGGTCCTGGACAGGGGACGAGAGTTGGCCGCGGGGCCAGGGTGGTCTATCTCGCCGGGGCGAAACGCCCCGACAAGCTGCGAGATGCCCGAAAAGCCCCCCTCCTTCCAGGACATCATTCTGCGCCTGCACCGCTTCTGGAGCGAGCAGGGCTGCCTGATCCTGCAACCCTACGACATGGAGGTCGGCGCGGGCACCTTCCACCCGGCCACCACGCTGCGTGCGCTGGGCCCGAAGCCCTGGTCGGCGGCGTATGTCCAGCCGAGCCGCCGCCCGGCCGATGGCCGCTATGGCGAGAATCCGAACCGCCTGCAGCACTACTACCAGTACCAGGTGATCATGAAGCCGAGCCCGCGCGACCCGCAGGCCCTGCTGATCGACAGCTATCGCGCGCTCGGCATCGACCCGATGGTCCACGACATCCGCTTCGTCGAGGATGACTGGGAAAGCCCGACGCTCGGCGCCTGGGGCTTGGGCTGGGAAGTGTGGTGCGACGGGATGGAGGTGACGCAGTTCACCTATTTCCAGCAGGTCGGCGGCATTCCCTGCGAGGTGCCGAGCTGCGAGCTGACCTACGGGCTGGAGCGCCTGGCGATGTACATCCAGGGCGTCGAGAATGTGTACGACCTGGATTTCAACGGCCGCGGCGTGACCTATGGCGACGTGTTCAAGCGGGCCGAGGTCGAATACTCGCACCACAACTTCACCCATGCCGACACGGCAATGCTGTTCCAGCATTTCGCCGATGCGGAAAAGGAATGCACGGCGCTGGTGGAGCAGGGCCTGGCGCTGCCGGCCTATGACCAGTGCATCAAGGCCAGCCACCGCTTCAACCTGCTGGATGCGCGCGGCGCGATCAGCGTGACCGAACGGCAAGCCTACATCGGCCGCGTGCGCGCGCTGGCGAAACGCTGCTGCGACGCATGGCTCGCCGGGGAGACGGCCTGATGCCCGAACTCCTGATCGAGCTGTTCTCCGAGGAAATTCCCGCGCGCATGCAGGCGCGCGGCGCGGAGGAGTTGGCGAAGGTCGTGGCCGCCGCGCTGGCGCCCGTGCTCGACGGCGCGCCGCGCCCCTTCCACGGCCCGCGCCGCATCGGCATCGCCGCGACGCTGCGCGCTGAGGTGACGACCGCCGGCAAGGAAGAACGCGGCCCGCGCATCGGCGCGCCGGAGGCGGCGCTGGCCGGCTTCCTGAAGAAGCATGGCGCGACCCAGGACCAGCTGGTGGAGCGCGGCGGCTTCCTCGTGCTCGACAAGCCGGGCGAGACCGTCACGGCCGAGGCGCTGATCGCGCGCGAGATGCCGCGGGTGATCCGCAGCCTCGCCTGGCCGAAATCCATGCGCTGGGGGACGAGCGGCTTCACCTGGGTGCGCCCGTTGCAGCGCATCCTGTGCCTGCTGGATGGCAAGGTCGTCGCCTTCGACCTGGCGCAGGGCGAGGATGCCGCGCATGGGCTGGCGAGCGCCGACCTCACCGAAGGCCATCGCGTGATGGCACCGGGCGCCTTCACCGTGACCTCCTTCGACGACTATGCGGCGAAGCTGCGCGAGCGGAAGGTGGTGCTCGACGCCGCGGCGCGCGTGCGGATCATCGAGGACGGCCTCGCCGCGCTCGCCGCGCAGCACGGCGTGCAGGTGGTGCCCGATCGCGGCCTGGTGGAGGAAGTGGCCGGCCTCGTCGAATGGCCCGTGCCGCTGCTCGGCCGCATCGACGACGCCTTCATGGACCTGCCGCCCGAATTGATGCGCACGACGATGCGCGTGAACCAGCGCTATTTCGCGATGGTGACGCCGGATGGCCGCGCCGCGCCCTGCTTCGGCGTGGTGGCGAATATCGAGGCGACCGATGGCGGCGCGGCACTCGTCGCGGGCAATGAACGCGTGCTGCGCGCGCGGCTGTCCGATGCGCGCTTCTTCTGGGACCAGGACCGCAAGCAGACGCTGGAAGACTTTCTTCCGAAGCTCGACCAGGTGGTCTTCCACGCGAAGCTCGGCACGCAAGGCCAGCGCGTCGCGCGGCTGGAGCGGCTTGCGCGGCACATCGCGCCGATGGTGGGCGCCGATCCGGCGCTTGCGGCGCGTGCTGCGCGTCTGGCCAAGGCCGACCTCGCCTCCGGCATGGTGGGAGAATTCCCCGAATTGCAGGGCGTGATGGGCCGCTACTACGCGCTCGCTGGCGGCGAGGATGCTCGGGTCGCGGAGGCGATCGGCACGCAGTATCGCCCGCTCGGCCCGAGCGATGCAGTGCCGTCGGAGCCGGTGGCGATCGCAATCGCGCTGGCCGACAAGCTCGACACGCTGGTCGGCTTCTTCGCCGCCGATGAGCGCCCAACCGGCAGTGGCGATCCCTTCGCGCTGCGCCGCGCCGCACTTGGTGTGATCCGCATCATCCGCGAGAACCGGCTCCGCATCCGCCTGGCCGATGCGCTGGCCGAGACCTTCTTCGGCTTCCCCCAGGCCGTCGGCGTCTCGCCCGCGCCCGACTTCGGCATGGCCGTCGCGCAGGAGAAGCTGAACGCCGGCTGGCAGCCGGCCAAGGACAGCGCGCATCCGCCGATGGTCGCGGCCTTCGCCGCCGGCCTCGTGGACTTCCTCGCCGAGCGCCTGCGCGTGCAGCTCCGCGCCGAGGGTGCCCGCCACGATGTCGTCGCTGCCGCCTTCACGGCAGGCGAAGACGACCTCCTCCGCCTGCTCGCCCGCGCCGAGGCGCTCAAGGCGCTTGTCGAATCCGAAACCGGCACCAATCTGCTGGCCGCCTATAAGCGAGCCCAGAACATCCTCCGTATCGAGGAGAAGAAGGACGGCCCGCATGCCGGCCCGGTAGACCCGGCCCTGCTGACGGCGCCCGAGGAACAGGCGCTCGCCGCCGCCCTCGACACGGCCGAGCCCGCCACGACGGCGGCGCTGGCCGCCGAAGATTACAGTTCCGCCATGTCGGCACTTGCCGCCCTGCGCGGGCCGGTGGACGCCTTCTTCGACCGCGTCACCGTGAACGACCCGGATGCGCAACTCCGTCGCAACCGGCTACGCTTGCTCACCCGGCTCCGCACCGGCATGGATGCGGTCGCCGACTTCTCCCGGATCGAGGGCTGATCTCCCCCACCCCCCTCGCTTCCAGCTCAGGAGCACGCCACCCGATGGCCAAGTGGGTCTACAGTTTCGGCGCCGGCCACAATGAAGGCCGCGCGGATATGCGCAACCTGCTGGGCGGCAAGGGCGCCAACCTGGCAGAGATGGCCAGCATCGGCCTGCCCGTGCCCCCCGGCTTCACGGTCACGACCGAAGTCTGCACCTATTACTACGCGCACAAGCACACCTACCCCGCCGACCTGCGCGCGCAGGTCGCGGAGGCGCTGGCGCGCGTCGAGGCCGCGGTCGGCGCGAAATTCGGCGACACCCACAAGCCGCTGCTGGTCTCCGTCCGCTCCGGCGCGCGGGTCTCCATGCCGGGCATGATGGACACGGTGCTGAACCTTGGCCTGAACGATGCGACGGTGGATGGGCTGGCGGCGGCGTCCGGCGATGCGCGCTTCGCCTGGGACAGCTATCGCCGCTTCATCCAGATGTTCGGCTCCGTCGTGCTCGGGGTGGATCACCACCGCTTCGAGGAAATCATCGAGCATGTGAAGCTCGACAAGGGCGCGGTGGAGGACACCGAGCTCTCGGCGCAGGACTGGCACCGCGTGGTTGCGGGCTACAAGGACATGGTCGAGGAAGTGACCGGCCAGCCCTTCCCGCAGGACCCGCACGCCCAGCTTTGGGGTGCGGTCGGAGCGGTGTTCGGCAGCTGGATGAACCCGCGCGCCAACACCTATCGCCGCCTGCACGACATCCCGGCCGAGTGGGGCACGGCGGTGAACATCCAGGCGATGGTCTTCGGCAATATGGGGCAGGATTGCGCCACCGGCGTCTGCTTCACCCGCGACCCGTCCACCGGCGAGAACATCTTCTACGGCGAATACCTGATCAATGCGCAGGGCGAGGATGTCGTGGCCGGCATCCGCACGCCCCAGCCCATGTCGAAGGAACGCGCCAAGCCGAATGAGCGCAGCATGGAAGACGCCATGCCCGCGGCTTACGCTGAACTCGTCCAGGTGCGCGCGACGCTTGAGAAGCACTACCGCGACATGCAGGACATCGAATTCACGGTGCAGCAGAACAAGCTCTACATGCTGCAGACCCGCAACGGGAAGCGTACCGCGGCCGCCAGCCTCAAGATCGCCGTGGACATGGCGCGCGAAGGGCTGATCGACCAGACGGAAGCGGTCAAGCGCGTGGACCCGAAGGCGCTCGACCAACTGCTGCACCCGACGCTCGACCCC
>JBIKSZ010000004.1:0-43943 GCA_044348345.1 Roseomonas sp. | reverse complement strand
GCCTGAGGCGAGCATGACGGAGAGCGCGACCAGCGCCACCACGGGCAGCCGCCAGCGGCGAGGCTTCGGATCAGGACGGAAAATGCGGCGGGGGGCTTGCACGGGACCGTCAGTTCAACCGGGGGGAGCGGGAGCTAACGTGACTCAGCAGGACTCCGCAACCCCGCAATCAACCCCGGCGCGGGTACCTAGCCTCGATCAGTCCTCGATCCAGAACAGATCGGCTGACAGGAGTTCGCCCCAGGCCGCTTCCGCCTTGCCGCGCGCGCGCCGCGCGCGGGCCAGGGCCCAGCCCTCTGCCACGCCGCCAGCCCAGGTCAGCCCCGCATCGCCGCGCGCCGTCAGTGACGCCATCAGCGCGCGCGCCACCACGGCGTCATTGGCCAGGCCGAAGGCCTCCTGCACCGCCGCCAGACGGTCCAGGAAGCGCCGCGCCTTCTTCCGACCCCAGAGCGGGGCAAAGAGCTCGGCCGCGTAGCGCAGGCGCTTCGCTTCGATGCGCAGCGCATGGAAGGCCGCATCGGGCAGGGCCGCGATCGTCTCCCCGCCTTCGGTGATGCGCCGCCAGCGCTTGTCCAGCACGCCGGCGGCGAAGTCCTCCAGCGGCTGCGTGCGCCGCTCGGCCGCTGTCTCCGTTGTCTCCGCGCGCCAGGGGCGGGTCTCGATCAGTGCCACGGCCTCCCAGGCGATGCGGCGCAGCGCCGGGCCCTGGAGGGCGGGTCGTAACGCGGCATAGGCGGCCTGCTGCCGCGCGGTTGCCGCGCGCTGCAGCGCGGCGATGCGCGGCTCTTCCGGGAGGGCGGCCGCGACCTCCGCGCCGAGCCCCTCCAGGAACACGTCCCAGTCCCGGGCTGGCCCAAGCAGTGCCGCCAACTCCTTCAGCCTGGCGTCGAAGCCGCGCAGCGCGGCGCCGTCGCAGGCGGGCCGGAAGACGCGCAGCAGCGACCGCATCCGCCGCATCGCCACCCGCATCTGGTGTACGCCCTCTGGCGTCTGGCCCGCGGCCGCAGCCGGCGCGTGCCACAGCAGCACCTCCGTCAGGTGCCCGAGCGCCAGCGCCAGCGCGCCTTCCACATCGAGGCTGGGGTCGAGCCGCGGCGGGCCAAGCCGGCGCGCCACCGGCGGCGTGCCACGGGCCAGGGCGCGGGCTTCCTCAGCCAATGCCGCGCGCGGCGGCAACAGGGGCAGCTCCGCGGCCAAGTCGCCCATTGCGGTGAGCACGGACGGCGCCGGGCCGGTCAGGGTCAGCCGTGCCACTGGCGCCTCCGCCGCCATGGCGCGCAGCTGGCCGCGCAGCAGCAGCGCCTCCACCCCCTCCGTCAGCGCCAGCCGTGTGGCCCGGCCGACGAAGCTTCCGATGGGCAGCAGCGCCGCCTCCTCCGCATCCTCGGGCTGGGTGGGCTCATCTGTGCCGTCGAGCGCGGCTGGCGGCGCGGCGGGGCGCCAGAAGCTGCCGGGCTCCGGCCTTATGCGCAGCAGGCGTCGTGCCCCGCGCCGCGGTTGCTCGAGCGCGAGCCCCTCCGTGGCGAAGCTGCCTTTGGCGGTGTCGAGCCAGGTCAGTTCGACGGGCGAACTGCGCGCGCGGCCGGCACGCCGAGCAGCCAGCGGGCCTGTCCGCAACAGCCCCTCGGCCGCGGCCGGGGGCAGGGCGGCTTCCAGCGTCAGCAGTGGCGGCCCGGCGGGCGGCGCCGGGTCGTCGGGCTCGCTCAGGCGGAGGCCTCCGTCGCATCGCCGGCCTCGGCGGAAGGCAGGTCGGCAGGCGTGAGAAAGCGCAGCATCCGGCCGCAGCCGGGCTCGATCAGGCGCCAGGGCAGCGCGAGCGAGAATTCGGTCAGCGCTGCGGTCGGGTAGGATTGCGCCAGGCGTTCGGCCATCGGCCCGCCGGCGGCCATCGCCGCCGGGCCGGCCAGGGCGAGGGCCAGGTCGTGCAGGCCGGGGTTGTGGCCGATCAGCAGTACGCTCCGCGCTGTCTCCCGCACGCCGCGCAGCGTCTCGAGCAGGGATTGCCAGGATGCGAGGTAGAGCGCGTCCATCGGCTCGATCAGGGGCGAGCCCTCGATCGGGGAAAGCGCCTCGAGCGTCTGCAGCGTGCGGCGGGCGGAGGAGACCAGCACGACATCGGGGACGAGGCCAAGTTCCCGCATCGCGTCGGCCATTGCAGCCGCGGCGCGCCGGCCGCGGGCGTTCAGCGGCCGCGCATGGTCCGGCAGGCGTGGGTCGTCCCAGGAGGATTTGGCGTGCCGCAGCAGCAGCAACTGTCGCATGCCGCCATCCTAAGCATGACCGGGGCTCGCTGTCTGCCTCGACCGGCCTTCCCGGCTGCGCGACCCCGCCCATTTGGGGGCTGCAGCACGAAAAAGGGACTGAGATGCGCGAACGGATCGTGGTGGCCGGGGCAACGGGCGGGATCGGGGCGGCGCTGGCGCGGCGGCTGGCCGCCCGCGGGGCAGAGCCCTTCCTGCTGGCGCGCGATCCCGCGCGGCTCGCGGCGCTCGGGGCGGAGCTTGGCGCGCCCTGGCGCGCGGTGGATGTCACCGACGCCCCGGCGCTGAAGGCCGCGCTGGCCGAGGCCGGGACGCCGCTCCGCGGGCTCGCCTTCTGCATCGGCTCGATCCTGCTGAAGCCGGCGGGGCGCCTGACGGAGGCCGATTTCCTCGATGCCTTCCGGCTCAACGCGCTAGCAGCGGCCATGGCGGTCCAGGCGGCGATGCCCGCGCTGGCGGCGGGACAGGGCTCGGTCGTGCTGTTCTCCTCCGTCGCGGCGCGCAAGGGCTTCGCCAACCATGCCGCGATCAGCGCCGCCAAGGCGGCAGTGGAGGGGCTGGCCGTGGCGCTGGCGGCGGAACTCGCGCCCCAGGTCCGGGTGAACTGCATCGCACCCAGCCTCACCAAAACGCAATTGGCCGAGCCCTTGACGCGCAGCCCCCAGATGGCGGAGGCGATTGCCCGCCAGCACCCCATCCCCCGCCTTGGTGAGGCGGAGGATGCGGCGGCGCTGGCAGACTTCTTGCTGTCGGATGCGGCGGGCTGGATCACCGGCCAGGTGATCGGCGTGGATGGCGGGCGGAGCGCGGTGGCCGGCAAGGGCTGACCGCCATAGGTCTCACGGAGGGGCAGATGCGGGCCATGCGTCGCGGCGTGCTGGGGCTGGGTCTCGCTTCCCTGCTGGCGAAGCGGGCCGGCGCATCGCCGGCCGACCTCGCCTTCATCGTGATCCGCGAGGGGCGGGAGGTCGGCACCCATAGCGTCCGCTTCCGCGAGGAGGCCGGGCTGCTGCGGGCGGTGAGCGAGGTGCGTATCACCGTCCGCCTCGCCGGCTTCGTGGTGTACCGCTACGCGCATGACACCGAGGAAGCCTGGCGCGCCGACCGCCTGGTCGCGCTCGACAGCCGGCTGGATCGCAATGGCCGCGCCGTGGCCAGCCTGGCCCGGGCGGAGGGGGGCAGGCTGCGCCTGCGTGGCCCGGCCGGGGAAGCGCTGCTGCCGGCCGGCGCCGCGCCGCTCACCTGGTGGCGGGCGGCGAGCCTCGTGCCGGGTGTGCCGCTGTTCGACCCGCGCGAGGGACGGCCGGTGGAGCCCCAGATGGAACGGCGGGCGGAGGGCGGCGGGCAGCGCGTGACGCTGACTGGCGGGGAGGGCGCTGTGATCCTCTACAACGCCGCCGGCACCTGGGTCGGCTTCGAGACCACTGGCGAAGACGGCAGCCGCGTCATCTACCGAAGGGCGTGATCGCGCCCATCTGGGGTGCGGTGACAGGCAGGGGCTCGCGGAGCACGAATGACCACGCTGCGAGTCGTGCTGGGCGACCAGTGCTCGGACCAGCTGTCGGCGCTGGAGGGTCTCGACCCTGCGCGCGACGTCGTGCTGATGGCGGAGGTGCGCGGTGAATGCACCTATGTCCGTCACCACAAGCAGAAGATCGTGCTGGTGCTGTCGGCGATGCGCCACTTCGCCGAACGCCTGCGCGCGCGCGGCGTGCGGGTGCAGTACAGCCGGCTCGACGACCCGGCGAATACGCACACGCTGGGCGGTGAGGTCGCGCGCGTCGCGGCTGAGCTGAAGCCCGCGCGCATTCTCTGCACCCATCCCGGCGAATGGCGCGTGCTGCAGGACATGCGCGGCTGGCAGCCGGCCACTGGCATCCCCGTCGAGATCCGGGAGGATACGCGCTTCCTGTGCAGCCTGGACCGCTTCCGGAACTGGGCCGAGGGGCGGAAGCAGCTGCGGATGGAGTTCTTCTACCGCGAGATGCGGCGTGCGACCGGCCTGTTGATGGAGGCGCCCGACGAGCCCGCCGGCGGCCAGTGGAATTTCGACCACGACAACCGGGAAGCGCTACCGCGCGACATCACGCCCCCGCGCCCGCGCCGCTTCCCCCCCGATGCGATCACGCAGGAGGTGATGGCGCTGGTGGGCCGCGAATTCGCTGACCATTTCGGCGCGCTGGAGGGCTTCGCCTGGCCCGTGACGACAGAGGATGCCGAGGCTGCGCTTGAGGATTTCATCGCGCTCCGCCTGCCCGATTTCGGACGCTTCCAGGACGCGATGGCCGAAGGCGAGCCGACGATGTTCCACGCGCTGATCGGGGCTGCGCTCAATGTCGGCATTCTCGATCCGCGCGCGGCCTGCGTCGCGGCCGAACGGGCCTGGCGCGCGGGGCAGGCGCCGCTCAATGCCGTCGAGGGCTTCGTGCGGCAGATCCTCGGCTGGCGGGAATATGTCCGCGGCCTCTACTGGACCCGCATGCCGGCCTATCGCGACACCAACGCGCTGGAGGCGACGCGCAGGCTGCCCGGCTTCTACTGGACCGGCGAGACGCGGATGGCATGCCTTGCCGCTGCCATCGGGCAGACGCGCGACCTGGCCTATGCGCACCACATCCAGCGCCTGATGGTCACCGGCAATTTCGCGCTGCTCGCGGGGCTCGATCCGGCGGAGGTGAATGAGTGGTACCTCGTCGTCTATGCCGATGCCTATGAATGGGTGGAGTTGCCGAACACGCATGGCATGGCGCTGTTCGCCGATGGCGGTGTGATGGCGTCGAAGCCCTATGCCGCAAGCGGTGCCTACATCAACCGCATGTCGGACCATTGCCGCGGCTGCGCCTTCGACGTGAAGGCCGCGACCGGGCCGCGCGCCTGCCCGTTCAATTTCCTCTACTGGGATTTCATCGCGCGCCATGCCGAAAGGCTGGCGAAGAACCCGCGCATGGCGATGCCGCTGCGCACGCTGGCGAAGATGGACCCGAAGAAGGTCCAGGCGATGCGCGGGCAGGCCGCGGCCTTCCTGGATGGTCTGGATGCTGCCGCGCTGCCCGCGCCAGCCGCACGGCAGGCCGAGCTGGGGCTGGCACCGCCGCGCCGCGGCTGACGCACCGGGCGCGTCACGCCTGCGCGAACGCCTTGTTTCGGCGCGGTACGGCGCCCTTGTTTTTCGGCATGGCAGAGTTGGCGACGCGACCCTGGCTGCGCCTCGGCGCGGCGTTCCTGCTCGGCGCTGCGCTCAGCGCCTGCACCGCGCAGGACCAGGCGCAGCGGCCGGCCGACGCGTCGGTTCGCACCGCCCAGCGCGACCGCGCCCGCCCGCCCGCTGCCCGCCCTCTGACGGTGCCGCGCGCCGAGGCCACGGTCGCTGCCGATCCCGCCCCCATGCCGCCCGATGCGGCGCCCGAGGAGCCGCCGCTGCTGGCGCGGCCGGAGCCTGGCACCGGTCTGCCGCCCGGATGGTATGTGCCCGAGCCGCCCGATGCACCGGAGGCCGCCGCCGAGCTGCCCGTGGTGCTCGATCCTGTGACGCGCATGGCCGTCTTGCTGCGGCAGAACCCGTGGCTCACGCGGTTCTGGTCGGAGCTGACGCCAGTCGAGCAGAGCCGCGTCACGCGCGCGCTGGCACGCCGCGGCGCGCCCGGCCCGGCGCCGAACAGCTGGGACCCGATGGGCCTTGCGGACCGGGTGGAGTTGCTGTTCGGCCCCCTCCGCGCCGCGTCGTGACCGCGCGGTGGCCGCGGTCCCGCTCTATCGCGTGCGCCGGTGGTCCGGGTGCAGCGCGGCGCCCAGGATGTGGGCACTCCGCCCGATCACATGCGCCGCGCCGCCGACGATCAAGGGATCGGGCGCGTGCACCACGCGCTCGTCCTTGCCCGGATAGGGCAGCGTTGCCAGGAAGTGGAGCATCGCTTCCAGCCGCGCGCGGCGCTTGTCGTTCGACTTCACGATGGTCCAGGGCGCGTCGGCGGTGTCGGTGTAGAAGAACATCGCCTCCTTCGCCTCGGTGTAGTCGTCCCACTTGTCGAGGCTCGCCTTGTCGATCGGCGAGAGCTTCCACTGCTTCAGGGGGTCGGTGCCGCGCGCCTCAAAGCGGCGAAGCTGTTCATCCTGCGTCACGCTGAACCAGAATTTGAACAGCCGGATGCCGGAGCGGACCAGCATGCGTTCCAGCTCCGGTGCCTGGCGCATGAATTCCAGGTAGTCGGTCGGCGTGCAGAAACCCATCACGCGCTCGACGCCCGCGCGGTTGTACCAGGAGCGATCGAAGAAGGTCATTTCGCCGCCCGCCGGCAGGTGCTCGATGTAGCGCTGGAAGTACCATTGGTTGCGCTCGCGCTCCGATGGCTTCTCGAGCGCGACGACGCGCGCGCCGCGCGGGTTCAGGTGCTCCATGAAGCGCTTGATCGTGCCGCCCTTGCCGGCGGCGTCGCGGCCCTCGAACAGGATGACGATGCGCTCATTGGCGGCCCTGACCCAGGCTTGGGCCTTCAGCAGCTCGACCTGCAGCGGCTTCACGCGGGCGAGGTAGTCCCGCTCGGTCAGGCGCGTGGCATACGGGTATTCGCCACTCTCGAAGGTGCGGCGGACGGCGTCAGGCTCGTGCCGCGTGGCGGGCTTGCGCGATGGGCGGGTGAGCTCGGCGGCCGCTGCGGCGATGGACTGCGCGCCTTCGGCCTCGGCGACGGGCTTGGGCAGGTCGTCGGGCATGCAGGGTCTCCGGGCGCATTCAGCGCGCATCCCAGCCTGCACGCATGGCGGCCCGCGCGGCATGATCCAGGTCAACCCCGCGCAGTCTGGCCGCCGATCAGGCCCAGGCCGGCAGGTCCATCCAGGCCAGATGCCCGCCCTTGCCCGCGCCGCAATCGAGGAAGACGCAACGCCCGCCGAGCAGGCCGTCGGCCTGGAAGGGCCGCCCATCGGTGGAGCGGCGATCATGGCCGCAGACCACCAGCATGTCGCGCGGGATGCGATCCACCCAGTCATGCACGCGATCGGGGAAGCCATCGGCGCGCATCCGCCCGGTCACCTGGCCGAAGATCGCGCGTGTGACGAGCCCCGTCGCCTTGCGCTCGCCGGCCTCGCGCGGGGCAGAGGCGTGCAGCATGCCGGGATGGAAGCCGCCATGCACGAAGACGCGCCCGCCATCGCGGATCCAGGCAGGCGCCCGGGCGATCTCCGCAATGGCGCGCGCCTTCAGCTCGGGCCCGTCGGGTGCGGCATCGAGCTGTGCGAGGGTTCGCCCAAGACCTTCGGGCTGGATGCGCACTGGCTCTCCCACCAGCGCGCGGCGCAGCTTGTGGTCGTGATTGCCGAGCAGGAACAACCCCTGCCCCGCATCCATCAGCGCGAAGATCCGCCGCAGCACTTCGGGGCTGTCGGGGCCGTGATCCGTCAGGTCGCCAAGTTGCAGGACGAACATGTCCTCGGCGCGCGCGCCCTCGATGGCGGCGATGAAGGCCTCGGCCTCGCCATGCACATCGGCAACGACACGCAGCCCCGCGAAGCCGCGCCAGAGATGGCCAGGTTGGGTGGTCACGCCGCCTCGGGCCGGCGCAGCGCGGCGAAGGCCGCGAGCGCGCGGGCGCGCCCCTCGGCGGGGTCCACCACCGGACGCGGATAGGTCGCGCCAAGCTTCACGCCGGCCGCGGCGAGCAGCGTGGGCGGTGCCTCCCACGGCTTGTGGATGAGGCCCGCGGGCAGCTTCGCGAGCTCCGGCACCCAGCGGCGGACATAGGCGCCGTCGGGGTCGAATTTCTCGCCCTGCAGCACCGGGTTGAAGACGCGGAAATAGGGCGCGGCATCGGTGCCGCAGCCGGCCACCCACTGCCAGGACGCGCTGTTGGAAGCGAGGTCCGCATCCACCAGCGTGTCCCAGAACCAATCCGCCCCGGCCTGCCAGGGCTGCAGCAGGTGTTTCACCAGCAGGCTGCCCGCGACCATGCGCACGCGGTTGTGCATCCATCCCGTCGCCCAGAGCTGGCGCATGCCGGCATCGACGATCGGGAAGCCGGTCTGCCCGCGCTGCCAGGCGCCGAGCAGCCGTGCATCGGGCGACCAGGGGAAGGCGTCGAATTCAGGGCGCAGGTTGCGCGCCGGCATCTCGGGGCGGTGCCAGAGCAGGTGATAGGCGAATTCCCGCCAGAGAATCTCCTTCAGGAAGGTCTCGACGCCGTTGCCCTTTGCGGCCGCCGCGCGCGCGGCATGCCAGACCTGCCGGGCCGAGACCTCGCCCCAGCGCAGATGCGGCGAGAGGCCAGACGATCCCTCGATGCCCGGCATGTTGCGTGCCTCGGCATAGGCCGCGAGCGGGCCGGCGGCGAAACGGGCGATGCGTGCGGCGGCGCCGGCCTCGCCGGGTTGCCATTGTGCGGCGAAACCGCTGGCCCAATCGGGCTCGCCCGGCACCGGGTAGAGGCCGAGCGCCGCCAGGCTCTCGCCGCCGGCCGGCAGTTCGGCGCCCGGGATAGCGGTGGGTGCTGCCAGCGGCGGGGGCGGGTCGCCGGCGGCCAGCATCGTCTTGGCGAAGGGCGTGTACACCGCATAAGGCTTGCCGCTGCCGGAGGCGAAGCCATGCGGCTCGCGCAGCAGGACGGTGGTGTGCAGCTGCAGCCGGCGGCCGGCGGCTTCCAGCGCCTCATGCACGCGGCGGGATTGCTCGCGCGCCCAGGGCTCGACAGCGCGGCCGGCATGCACCTCAGCCGCGTCGGTTGCGGTGGCGAGCGCGGGGATGATGGTCTCCGCCCGGCCGCGGGCGAGCAGCAGCGGCGCGCCCCGCGCGGCGAGGTCGGCCCCGAGCGAGGCCAGGCTGCGCTGCAGCCACCAGCGCGCGGCACCGCCTGGCGCGAAGGGGCCGGCAGCCTCCGTATCCAGCACGAAGACCGGCAGGACGCGCCGGCCCGTGGCCAGAGCGGCAGCGAGCGCCGGCTGGTCGGCCAGGCGAAGGTCGTGTCGGAACCAGATCAGGACGGGTGTGCTCATGCCCCTCATGTAGGGTGCCGCGCGCCGGACGGGAGCATCGGCGGCTGCGGTGGGGCACAGATCATGGCCGGCCGCGGCGCCATCTGCCGGCTCAAACGGATCCCCTGGCCGGGAGGCCGCCGCCCGCGCTGGCCTGTTCGGCGCGGCTCGCGCGGCGCAAGGGGCCCGTCGGGAAGCTGAACAGCCGCGCCTCGCCCAGCAGGAAGGCGCGACCACCGCGCGGGAACAGCGCCGCGATGGCGGGGTCGGCGATGTCGAGCCCGCCTGTATAGGCGCCGAAGGCCGGCAGCATCAGCCGCCGCAGATCGGTCAGGAAGCAGGGCCGCGTCACGCCGCCCGCGCGGGTCGGCATCGTCGCTTTCGGGTGGTAGTGGCCCGAGAGTTCCGCCGTCGCGCCGGGCCGCGCGATGTGGCGGAAGCTGAGCGGGCCGAGCGTCCATTCCTCCACAGCACTCCCCGGCAGACCTTCCGGCGCGACCGGGTCGTGATTGCCCAGCACCCAGACCGTCTCGATGCCATTGAGCAGCCGCGCCAACGTCGTCGCATCGGCCGCGGCGAGGCGCGTGGCGCCCTTCGCATCGTGGAAACTGTCGCCGAGCAGCACGAGTCGCGCCGGCTTCCAGCGCCGCAGGACCAGCGCCAGGCGGTCCAGCGTCTCGCGCGTGTCGTAGGGCGGCAGCATCTGCCCGCGCGCGGCGAAGGCGCTGCCCTTTTCGAGATGGAGGTCGGCGACGGCCATCAGCCGCTGCGCGGGCCAGGCGACGACGCCGCCTGGGTCGAGCATCAGGCGCTGGCCGGCGATATGGATGGGCGCCGCGGTCATGGCGTGCGGGTCAGTCCTTTTGGCGCGCTGCGGATGAAACGGCCGCCGCGGCGGTCTCCACCGGTACGCGGACGGCGGGGGCGATCGCGATCGCCGCGCGCGGGGATTGCTTCGGTGACGTCGGCGAGCAGTTCGGAAAAGGCCTCGGCGCCGCCGGTGGCTTCCTCGACCATCGCGGCGGCCTCCGCAAGCAGGGCGTCCTCCGCGCCGCCCGCGACCCATTCGCGGCCTTCCTCGATCAGGGCCGGCACGGCGAGCGGTGAGACGCGCGGCAGGGCGCGATGCACGATGCCGCCCGCGCGCGCGCGCTTCAGCAGCAGCGCGATGCGCGCGATATCAGTGAGGCCCGAGGCTGCCTCGCGCCGCGTGGCGCGCAGCAGGATGTGGTCGGGCTCGTGCTTGCGGAGCACGTCGTAGATCAGGTCGGCGTTCATCGTCATCTGCCGCCCCGATTTCTCCTGGCCCGGATGGTTCTTCTCGATCAGGCCGGCGATGGTGGCGATGTTGCGAAAGCTGCGGCGGAGCATGGAGCTTTCCGCCATCCACTCCTCGAGCTCCTCGCCCAGTATGTCTTCCTCAAATAGCCGCTCCACGCCGGTCGGCTCGAAGGCGTACCAGGCGGCAAGCACGTAGTCGGTTGCGAGGTAGCCGAGCGGCCCCATGCCGAGGCGCTCCATGCGCTTCGTGACCAGCATCCCCAGCGTCTGGTGGGCCAAGCGGCCTTCGAAGCAATAGGCCACCAGGAACCAGCGCGGGCCGCGCGGGAAGGTCTCGACCAGCAGCCCGTCCTTCGGCGGCATCTGCGAGGCATGGCGCTGCAGGCGCAACCACTCCTGCACCGGCGCGGGCAGCGCCTTCCACGCCTTCGGGTCATGCAGGATCGCGCGCACGCGCGCGGCCAAGTGGGTGGTCAGCGGCATGCGGCTGCCGGCATAGGCGGGCACGCGTGGATCGCCTTCCCCGCCGCGCGTCACCGTGGCGCCACGGGCATCCAGCCCTTCGAAGCGCAGCGACTGGCCGGCGAAGATGAAGCTGTCGCCGGGGGTGAGGGTGGAGACGAACCATTCCTCGACCTCGCCGAGGATCGGGCCGCCGCGCAGCTTCACCTTGACCAGCGGCGCCTCGACGATGGTGCCGAGATTCATGCGCAGCTGGCGGGCGACGGCGGTGGAGCGGACATGGATGCGCCCATCGGCGTCGCGGAACAGCTTCGCGAAACGCTCATAGCTGCGCAGCGCATAGCCGCCGTCTTCCACGAAGCGCAGCGCATCGTCGAAATCCTGGCGCGACAGGGATGCATAGGGCGCGGCCTTCGTCACCTCGGCGAAGAGCTCGTCCGGCAGGAAGGGGGCGGCGACGGCGCAGGCCAGGATGTGCTGGCACAGCACATCCAGCCCGCCATCGCGTGGCGGGTCGCCATCCAGCTCCCGCGCCGCGATCGCCTGGCGCGCGGCGGTGCATTCGATCACCTCGAAGCGGTTGGCGGGGACGAGCACCGCACGTGAGGGCTCGTCCAGCCGGTGATTGGCGCGCCCGATCCGTTGCAGCAGGCGCGAGACGCCCTTCGGCGCACCCACCTGCACCACCTGGTCCACCGCGCCCCAATCAATGCCAAGGTCGAGCGAAGCGGTGGCGATCACGGCGCGCAGCTTCCCTGCGGCCATCGCCGCTTCCACCTTGCGGCGTTGCTCGACCGTCAGGCTGCCGTGATGAAGGGCGATCGGCAGATTGTCGTCATTGAGCTTCCACAGCGCCTGGAAGCAGAGCTCCGCCTGGGCGCGGGTGTTGACGAAGACGATGGTGACGGCGGCTTCGCGGATGCGGCGATAGACCTCCGGCATGGAGGCGAGGCCCATATGCCCGCCCCAGGGCAGCCGGCCTTCCGGCAGCAGCATGTCGAGGACCGGCTCCGCCCCGCCCTGGCCCAGCACCAGCCGCACCGCTTCGGGCCGTGCGGTCGGTGAGAGGTAGGCGCGGAGCGGGTCCGGATGCGCGACCGTCGCCGACAGCCCGACGCGGCGCGCGTTGGGCGCCAGCCGGGCAAGCCGGGCCAGGCCGAGCGCCAGCTGGTCGCCGCGCTTCGTGCCGGCCAGCGCATGGATCTCGTCCACGACGATGGCGCCGAGGCCGGCGAAGAGCTGCGGCGCATCGGCCAAGGTCAGCATCAGGGCCAACGATTCCGGCGTGGTCAGCAGGATCTGCGGCGGCGTTTCGCGCTGGCGGGCACGGCGGTTAGCCGGCGTGTCGCCGGTGCGGGTCTCGATCCGGATGGGCAGGCCCATCTCCTCGACCGGCGCGGTCAGGTTGCGCGCAATGTCCACCGCCAGTGCCTTCAGCGGCGAGACGTAGAGGGTGTGCAGCCCCTCCTGCGGCGCGTCGTGCAGTGCGATCAGGCTGGGCAGGAAGCCGGCGAGCGTCTTGCCGCCGCCGGTCGGCGCGACCAGCAGCGCGGAACAGCCGGCGCGTGCGGCTTCCACCAGCGCCAGCTGATGCGCGCGGGGCTGCCAGCCCCGGCCAGCGAACCAGGCGGCGAAAGGTTCCGGCAATGTTCGCATCGCGGGCTTGGATATGGCCCATCCCGCTGGGTGCGGGAAGATGGCGCTGCGGCGCGGATCGCCTACATGCGGAAACGCATGCACCCCGCCCCCCATCCCGAGACCTGGTTGCGCGTCACCCCGCAGGGGCTGTGGTGCGAGCCCGGCGACTTCTTCATCGACCCGCCCCGCGCCGTGCCCCGCGCGGTGATCACGCATGGCCATTCGGACCACGCACGGCCCGACCATGGCGCGGTGCTGGCGACGCCGGAGACGCTGGCGGTGATGCGCGCGCGGATGGGGGCGGCGCGCGCCGGTGGCGTGCAGCAGGCCTTGGCCTATGGCGACAGCGTGACGCTCGGTGGCGTGACGATCCGGCTTGCGCCGGCGGGGCATGTGCTGGGCTCGGCGCAGATCGTGCTGGACTGGCGCGGCAGCCGCGCGGTGATTTCGGGCGACTACAAGCGCCGGCGCGATCCCACCTGCCCTGCCTTCGAGCCAGTGCCCTGCGACGTCTTCGTCACCGAGGCGACCTTCGCCCTGCCGATCTTCCGCCACCCGGACGCGGCGGAGGAGGTGGCGCGGCTGCTGGAGAGCGTGCGGCTGTTCCCCGACCGCGCGCATCTGATCGGGGTCTATGCGCTCGGCAAATGTCAGCGGCTGATCCGGCTGCTGCGGGAGGCGGGCTGGGATCGCCCGATCTACCTGCACGGCGCGTTGCAGGCGCTGTGCGGCCTTTACGAAGAGCTGGGCGTCGCGCTGGGCGAGTTGCGCCCGGTACCTACGCCGCAAAAACGTGGCGGTGGTGGCCTGCTGGCGGGCGAGATCGTGCTGGCGCCGCCGAGCGCAGAGGCGACGCCCTGGGTGCGACGGCTGGCGGAGCCGGTGGTCTCAGCGGCCTCTGGCTGGATGCGGGTGCGCCAGCGCGCGAAGGCGCGGGGCGTCGAACTGCCCCTTATCGTCTCGGATCACGCCGATTGGGACGAATTGCTGCAGACCGCGGCCGAGGTACAAGCGCCCGAGATCTGGGTGACGCATGGGCGCGAGGACGTGCTGTGCCACGCGCTCGCCAGCCGCGGCGTGCGTGGCCGCGCGCTGCATCTGGTTGGTCGCGGGGATGAGGATGAGGAGGCGGAGCAGTCGGCAGAGAAGCCGCCGAGCCAGGATGCGTGACGCGCGATCTGCCCTACAGGCGCCACGCATTGCGGGCGTGCCGGAAGCGGCGCGATGCGAGGCACCAGCCGCCGATGATGGAGGAGCCGATCCCGGCGCGCAGGATGAGCTTGGCGCAGGTCGTCTTCACGCGCAGCGACCGGCCCAGCGTGGCGCCCCAGTGGCGCTCGAACCGGGCCTGCTCGCGGAAGAAATCCGCCTTGATGTTCCCGGCGCTGAGGTGGTGCAGATGGAAGTCGATCGCCCAGGCGGTCAGCCCGCGCTGGCGAGCCCGCAGACAAAGATCGGTTCCGTAGAAGTGGAAGCCACGCAAGGCCGTGGAAGGACGCAGCCCGGTTTCCGCCCGCACCACCAGGAAGTTCTCGTCCAGGCTGCCGACCCTTGCCGGCAGCGTGCCACGGCGTTGGTCCGGGCCGTGTGGATCGGTGATCCGCATCGCGTGCTGCCCTTCCTCCGTGATGCCGGCATTGCCGGCCACCGCCCAGTCCGGATCCCGCGCGGTCAGCGCATCGAGGCGGGCGCTGAGTTCCGTCGCCCCGGCCTCCAGCAGACGCACATCCTGGTGGCAGAGGATCACATGGCGGCCTCGCGCCAGGTCGAGCAGCCGAGCCAATCCCGCGTAGGCGTCCCAGGCATTGCCGGCGCTGTTGTCGAGATGGAGGAACTCTGCCGTATCGCCGGTGAAGCCCCGAGCCTCGAAGCTGGCCCGCATCGCGGCATGCTGCGCCCGGTCGGTGACGAGGGTGCAGACCGAGAAGGCCGGGGCGGACGGGGCGGGGGCCATGCTCACAATTCCGTGATGCGTACATGGCTGGTATGCGCCCCGGCCCGGATGCGCAAGCAGGTGTCGCGATGAGCCTCTCCGCCTTCGCCGGCCTGCTCGAAAGCCTGGTCTTCACGCCGGGCCGCAACGCCAAGCTGACCCTGCTGCGGCAGTGGTTCGCGACCCAGCCTGACCCGGATCGCGGCGTCGGCCTCGCCGCGCTGACGGGCGGGCTCAACCTGCGGACGGCCAAGCCGCCGCTGGTGCGAGAGTTGGTGGCGGCGCGCACCGATCCGGTGCTGCTCGAACTCTCACTGGATTATGTCGGCGACACGGCCGAGACCATCGCGCTGATCTGGCCGGTGCGGGACGGCGTGAACGCGCCGCCGCCGGGCCTCGCCGAGGTGGTGGAGGCGATGGAGACGGCGCCGAAATCCGACCTTCCGGCGTTGATCGCGGGCTGGCTCGATGCGCTCGACGCCAAGGGCCGCTTCGCGCTGATCAAGCTGGTGACGGGCGGGCTGCGCGTCGGCGTCTCCGCCCGCCTCGCCAAGACCGCGCTGGCGGAGTGGGCCGGGCAGGAGGTGGATGCGATCGAGGAGGTCTGGCACGCGCTGGAGATGCCCTACCGGCCGCTCTTCGCCTGGCTTGAAGGGCAGGGGCCGCGCCCCGACCCGCAGGGCGCGCCGGTTTTTCGGCCGCTGATGCTGGCCCACCCACTGGAGGAGCCGGATTTCGCCGCCATCGGCCCCGCGACGCACCGCGCTGAGTGGAAATGGGACGGCATCCGCGTGCAGCTTTCGGCAACCGAGGGCGGGCAGCGCATCTGGTCGCGCGGCGCGGAGGACATTTCCCCGAGTTTCCCCGAGATCCTGGGGGCGATGGAGTTTCGCGCCGTGCTGGACGGTGAGTTGCTGGTGATGCGCGAGGGCGTCGTCGCGCCCTTTGCCGATCTGCAGCAGCGGCTGAACCGCAAGCTGGTCTCGCCGCGACTGATGGCGCAGTTCCCGGTCGCCGTCCGGCTCTATGACATGCTGTTCGACGGCGAGGAGGATCTGCGCGGCCTGCCCTTCGATGCCCGCCGCGCGCGGCTCGAGGCCTGGTTCGCGCGCACGCGGCCCGCGCGGATGGACCTCTCGGACCTCGTGCCCTTCGATTCGATGGAACGGCTTGCAGATATCCGTGCTGGCGCGCGGGAGGCGGCGATCGAAGGCCTGATGATCAAGCGCGCCGATGCCGCCTATGTCGCCGGGCGCGTGAAGGGGCTGTGGTGGAAGTGGAAGCGCGCGCCGCTCAGTGTGGATGCGGTGCTGATGTATGCCCAGCGCGGCCGCGGCAAGCGCAGCAGCACCTATTCCGATTACACTTTCGGCCTCTGGCGCCCCGATGGCGCGGGCGGGGAGGAGCTGGTGCCGATCGGCAAGGCCTATTCCGGCTATACGGACGCCGAGCTGCTCTGGCTCGATCGCTGGATCCGCAACAACACCGTGGCGCGCTTCGGCCCGGTGCGGGAGGTGGAGAAGGCGCTGGTGCTGGAGGTGGAGTTCGACGCGGCGCAGCACAGCACGCGGCACAAATCGGGCGTCGCCCTGCGTTTCCCGCGTATCGCGCGGCTGCGCCGCGACAAGCCGGCGGCCGAGGCGGACCGGCTGGCGACGCTGGAAGCGATGATCGTCTCTGGCTCGGAGCCCGCCTAGCTCTTTCGCATCGCCCGGACCAGCCCGACCACGGGCAGCAGCCCGACGGCGACGATCAGCAGCGCGGCGGTGGAAGCCTCGGCCAGCCGCTCGTCGGAGGCGAGGTTGTGGACGCGCACCGCCAGCGTGTCGAAGTCGAAGGGCCGCACGATCAGCGTCGCCGGCAGTTCCTTCATCGTGTCCACGAAGACCAGCACGGCGGCCGTCAGCAGCGCGCCCTTGGCCAGCGGCAGCTCCACCTCTCGCACCGCCGCGCCGGGCTTGCGGCCCAGCACGCGCGCGGCGGCAAACAGGCTCGGCTTGATCCGGGTGAGGCCGCTTTCCACCGCCGACAGCGCGACGCCGAGGAAGCGCACCAGATAGGCGAAGACCAGCGCCGCGATGCTGCCCGACAATAACAGCCCGGTGGAGATGCCGAAGCTCGCGCGCATCCAGGCATCCAGCGCATTGTCGAAGACGGCGAAGGGCACCAGTGCGCCGACCGCGATGACCGACCCCGGCACGGCATAGCCGAGGGATGCGACGCGGTTCGCCGTGGCCCGCACCGGCGAGGGGTGCAGTCGCTGCGCCCAGGCCAGCAGCGCGGCCACCAGCACGGCGAGCACCGCTGCGATGGCCGCCAGCGTCAGACTGTTCACCGCATAGGGCACGACGCGCCGCGCCTCGAACGGGTTGCCGGCTTCGAGCATCAGCGCCAGCAGCGTTCCTGCCGGCACCACGAAGCCGAGCAGCACCGGCACGGCGCAGGCCGCGATCGCGGCCCATTCCTTCCAGCCGGTCAGTTGCACCGGCCGGAGGGGTGGGCTGCGCGTGGTGGTGGTGTGGAAGCGCCGCCCGCCGCGAGAGACCCGCTCCAGCAGCAGCAGCAGCGCAACCAGCCCCATCAGGCTCGCGGCCAGCTGCGCCGCGGCGGGGCGGTCCGCCAGGCCGAACCAGGCATCGTAGATGCCGGTGGTGAAGGTGCGGACGGCGAAGTGCTGCACCGTGCCGAAATCCGCCAGCGTCTCCATCAGCACCAGCGCGATGCCGCCCGCGAGCGCGGGGCGCGCCATCGGCAGGGCCACATGCAGGAAGGTGCGCGGCAGGCCGTGGCCGAGCGTGCGCGATGCCTCCAGCAGGCAGACGCTCTGCGTCAGGAAGGCACCGCGACAGAGCAGGTACACATAGGGGTAGAGCACAGCCGCCAGCATCAGTGCGGCACCGGGCAGGCTGCGAATCTCGGGGAACCAGTATTCGCCCCAGCGCAGGCCCGTCATGTCGCGGATTGTGGATTGCACGGGGCCCGCCACATCCAGCAACCAGACATAGGCATAGCCGCAGACATAGGCCGGCATCGCCAGCGGCAGCAGCAGCGCCACTTCCAGCAGGACGCGGCCGCGGAAGGCGCAGGCGGCGACAAGCCAGGCCGCCACCGCGCCCATCACCGCCGCCATCACGCCGACCAGCACGGCCAGCAGTACCGAGTTCAGCAGCAGGTCCGGCAGCACGGTGCGGCTGAGATGCAGCCAGGATCCGCCGCCCGGCGTCAGCGCCGTGACCAGCACCGACAGGATCGGGGCCGCGATCAGCCCTGCCGCGACGACGGACAGCCAGGCCCAGGCCGGCGTGCGCCGTGCGCGGGGCGGCGCTGCCGCACGCGCCGGGCCGGACAGCTCGTCGGCCTGGGTGGAGGACATGGGGCGGGTCTAGGCCACCCGGTGCGGCGGCTCGCGCCCCGCGCGCAGCAGCGCGTCCAGGTTGTCGAGTGCCCGGAAGCCCATCGCATCGCGCGTCTCGACCGTCGCGCTGCCGAGATGGGGCAGCAGGGCGACGTTCTCGAGCCCGAGATAGCCCTCGAACACGCGCGGCTCGCCGTCATAGACATCGAGCCCGGCGGCCGCGAGACGCCCCGACTGCAGCGCAGCAACCAGCGCCGCGTCGTCCACCGAGGTGCCGCGGCCGGTGTTCACCACGATCGCGCCCGGCTTCATCATCGCGATGCGCTCGGCGTTCAGCCACTTCCGCGTCGCCTCGCCGCCCGGCATGTGCATGGACAGCACGTCGATGGCGCCGAGGAAGGAGGCGTCGTTGTCGTGATAGGTTGCCCCCATCTCGAGATCGGGCGTGAGGCGCGTGCGGTTGCGGTAGTGGATCGGCATCCCGAAGCCGCGCGCCATCTTCGCCAACTCCCGCCCGATGCGGCCGAAGCCGGCAATGCCGAGCGCCTTGCCTTCCAGCGTGGTGCCCATCAGCTGCGTCGGGGTCCAGCCGGTCCAGGCGCGGGCGCGGACCAGGCGCTCCCCTTCTCCGGCGCGGCGGGCGGCCATCAGCATCAGGGTCATCGCGATCTCGGCGGTCGCGAAGGACAGCACGTCGGGCGTGTTGGTCACGACGATGCCGCGCGCCTTTGCGGCGGCGAGGTCGATATGGTCGGTCCCGACCGAAAAGGTCGCCACGATCCGCACGCTGTCCGGCAGCGCCGCGAAGGTCGCGGCGTTCATCGGATCGCCCGCGGCGCAGAGGATGCCCGCCGCCCCCGCCGCCCGGCGCGCGATCTCGGCGCCGTCGCGCGACCAGGGCGCGTCCTCGGTGTTCAACCGTGCATCGTAGTCGCGCGCGGCGCGGGCCTCGACGGCCTGGGGCAGCTTCCGGGTCAGCAGCAGGACTGGCTTGGTCACGGGCGGTTCTCCCTCGGCGGGGGACATAGCCGGCGGACGGGCGGCTTGCCAGTCGGGCCTCTTGCCAGCATCCGGGGCGGGGGGCAGCTTCGCCCTCTCACGCCGGCAAGAAAGGTACTTCGGATGGATCTCGGCCTTAAGGGAAAGCGCGCCCTGGTGATGGGGGGCTCCAAGGGCCTTGGGCGCTCGATCGCGGATGCTCTGGCCGCCGAGGGCGTGGCCGTCGTGGTCAGCGGCCGTGACCAGGCGAGCCTCGACAAGGTGGCGGCGGAGTTGAAGGCGCTCGGCGCCCCCGCGGCCTTCGGCGTGCCGGCCGACATCGCCTCCGCCTCAGATATCGACAACCTGGCCGACAAGGCCGAGACGCTGCTCGGCGGCGTGGACATCCTGGTGCTGAACCATGGCGGCCCGCCGCCCTGCGGCCCGCTGGAGGTGACGCAGGACCAGCTGGTGGAGTGGTTCCCCCGCATCGTCCAGCACCCGATCCGCATCGCCACGCGGCTGATTCCGAAGATGCGGTCGCGGAAGTACGGGCGTGTGATCACGATCGGCTCCACCGGGATGGAGCAGCCGATCCCGAACCTCGCTTTGTCCAACATCCTGCGCGGCGCGATGGTGGGCTGGAACAAGTCGGTGGCGCTCGAGGTCGCGGGTGACAATGTGACCTGCAACATCCTCGCCCCCGGCGCGATCCGCACCGGCCGCCTGATGGAAACCCAGGCCGGCGCCGCCAAGGTGCGCGGCGTGGATGTGGAGCAGGTGATCGCAGAGCGCGCCAAGACCATCCCCGCCGGCCGCATCGGCGTGCCGGAGGAATTCGGCCCGATCGCCGCGTTCCTGTGCTCCGACAAGGGTAGCTACATGACCGGCAGCATCCTGCGCATCGATGGCGGGCTGGTGCGGTCCATCTGAAACCAGCCTGTCCGAAGGGAGGCGGTCGCATGCTGCCGAACCTCACGCCCGACACCGCCTTGGCCGAACGCCTGTTCGACGAACTGCGCGCGGCGACCCACGACGGTGTCGGCATCACGCGCGAGGCCTATGGCCCGGGCGAGGCGAAGGCACATGCGATCGTCCGCGCCGCGGCGGACTCCGCGGGGCTCGAGACCAGGGTGGACCCGGTCGGCAATCTGCTGATGACACTGCCGGGGGCGGATCGCGCGGCGAAGCGCGTGGTGCTCGGCAGCCATCTCGATTCCGTGCGCTCGGGCGGCAATTTCGACGGCGCGGCGGGGGTGCTGGCGGGGCTGGCCGCGGCGGCCGGGATGAAGCGCGCGGGCTTGGTGCCGGCGCGCGACGTGACGGTGGTGGCGGTGCGCGCAGAAGAGGCGGGCGCCTGGTTTCCCGTCAGCTATCCCGGCAGCCGCGCGGCGCTCGGGCTGCTGAAGCCGGCGGAGCTTGCGATCAAGCGGATGGATTCAGGCCGCACGCTCGCCGATCACATGCGCGAGGAAGGTTTCGATCCGGGTTTCGTCGAATCTGGCGGCACCACCTTCAGCGCCGCCGACACTGCAGCCTTCCTGGAGCTGCACATCGAGCAGGGCCCGGTGCTGGACGCCGAGGGTGTGGCGCTTGGCATCGTGACCGGCATCCCCGGCAGCCGGCGCCTGCGCGCGGCGCGGGTGCTGGGCGAGTACAATCATTCGGGCGCGACGCCCCGGAAGTACCGTCGCGACGCCGCCATCGCACTGGCCGAGCTTGCGCATCGCGTGGATGAACGCTGGGCGGAGCTGGAGGCGCAGGGCCATGCGCTGGTCTGCACCTTCTGCGTGCTGGCGACGACCGAGGAGGCCGGCTTTACCAAGATCGCCGGCGAGGCCCGCTTCCAGCTGGATGTGCGCAGTGTGAATCCGCACAGCGTGGATGCGGTGATGGAGACACTCTACGACATCATTCCCGGCATAGAGGCGCGCCGTGGTGTCCGATTCGAACTGGGTAATGAGACCAGCAGCCGCGCGGCGCCGATGGATGCCAGCGTGCAGGCTGGGCTGAAGCGCGCGGCGGGCGAGCTCGGTGTGCGGCACCGCGCCATGGCCAGCGGTGGCGGGCATGATGCGGCGGCCTTCGTGCAGGCGGGGATCCCGGCGGGGATGCTGTTCGTCCGCAACCAGAATGGCAGCCACAACCCGCATGAGGCGATGCGGATGGATGATTTCGACAAGGCCTGCGCGGTGGTCACGCGCTGGGCGGCGGAGATGGCCCAGTGACGGCACAGATGAGCGCACGGCTTTCGGTTGATATCGGCGGCACCTTCACCGACCTCGCCGTCGAGCGGAGCATCGGCGACGAGGTGGAGCGCTGGACCGCCAAGGTTCTCACCACCCCCGCCGCGCCGGAGCTTGGCGTGCTGGAAGGAGTGCGCGTGGTGCTGGGCCGCGCTGGCCTGCAGCCTTCCGACATTGTGCTGGTGATCCATGGCACGACGCTGGCGACGAACGCCGTCATCGAGCGGAAGGGTGCGAGGACTGCGCTTCTCACCACGGACGGTTTCCGCGACGTCCTCGCACTAGGGAATGAGAGCCGCTACGACCAGTACGATCTCAACATCGAGCTGCCGCAGCCGCTGGTGCCGCGCCGCTGGCGCGTGAGCGTGCCGGAGCGGCTCGACAATGAAGGCAAGGTGCTGCGCCCGCTGGATGAGGAGGCGGTGCGCCGCCAGGTCGCCTTCCTGCGGGAGGAAGGGATCGAGAGCCTGGCGATCGGCTTCCTGCACAGCTTCGTGAACCCCGCCCATGAGCAGCGCGCGGCGGCGATCGTGCGGCAGATGTGGCCGGAACTCCCGGTCTCACTGTCGTCGGAGGTCTCGCCGGAGATGCGCGAATGGGAGCGCTTCTCGACGACCGTCGCCAATGCCTATGTCCAGCCGAAGATGGCCAGCTACCTGCACCGGCTGGAGGCCGGGTTGCATGCGGCGGGCCTCACCTGCCCGTTGTTCCTGATGCTGTCCGGCGGCGGACTGACGACGCTGGAAACGGCGGCACGCTTCCCGATCCGGCTGGTCGAAAGCGGCCCCGCGGGGGGCGCGATCTTCGCTGCCCATGTCGCGCGCGAGAAGGGCTGGGGCCAGGTGCTGTCCTTCGACATGGGCGGCACCACGGCAAAGGTCTGCCTGGTGGATGATTTCGCACCGCAGGCCGCGCGCACCTTCGAAGTCGCGCGCGTCGGCCGCTTCAAGAAGGGCTCCGGCCTGCCGCTGCGCATCCCTGTGATCGAGATGGTGGAGATCGGCGCTGGCGGCGGCTCCATCGCGCATCTCGACAGCATGGGGCGCATCCAGGTGGGGCCGGAAAGCGCGGGCGCAGATCCGGGCCCGGCCTGCTACGGCCGTGGCGGCACGCAGCCTGCGGTGACTGACGCGAACCTGCTGCTTGGCCGTTACGAGCCGGAGCTGTTCGCCGGCGGCGCGCTGAAGCTGCATGTCGCGCCGGCCGCTGCTGCCATGGGCGCCGAGGTGGGCGAGAAGCTTGGCCTCTCGCCCGAGATGGCGGCCCTCGGCGTGGTCGAGATGGTGGATGAGAACATGGCGAATGCCGCGCGCGTCCACGCCATCGAATCCGGCAAGGGCTATGACGGCCGCGCCATCATTGCCTTCGGTGGCGGCGGACCGGTGCATGGCTATCGCGTTGCCGAGAAGATCGGCGTGACGCGGTTGCTGGTGCCGTCCGGCGCCGGCGTCGGCTCCGCCATCGGGTTCCTGCGGGCGCCCGTGGCCTATGAGGTCGTGAAGTCGCTCTACCAGCGTTTCCGGACCTTCGACCTGCAGGCTGTGAATACGCTGCTGGCTGCGATGTCGGCGGAGGCGAGCGAGGTGGTTGCGCGCGGGTCCTTCGGCGCGGCCTCCGAGGAGCATCGCCTGGCCTTCATGCGCTATGTCGGCCAGGGCCACGAGATCGCGGTGAAGCTGCCGGCACGCGAGCTGACGGCGGCCGACATCCAGTCCATCCGCGCGGCTTACGACGCCGAATACACGCGCTTCTACGACCGTCCGGTGCCGGGCAGCGACGTGGAGATCCTCTCCTTCGCCGTCACCGTCGCGACGGTGGTCGAGACGGTGGAGCCGGTCGCGCCCGTCGCCGATGCGCCGGCGCCGAAGCCCGTGCGCATCCAGTCCGTGCGCGACACCGCGACGGGCGAGGTCGCCGACTGGGCCGTCTATGACCGCGCCATGATGGCGCCGGGCGCGAGCGTGCCCGGCCCCTGCATCGTGGCGGAGGCGGAGACGAGCACGCTGGTCGGGCCAGGATGGCGGTGTCGCATCGACGGGCTCGGCTATCTGGAACTGACGCGGGGGGCCGCCTGATGTCCGCGAATGAGGCACTGACGAAAATCCAGCGCCAGATCCAGTGGAACCGCCTGATCGCGGTGGTGGAGGAGCAGGCGCAGATCATGATCCGCACCGCCTTCAGCACCACGGTGCGCGAGGCGGGCGACCTTTCGGCCGGCGTCTTCGACCTCAAGGGCCGCATGCTGGCGCAGGCCGTCACCGGCACGCCCGGCCATGTGAACTCCATGATGGAGAGCGTCGGGCATTTCCTCGAGAAATTCCCGGCCGAGACGATGAAGCCGGGTGATCACTACATCACCAACGATCCCTGGCTCGGCACTGGCCACCTGCATGACCTGACGGTGGTCACGCCCGCCTTCCGCAAGGGGAAGATCGTCGGCCTGTTTGCCAACACCGCGCATGTCATCGATGTCGGCGGCCTTGGCATGGGGCCGGAGGGGCGGAGCGTCTTCGAGGAAGGGCTCTACATCCCGATCGTGAAGTGCTTCGACCAGGGCAAGCCGAACGACACCTTCTTCGACTTCCTCCGCGCCGGGTCGCGCACGCCGGTGGAACTGGAAGGCGACGTCTATTCCCTCTGCGCCTGCAACGATGCCGGCGCCAAGCGCCTGGTCGAGATGATGGACGAGTTCGCGATGGAGAGCATCGACGAACTCGCGGCCTATATCTTCGACAGCTCGCTCGCCGCGACGCTCGACGAAATCCGGAAGCTCCCGAAGGGCACCTATCGCGCGGATATCCGCTCGGATGGCTATGAGGCGCCGGTGACGCTGAAGGCCGCGATGACGGTGCTGGAGGATGCGATCGAGGTGGATTTCGCGGGTACTTCGGGCCTGTCGAACCGCGGCATCAATGTGCCGGCCGCCTATTGCCGCGCCTATGCCTGCTTCGGGATCAAATGCGTGGTGGCGCCGGAGATCCCGAACAACTGGGCGAGCCTCGCGCCCTTCCGGATGCAGATCCCGGAGCGCTGCATCCTCAATGCGCCGAGGCCCTTCCCGGTCAGCGTGCGCCATGTGGTCGGCCAGCTGCTGCCCGACCTGATGATGGGCTGCCTGCATCAGGCGGTGCCGGACCGCGTGACGGCAGAAGGGTCTTCCTGCCTGTGGAACCCGCCGCTGCGCGGTGGCGGGCAGGTCAGCGGCGCGGCGGCCGAGGTGCCGGATTTCGAGATCATCACCTTCAATTCGGGCGGCACTGGCGCGCGGCCAGCGAAGGACGGGCTGGATGGCACGGCCTTCCCATCCGGCGTGCGCACCATGCCGGTGGAGGCGACGGAGAATGTCGCGCCGGTGATCTTCTGGCAGAACCAGCTGCGTCCGGATTCGGCCGGCGCCGGCCGCACCCGTGGCGGGTTCGGCAAGGTCATGGAGATCGGCGCGAAGGGCGATGCGGAATTCGCCGTCAACGCCGTCTTCGACCGTGTCGCCAACGCGCCGAAGGGCCGCGAGGGTGGCGGCACGGGTGCGGCGGGCTGGGTCGGCCTCGATGACGGCACGAAGCTGCGCACCAAGGGTTTCCAGGTGATCCCGAAGGGCCGCCGCCTGCTGTTGAAGCTGCCGGGCGGTGGCGGGTTGGGCGACCCCCGCACGCGCGACCGCGCGAAGGTCGCGCGCGATGTCGCGGATGGGCTGGTCAGCGAGGATCAGGCGAAGGACCTCTACGGCCGCTGATCTATCGCAGCGCATCGGCTGGCGCCGGCCTGCCCGCCGGCCTGCCCGCCGGCATCGGCAGCTTGGGACGGTGCGCGCGTGATTGACAGCGCGGGCCGAAAAGCCGACCTGCGCGCCATGCTTCGCCAGTTCCTGACCTTCTACCGCCCGCACCGCCGGCTGCTGCTGCTCGATTTCGGCTGCGCGGCCGCGTCCGGGCTGCTCGAATTGATGTTCCCCATGGCCGTGCGCGCCTTCGTGGACCACCTGCTGCCCGGCCAGGACATGCCGCTGATCCTGCTCGCGATCGCCGTGCTGCTTGCGATCTATCTGCTGAATGGGCTGCTGATGGCGGTCGTCACCTATTGGGGCCATGTGCTCGGCATCGCGATCGAGACGGAGCTGCGCCGCCGCGCCTTCGACCATCTGATGAAGCTCTCCTTCCGCTTCTACGACGGGCAGAAGACCGGACATCTGGTCGGGCGGCTGACCAAGGACCTCGAGGAGATCGGCGAGGTCGCGCATCACGGGCCGGAGGACCTGCTGATCGCGGTGCTCACCTTCCTCGGCGCCTTCCTGCTCATGATGCATGTCAACGTGACGCTCGCGCTGGTGACGCTGCTGGTCGTGCCGGCGGTCGGCTTCATCATCGCCCATTACGGCGGGCGGATGACGGCGAACTGGCAGCAGCAGTTCGGCCGCGTCGGCGCCTTCAACGCGCGGATCGAGGAAGCGGTCGGCGGCATCCGCGTTGTGAAGGCCTTCGCCAATGAGGATCACGAGCGCCGCCTCTTCGCCGCGGACAACGACCGCTATCGTCGTACCAAGCTCGATGCCTACCGGCTGATGGCGACGGGTACGACGCTGAACTATCTCGGGCTGCGGCTTATGCAGGTGATCGTCATGCTGGCGGGCTCCATCATGATCGTGCGCGGGTCCATGACAGTCGGTGACTTCATCGCCTTCCTGCTGCTGGTCGGCGTCTTCTACCGCCCGATGGATAAGATCGCCGCGGTGATCGAGGTCTATCCGAAGGGCATCGCGGGCTTCCGGCGCTTCCTGCAACTGATGGCGATCGCACCGGACATCGCCGATGCGCGCGATGCGCGCCCCGCGCCGACGCTCCGCGGCGCCGTGCGGTTCGATGACGTGACCTTCGGCTACGATCCCGCGCGCCCGGTGCTGCGCGGCCTGAAGCTGGCGATCCAGCCGGGCGAGACGGTGGCGCTGGTCGGGCCGTCTGGCGCGGGCAAGACGACGCTCTGTTCCCTGCTGCCGCGCTTCTACGAGGCTGATGCAGGCCGGATCACCGTGGACGGCATGGATATCCGCGCGATGACGCAGGCGAGCCTGCGGGCGCAGATCGGCATCGTGCAGCAGGACGTGTTCCTGTTTGCTGGCACGCTGCGCGAGAACATCGCCTATGGCAGGCTCGACGCGACGGAGGAGGAGATCCGCGACGCAGCCCGCCGCGCGCGGCTGGACGAGCTCATCGCCGACCTGCCGGATGGGCTCGACACGGTGGTCGGCGAGCGCGGCGTGAAGCTCTCCGGCGGGCAGAAGCAGCGGCTGGCCATCGCGCGGATCTTCCTGCGCAACCCGCCGATCCTGATCCTCGACGAGGCGACCAGCGCGCTGGACACGGAGACGGAGCGCGCCATCCAGGCCTCGCTGGCCGACCTCGCTCGTGGGCGGACCACGTTGGTCATCGCGCATCGGCTGGCGACCATCCGCGACGCCGACCGGATTCTGGTTGTCGCCGATGGCGGCATCGCGGAGGAGGGGACCCATGCCACCCTGCTGGCGCGGGGCGGGCTCTATCGCCGGCTGCATCAGGCACAGTTTGGCGGCCAGGCGGCGGAGTGACGCGGCGCGCGAGGCGCGCTAGCCTTTCCGCCCACCGGACAGGGAGGCCGACACCCCATGGCGCTGCGCTGCGATCTCATCATCCGCGATGCCACCATCTTCGACGGCACCGGCGGGCCGCGCCGCGTCGGTGACCTCGGCGTCAAGGGCGACCGGATCGTTGCCATGGGCGACCTTGGCGGTGCCTCCGCCGATCGGGAGGTGATCGCCACCGGCAAGGCGCTCGCGCCCGGCTTCATCGACGCTCACACCCATGACGACCGCGCCGTGCTGCTGGGCGAGGAAGGCACGCTCTGCAAGACCAGCCAGGGTGTCACCACCGTGGTCTGCGGCTGCTGCGGCGTTTCGCTCGCGCCCGCGCGCTTCAAGTCGCCGCCGCCGCCGCCGCTCGATCTGGTGGGTGCTGAGGGCTGGTGGAAGTTCGGCGATTTCGGAGACTACGCCCACGCCATCAACAGCAAGGGCTCTGAGGTCAACGTCTATGCCCTGGTGGGCAACCAGACGCTCCGCGTCGAGGCGATGGGCGGCGATGTGTATCGCCCCGCGACCGACAAGGAGATCCACCACATGCATCAGCGGGTGAAGCAGTCCATGGCCGAAGGCGCCTCGGGCTTCTCCACCGGGCTCTACTACAAGCCCAACATGCATGCGACGACGGACGAGGTCGTCGCGATCGCGGAAGCGCTGAAGCCATTCGACGGGCTCTACTCCACCCATATGCGCGACGAGGCGAACCACATCCTGGCGTCCATCGAGGAGACGCTCGAGATCGGCAAGCGCGCCGGCGTGCAGGTGCAGATCAGTCACCACAAATGCTCCCTGCCGGAGAATTACGGGCGGAGCATCCAGACGCTGCCGCTGCTTGAGGCTTACGCGCGCACGCAGCAGCTGGCTTACGACGTCTATCCCTATCCTGCGGGCTCGACGGTGCTGATGCCGGACCGCCTGCGGGAGGATGTGAAGGTGATGATCACCTGGTCCGTCCCGCACCCCGAGATGGCCGGCCGCTACCTGCATGAGATCGCGCGCGGCTGGAACACCGACATCAAGGCCGCGGCCGAACAGCTGCTGCCTGCGGGCCAGATCAGCTTCCAGATGGATGAGGATGATGTGCAGCGGATCATGGCGCATCCGATGTCCATGATCGGCTCCGACGGCATCCCGCATGACGCGCATCCGCATCCGCGGCTGTGGGGCACCTTCCCGCGCGTTCTGGGCCATTATGTCCGCGGGCTTGGCCTGTTCAGCATGGAGACGGCGATCCACAAGATGACCGGCCGCTGTGCGGATGCTTATGGCATCGTGGACCGTGGCGTTCTGCGCGAAGGCGCCTATGCCGACCTCGTCCTGTTCGACCCCGCGACCGTGATCGACGCCGCGACCTTCGAGAATCCGAAGCTGCCCTCCATCGGCATCGAGGAGGTCTGGGCGAATGGCGTTGCGACCTTCAAGTCGGGCAAGGGCGCGACTGGCGAGCGGCCAGGGCGGGTGGTGACTCGGCACAAGGCATAATGCGCGGTCGCGGCTGACGCGGCATGCCCGATTGGTTGCCGCTGCTGGGCTTTGCCATAGCGGGCTCGGTGACGCCGGGCCCGAATGTGCTGATGGTGGCGGCCGGCGCTGCCTCGGTCGGCGTGCGTGGTGTGATGCCGCATATGCTGGGCATCACCTTTGGCTTCGCGGCGATGCTGCTGATTGTGGGTCTCGGGCTGGCCGGGCCGCTCGCGGCAAGCCCGGCGGTGCATGGCGTGTTGCAGTTCGTCGCCGCGGCCTGGCTGTTGTGGCTGTCCTGGAAGATCGCCACCGCCCCGCCGCCCGGCGAAGGCCCCGCACGGCCGCCCATGGGCTTCGTGCAGGCGGCGCTGTTCCAATGGGTGAACCCGAAGGCGTGGATGCTCGCGGGCGCGGCAATGGCCGGCTACACGGTGGCCGGTGAGCCGCTGCTGCCGCAGGTGCTGCTGATCGCCTTCATCTTCGGCGCCGTTTCCATGCCCTGCCTGCTGGTCTGGGCCGGCATCGGCGCCGGCGCGCGGCGGATGCTGCGGGATGCCCGCGCTCTGCGCCGCTTCAACATCGCCATGGGTGTGCTGCTGGCGCTGAGCGTCTTGCCGCTGCTGCGATGAGTTTGGCCGGGGCTGGTCGGCCCCGGCCATAGGTGGCTCGCCCCTGCGCTCAGTTCGGCGGGAAGCCGAGCGCCTGGCGGAAGCGGTTCTTGATGTAGACGCCGTCGCGCGGTGGCAGTGCGCGCGGCAGGTTCACCGCCTCGATCTTCACCACCGCCAGCGTCAGCGCCTGCTTCGCATGGATGCGCCGGCGCAGCGGTTCGATCCCCTGGCGCTCGGTGATCGTCTCCGTGTGCGGGAAGCCGCAGGATGCGGCCACCTGCGCGAGATCGAGCCCCTGGCCGGTATGGCTCGGCTGCATGCCGGTCTCGCCGAAATGCCCGTTGTCGAGGACGACGATCGAGAGGTTGCGCGGCTTCTTCAGAGCGATCGTCGCCAACCCGCCGAGGCCCATCAGCGCCTCGCCATCGCCGGTCAGCACCAGCACGGGCCGCCCGGGCTGCGCCATGGCGAGGCCGAAGCCGATCAGCGCCGCGCCACCCATGGCACCCCAAAGGTAGTAGTTGAGGTCATGGTCGCCCGCCGCCATCAGGTCATAGGCGGGCGAGCCGAGGCCGGCGATGACCAGCAGCCCCTCGCGCTCCTTCAGCAGATCGGCGACGACGGCGCGCCGCTCCAGCGTTCCACCGGCGATCACTTCACCCACTCCTTCTCGCCGATCAGGCGCTGGCCGAGCAGCACGGCGCAGGCGCCATCGCCGTCGAAGGCCATGCGTGCCGCGCCGCGCAGCAGCGGGGCGACATCCTGCGGCGCATCCGCGCGCCAGGTCATCACGCCCATCAGCTTCATGGCCGCTTCCGTCGCCTGACCCATCGGGTTCTGCCAGGGATTGAACTCCGCCCAGTCACCGCGCAGCGTGATCACCATCAGCAGCGGAAAGCGCGCCGAGGCCGCGAGGCTCAGCATGTTGATGCAGTTGCCCGCGCCGCTCGATTGCATCAGCAGCGCGCCGCGTTCGCCGCCGAGCCAGGCGCCGGCGAGATAGGCGATGCCTTCTTCCTCGGTCGTCAGCACCACGGCGTTGATGTCGGGGTCGGCATTGGCGTGCCGGATGGCCGTGGCGTGCCCGGCATCGGGGACATAGGCGATGTGCTTCACCCCGGCGGCCTTCAGGACGCTGAAGACGTCCTCCCGCCAGGACGCAGTGTCGGAACTCATGTGGACCCTCTTCCCGCGCCCGGTCGTCAGGCGCTGCGGCATTCTAGGGCAGCGTTCGGGAGGGGGAAACCGCCGGGCCATGCTGTTCGGCGGGGCGCCGATGCGGCGCTGGCATGGGTGATTGGCGTGGATGGCGGTTCCGGCTAGTTGGGGCGCGCGGCAGGGTGCGCGCCCGCATCCCGCCCCGACCAGCCGGAACGCCCGCATGACCCCGCACGCCGCCGCCGCCGAAGACCCGCATGCCGAGATCCGCGCGGAGGTGCGCAAGCTTTGCGCGAAATTCCCCGGCGAGTATTGGCGCGAGCTCGATTCCCGCCGCGGCTACCCGACCGAATTCGTGAAGGCGCTGACCGAGGCCGGGTGGCTCGGTGCGCTGATCCCGGAGGAGTTCGGCGGCGCGGGCCTGCCGCTCTCGGGTGCGGCCGCGATCCTTGAGGAGATTCAGGCCGCCGGCTGCAATGGCGCGGCCTGCCACGCCCAGATGTACATCATGGGCACCATCCTCCGGCATGGCAGCGGCGCGCAGAAGGCCAAGTACCTGCCCGCCATCGCGGCGGGCGAGCTGCGCCTGCAGGCCTTCGGCGTGACCGAGCCGACCAGCGGCACCGACACCACCGCGCTGCGCACCACCGCGCGGCGCGAAGGCGACAAGTACATCGTCAACGGCCAGAAGATCTGGACCAGCCGCGCCGAGCATTCCGACCTGATGCTGCTGCTGGCGCGCACCACGCCGCGCGACCAGGTCGCGAAGAAGACCGAGGGGCTGTCCACCTTCATCGTGGACATGCGCAGCGCGCTCGGGAAGGGGCTCACCATCCGCCCGATCCGGACGATGATGAACCACAATTCCTGCGAGGTCTTCTTCGACAACCTCGAAGTGCCGGCCGAGAACCTGGTCGGCGTCGAGGGCAGGGGGTTCCGCTACATTCTGGATGGCATGAACGCCGAGCGGCTGCTGATCGCGGCCGAATGCGTCGGCGACGCGAAGTGGTTCATCGAGAAGGCGCGCGACTACGCGAAGGAACGCGTGCTGTTCGGCCGCCCGATCGGCGCGAACCAGGGCGTGCAATTCCCGATCGCCAAGGCCTATGCCCAGATGCGCGCCGCTGAGGCGATCGTGCAGAAGGGCCTGGCGAAATTCGAGCGTGGCGAGAACTGCGGCGAGGAAGCCAATATGGGCAAGATGCTCGCCGCCGAGGCGAGCTGGGCGGCGGGCGAGGCTTGCGTGAACACCCATGGCGGCTTCGGCTTCGCCGAGGAATACGACATCGAGCGCAAATTCCGCGAGACGCGGCTCTATCAGGTCGCCCCCATCAGCACGAACCTGATCCTGAGCTACATCGGGGAACATGTCCTCGGCATGCCACGCAGCTACTGAGCTTCCAGCGCGCGGCGGTGGCGGATGAAGTCGGGCCCGCAGGAGAGTTTTCGGGCGAGCTGTGACTCTGGCGCGATCACGCGCCAGAAGGGCGTGGGGTCTGCCGCCTGCTGTTCCAGCGCGCGCTCCGCGACGATGCGGAGGAAGATGGCGGTGGAGGTGGGGCAGGTGGCAGCCGCGCCGTTCTCCCGCGCCAGTTCCGCGCGGAGCGCCACGGGGTCTAGCGTGCGGCCTGGCGGGATGGCGCGGATGCGCGCATCCAGCAGCGGTGGGGAGGCGATGAACAGCCTCTCGCCCGCGCCGACGCCGGCGAAGGATTTCGCCAGCACCGTGACATGCGGCGGCTTGGCGCCGCGGTACTTCTCGTCCCAGCTTTTCGGCATGATGCGATCCCGGAAGATTTTCGACTGGAATCGCCGATTTTCCGGGACCGTTCAAGGGAGATGCGCTTGACCGATCTTGCGCCATCGCGGCCGCTCGAAGGCCTGCTTGTCGTCGCGATGGAGCAGGCAGTCGCGGCCCCCACTTGCACCCAGAAGCTCGCCGATGCCGGCGCGCGAGTGATCAAGATCGAGCGTACCGAGGGCGATTTCGCGCGCGGCTACGACAAGGCCGCCGCCGGGCTTTCCAGCTATTTCGTCTGGCTGAACCGGGGGAAGGAGAGCATCGCCCTCGATATCAAGCAGCCCGGGGACAAGGCGCTGCTCGCGCGGCTGATCGCGCGCGCCGATGTCTTCGTGCAGAACCTCGCACCTGGCGCCATGGCGCGGGCTGGTTTCGGCGCGGCGGAGCTTCGCGCGCGGCACCCCCGCCTGATCACGGTGGACATCACCGGCTATGGCGAGGAAGGCGACTACGCCCGGATGAAGGCCTATGACCTGCTGGTGCAGGCCGAAAGCGGCCTCGCTTCCATCACCGGGCATCCGGCGGGGGCGGGGCGGGTCGGCGTTTCGGTGGTGGATATCGCGACAGGGATGAATGCCCATGCCGCCGTGCTGGAGGCGTTGATCGCCCGCGGCATCACCGGCCGGGGCGCAGGCATCCATGTCTCGCTGTTCGACGCGATGGCCGATTGGATGAACGTGCCCTTGCTGTTCTTCGAAGGCACGGGCCGCGCGCCGGAGCGCGTCGGGCTCGCGCATCCCTCCATCAGCCCCTACGGCGCCTTTGCCACCTCGGACGGCGCGTTGGTGTTGATCAGCATCCAGAATGAGCGCGAATGGGCGGGCTTCTGCGCCGGCGTGCTGGGCGAGCCGGAGCTGCCGCAGCGCGAGGGCTGGCGCAGCAACACCGAACGCGTGGCGAACCGAGCCGCGGTGGATGCCCATGTCGCGACCCTCTTCGCCCGCCTGACCCGCGCCGAGGCCGCGGCGCGGCTGGACGCGGCCGGCATGGCCTATGGCTTCGTCAATGGGGTCGCCGAATTCGCGCGCCACCCGGCGCTGCGGCGGATCGAGGCTGCGACGCCGAACGGGCCGGTCCGGCTGGCCGCACCCGCCGCCCGCCTGGCTGGCGCGGCCCGGCCGGCTGGGCGGGTGCCAGCCCTCGACGAGCATGGCGCGGCGATCCGGGCGGAGTTCGCCGGCTGACAACCGCCTGGGGCAGCCCTTCGCCACGTGACATGCGTTTAATGCATGACGGGTTTCTGCTGCACCGCAAAAACTTCCCTTGCCTTTCGGGGGCGGGGTCACTAATTGTGCACCGTAGCAGGACGGGTTCGTCCCCCTGCTGTCTTTCTTGGACGTTTCCTCCCTAAACTCGGCGGTGCCGCAAGGCACCGCCGCTTTTTTTTGTGTGCGCTCCCAAGCGGTTGGGCGGTGCAGCTCAGCGGCTGAGGTAGGTCCAGTCCGAACCGGACAGCACGGTCAGCACATGCCGGATGTCGCGCTGCAGCCCGGCCATGCCCGGGGCGCGTTCCACCCGTGCCTCGTCCATGTAGAGCCGGCGCGCGATCTCCACCTGCAAGGCGTGCACCCCCTCGCGCGGGGTGCCGTAGTGGCGGGTGATGTAGCCCCCGGCATAGGGGTCGTTCCGCCGCACCCGGTAACCGAGTGCCGACAGCGTCTCCTCCACCAGCCGTGTCGCCCGTGGCGCGCAGGAGGTTCCATGCGCATCCCCAAGCACGATATCGAGCGGCGGCACCCCATGCGCCGGGTGGGTCGGCATGGAATGGCAATCCACCAGCAGGCAGCAGCCGAACTGCGCGCGCGTTTCCTCGATCAGCTGGGCGAGGGCGGCGTGATAGGGCTGCCAGCAATCCCGCACCCGCGCCTCGGCTTCTGCGAAGGGCAGCTTGGCGCGGTAGACCGGCTCCCCGGTCGCGACGACCCGGGCGATGGTGCCGAGCCCGGCGCCGACGCGGGGGCTGGCGCTGTTCACCCAGGCCGGCAGCGGCCCGTCGAACATGGACGGGTCGAGTTCCCAGGGTTCCCGGTTCGCGTCGCAGAAAACGCGGGGGAAGTTGGCCGCCAGCAGCGGCGCGCCGAAGGCCGGTGCGGCGGCGAAGAGCTCGTCCACGAAGCTGTCCTCGCTCCGCCGCAGCGCCAGCGGGTCGAGCCGAGCCTCGGCCAGGAAATCCGCGCTGTAATGCGTGCCGCTATGTGGCGAGGCGAAGACCAGCGGCATGGTCTGCCGCGCGGGCCGCAGCACCCGGAAGGGTGGCGGCGCCTCGAGGGCGGGCGAGGTGGGGGAGGCCATGTCCATAAGCCGCGCGATCAAGCCACAGCGCCGCGTTGCTTGTCATCCCCGTAAGGTCACTGTTTTGGCATGGCCCGGGCGGAGCCCCGCTTGCGTACCGCTGGCGCGGAGGCTAAAGGGGCCGTCCGCAGAGACGGGCGCGTAGCTCAGCGGGAGAGCACCACCTTGACACGGTGGGGGTCACAGGTTCAATCCCTGTCGCGCCCATTCCGTCCGCGCAAATACCTGAAAAATTTGAGTTTTTCTGCCGAAGCGGCCCGCGCATTGCCGTGGCCTGCACAGGCGCTGCAATCGGCTGCTCGCGCTGTCGTAAGGGACGGCGCTGCGCGATCCGTCGCGGCGCGGGGCAGGGCGCGCTGAGCCCGGGAGGCCGAGCCCGCGCGCGCCCCTCCAAGTCAGCCCAGGCCGCGCAGGAAGCGCGCGCGGGCGCCAGCGCCGGTCATCAGGAAGCTGTGGTCCGATCCGCTCAGGATGAAGCGCGCACCGAGCTTGATGTAGTCGGGCGCGACCTTCTCGTCATAGACGCCGCCCATGCCCATCACCTTGCCGTGCTTCGCGCAGGCCGCGCCCACCGTCTCATAGGCGCGGCGCACATCCGGATGGCCGATCTGGCCCGGGATGCCCATCGTCGCCGTCAAATCCGAGGTGCCGAACATCAGCACATCCACGCCCGGCACGGCCGCGATCGCCTCCGCATTCGCCACCGCCTCCGGCGTCTCGATCATACAGACGACGAGGATTTCCCGGTTGAGCTCGGCCTGCGCCGCGGCGGCATCCACGGCGCCAAGCCCATAGGCGAAGGGCGGGCCGCCCCAGCTGCGCATCCCGGTCGGCGGGAAGCGATAGGCGCGCACCACCGCGGCGGCTTCCTCGGCCGTGTCCACATGCGGCACGACGACGCCCATCGCGCCATTGTCGAGGCTCCGCGTCCCCTCATGCAGCGCGTCCTTGCAGACCCGCACGATGGGCGTGACGCCCTGCGACAGCGCGGCGATGGAGATGCGTGTGGCGTCGTCCACGCTCATCGCGCCGTGTTCCATATCGATGAACAGCCAGTCGAAGCCCGAGGCGGCGGCGATCATGCCGACGGCGCTGCCTCGCAAATGATGCACGCCGAAGCCGAGTGCGAGGCCGCCTTCGTTCAGGCGCTTGCGGATGGGGTTGGCGACGATGGGCATGGCGGTCTCCTTCACGGTGAAGGAGGGCACCGCCATCGTGCGCGGTCAATCCGGGCGCAGCGCTAGAATCCGCCGCCTGCTGCGAGCCAGGCGTGCTCCGCCGCCGTGCTCTCGCGCCCGAGCGCGGCATTGCGATGCGGGAAGCGGCCGAAGCGCTGGATCACCTGCCGGTGGCGCCAGGCATAGTCGATGGTGCCGCCGGTCTTCGCATGCGCGGGGTGGTCGCGCAGGCCTTCGAACAGCGCGACCGACAGGTCCTGCTCCGCCATCGCCTCCCCATGCTCGAAGGGCAGGTAGAGGAAGACGCGCTGCGTCGGCGTCAGCGCCAGGTCGAAGCGGTGCTCCAGCACCGCGCGCCGCGCGACCGCGCGACCATGTGCGTCGGAGGCGAAGGCTTCGGCGCTGCCGCGGAACAGATTGCGGGGGAATTGGTCGAGCAGCAGCATCAGCGCCAGCGCGCCTTCCGGCGTCGCGGCCCAGCCATCCAGCGCGCCCTCGCGCGCCGGGACGACGAGATGGCCGAAGCCGTCGCGGCAGGCGGCGTCGAAGGCGTCGTCCTTCGCGAACCAGGCGGCCCGGAAGCTGTCCGACCCGTCGGCGAACCAGAAGGCGAGCAGCCGGGCCGCGTCGTCGCTCATGCTAAAGCGCGATCCAGCAGGCGGATGGCGTGCACCGCCTCGCGCGCCGCGAGGTCGCCGATCTGGTGGCGGCAGGAGGTGCCGTCGGCCACGACGAAATGCTCCTGCTTCACCTTGCGGATATGCGGCAGCAGGGAGAGTTCGGCCATCGCCTTGCTGACGGGCAGGTTCTTCGCCTCATAGCCGAAGGCGCCCGCCATGCCGCAGCAGGAGGAGGTGATCGGTACGACCTTGAGGCCCGGGATGCGTGTCAGCATCGCCACCGCCGCCGGGAAGGCGCCGAAGGCCTTCTGGTGGCAATGGCCATGCACATGCGCTTCGCCCGCGATGGGCTTCAGTTGCAGCGCGGGCTTCGTCTCCGCGATCCACTCGCTGATCAGCTTCGCGCGGGCCGCGAGCTTCTCCGCCGCCTCACCCGGCAGCAGGGCGAGGAACTCGTCCCGCAACGTCATCAGGCAGGAGGGCTCGAGGCCGAGCACGGGGCTCTCCCAGCGCGAGAGAACCTCCAGCGTGCGACGCGCTTCCGCGCGCGCTTCGGCGACCATGCCGGCGGCGAGGTAGGTGCGCCCATCATCCAGCGGCCGCGTGCCGGAGGGCGGGCGCGCCACCGCAGGATCAGCGCCGGCGGCGCGCAGCACGCGCAGCGCGGCGCGCAGATTCTCCGGCTCGAAATAGCGATTGAACAGGTCAGGCAGCAGGATGACCTCGTTCGCGCGCCCATCCGGCTCGCGGCATTCCCAGTCGTGGAAGGCATCGCGCCGAAAACGCGGCAGCTTGCGGTCGGCGAAGCCGATCAGCCCCGGCGCGCCGGGGATCATCGCCGGCCAGTTCACGAAGGGCGCGAGCATCGCGGCATAGGGCGCCCAGCGCGGCATGGACGCGATCATCCGCTCCTTGAACGCCAGGCCGCGCGCGGCGTTGCGTGCCGCCGCCGCCTCGACCTTCATCTTCGCCATGTCCACGCCGGTCGGGCATTCGCGCTTGCAGCCCTTGCAGCCGACGCAGAGCGAGAGCGCATCCGCCACCTCGTCGCTTGCAAGCCCGCCCGGAATCTGCCCGGTCAGCGCCAGCCGCAGCGTGTTGGCGCGCCCGCGCGTGACATGCTGCTCGTCGCGCGTCGCGCGGTAGGAGGGGCACATCGTGCCGGCATCGAACTTCCGGCAGGTGCCGTTGTTGTTGCACATCTCGACCGCGCCCAGCAGGCCGCCTTGCGGACCCGGCCAGGCGGACCAGTCCATCGCTGGCGTGATGGCGGCGTCGGGCGTGTAGCGGTCATGGTAGCGCAGCAGCGACCGGTCATCCATGCGCGGCGGATGGACGATCCGGTTCGGGTTCAGCAGACCGTGCGGCAGGTTTTCACGCGCCGGGTCGAAGGCGTCCTTGACCTGTTCGAAGGCGCGCACGATGCGCGCGCCGAACATCGGCTCGTGGAATTCGCTCCGCACGATGCCGTCGCCATGTTCGCCGGAGTGGCTGCCCTTGTATTCGCGCACCAGCGCGAAGCATTCCTCCGCAATCGCGCGCATCTTCGCGACCTCGGCGCCGTCCTTCATGTTCAGCACAGGGCGGACATGCAGGCAGCCGACACTGGCATGGGCATACCAGGTGCCCTTGGTGCCATGCTTCTCGAAGACGTCGTTGAGCCGCTCTGTGTAGTCGGCGAGGTCATCCAGCGCGACGGCGGCATCCTCGATGAAGGAGACGGGTTTCCCGTCACCCTTCATGGACATCATGATGTTGAGGCCCGCCTCGCGCACCTCCGCGACCTGCGCCTGGAAGGCGGCGTCCGTCACGCGCACCACCTGCCCGGGTAGGCCGAGATCGCCCATCATCTCCTCGAGCCGGTCGAGGGCGGCCAGCAGCGGCGCGTCCTCCTGCCCATGGAATTCCACGATCAGCAGGCTGTCGGGCTCGCCGATCAGGATCTTCTCGATCGTGTTGCGGTAGATCGGGATGGAGCGGCCGAGCTCGATCATCGTCCGGTCCACCAGTTCCACCGCCTCAGGGTCCAGCGTGACCAGGTGGCGCGACGCTTCCATCGCGCGCCGGAAGGAGGGGAACTGGCAGATGCCCAGCACCTTGCGCGGCTTGATCGGCCAAAGCTTGAGGTCGAGCGCGGCGGAGAACGCCAGCGTTCCCTCGCTGCCGACCAGCAGGCGCGCGAGAGACGAACGACCCTCCGCCCGCGCGGCCGGCGTCAGCGCATCCAAATTGTAGCCACCGACGCGGCGCAGCTGTTCGGGGAAGCGGGCGGCGATCTCCTCCGCCTCCCGCACGCCGATCAGGCGCAGCTTCGCGACCAGCTCCGCGACCTGGCCCGGCACTTCGGGGCCGAGATTGTCCGGCAACTCGCCAAAGCGGAACCGCGTGCCATCGGCGAGGATCGCATCAATCGCGCGGACATTATCCGCCATCAGCCCGTAGCGGATGGATTTGGAGCCGCAGGAATTATTTGCCGCCATGCCGCCGATGGTGCAGCGCATCCAGGTGGAGGGATCCACCGGATAGAACATCCCCTTGGGCTTCAGCGCCTCGTTCAACGCGCCGAGGGTGATGCCGGGCTGCACCGTCGCCGTGTCGCCGTCCACCGACAGCACGTTGCGGAGGTACTTGGTGCAATCCACCACCAGCGCGCGGTTGACGGTCTGGCCGCATTGGCTGGTGCCACCGCCGCGCGGCAGCACGGGCACGCCTTCCTCGCGGCAGATCGCCATCGCGGCCGCGACATCCTCGGCCGTGCGGGGCACCAGCACGCCGAGGGGTTCCATCTGGTAGATGCTGGCATCGGTCGCATAGCGGCCCCGATCGCCCGCGCCGAACAGCACCTCGCCGGAGGTCTCGCGCGCCAGTCGCGCCGCGAGCCGGCTGTCCCCGATCCTGGCTGTCCCGGTGATGGCGTTCATGCGTGCCCCTCCACGGTGCAGGGGATTAGCGCGGGTGGGGCGGCGGGTCGCATCTATAATGCTCATCAATTCTAGCGGGCTTACTCATTGGCAGGACGCATGGCCAGAGGCTAGACAGCGCCCAGCAAAGAGGACCCGTCCCATGGCCTATTTCCAGTCCAAGCCGACCGCCGGCCGCCATTTCCTGCAGATCCCGGGCCCGTCCAACGTGCCGGACCGTGTGCTGCGGGCGATGGACAACCCGACGATGGACCATCGCGGCCCCGATTTCGGGCTGATGGGCAAGGCCGTTCTGGAGAAGGTCAAGGCGGTCTTCAAGACGAAGTCCCATGTGGTGATCTACCCCGCCTCCGGCACCGGGGCGTGGGAAGCGGCGCTGGTCAACACCCTCTCTCCCGGCGACCGCGTGCTGATGTGCGAGACCGGCTGGTTCGCGCATCTCTGGCATGAGATGGCCACCCGCCTGCAGATCGTCCCCGACTACATCCGCACCGATTGGCGCCGCGGCGCCGACGTCGAGGCGATCGAGGCGAAGCTCCGCGAAGACAAGACGCACACCATCAAGGCCGTCTGCGTCGTCCACAATGAGACGAGCACGGGCTGCACGTCCCGCATCGACGAGGTCCGCAAGGCGATGGACGCCGCCGGCCATCCGGCGCTGCTGCTGGTGGACACCATCTCCTCCCTCGGCAGCATCGATTATCGCCATGACGAATGGGGTGTGGATGTCACCGTCTCCGGCAGCCAGAAGGGCTTGATGCTGCCGCCGGGCCTCAGCTTCAACGCCGTCAGCGCCAAGGCGCTGAAGGCCACCGAGACGGCGAAGCTGCCGCGCGCCTTCTGGGACTGGAAGCCGATGATCGCCTCCAACGCGACGGGCTATTTCCCCTACACGCCGGCGACCAACATGCTCTACGCGCTCGACACCGCGCTCGACATGCTGCTGGCGGAGGGGCTCGACAATGTCTTCGCCCGCCACGACCGCCATGCGGAAGCCACGCGCCGCGCCGTGCGCCATTGGGGCTTCGAGGTCCAGTGCCTCGACCCGCGCCACTATTCCTCCGCGCTGACGGCGGTGCGCCTGCCGGAGGGCCACAGCGCCAATGGTCTGCGCGCGACGATCCTTGAAAAGTTCAACATGTCGCTCGGCAATGGGCTCGGGCAGCTGAACGACCGGGTGTTCCGCATCGGGCATCTGGGTGACTTCGGCGACCTGCAGCTGGTCGGCACGCTGGGCGGCGTCGAGATGGGGCTGCGCGCGGCCGGCATCCCGCATAAGTCGGGCGGGGCGCAGGCGGCGATGGAGTATCTCTCCGGGAACGCCTGATACCAAGCGTACGGAGTTCCGGCCTGCGGCCCGAAGGGCCGAGGCGCCGAACGGCGCCCGCCGCTTATGCGGCGAAGCCAAGCCGCGCGGATGCGCGGCGCCCGGCGTCTGAGGGGCACAAAGGTGAAGCCTTTGTGCGCTTGGGATAATCCGGCTTGATCCGCGCGGAGGGTTCCCCTCCGCGCGGGCCATCACCACACTCGGGTGATGGCCGATGTCTTCATCAACCGCATCGCGACCGCCGTGCCCCGCCATGAGGTGCACGGCGCCTTCCGCGCCTTTGCCGCGGCGAAAGCCACGGCCGCGGGAGTTCAGCCCGCCTTCGCGCGCATGGATGCCCGCGCCGGCATCGCCACGCGCCATTCGGTGCTGGAGCCTTCCCTGCCGCTCGGCTCCGGCACGGAATGCGGCTTCTATCGCGCGGGCAGCGCCTTCCCGACCACCCGCACCCGCATGGCCCGCTACGAGGCCGAGGCGCCTGCGCTCGCCGACCTCGCCTTCGCGCGGCTTGGCCTCGCGGCGGAAGCGCCGCGGATCACGCATCTGGTGCTCGCCACCTGCACGGGCTTCGTCGCGCCCGGTCTCGACCGCCATCTGGTCGAGCGCCACGGCCTGCCGCGCGGGGTGGAGCGCACCATGGTCGGCTTCATGGGATGCCAGGCGGCGATCAACGCGCTCAAGCTCGCCTGGCACATCGTGCGCAGCGAACCCGAGGCGCGCGTCCTGGTCTGCTGCCTGGAGCTCTGCACGCTGCATCTGCAAGACACGGCGGCGCTGGAGCAACTGCTGTGCTTCCTGCTGTTCGCCGATGGCTGTGCCGCCGCGATCGTCAGCGCCGAGCCCTCGGGCCTGCAGCTCGAGGGGTTCCGCAGCCTGGTGATGCCGGAAGCAGCGGAGATGATCACCTGGCGCATCGGCAATGACGGCTTCGACATGACGCTGTCCGGCCTCGTGCCGATCACGCTGGCCCATGCGCTGCCCGACTTCGCGCCCGAGATGCTGGATGGCCGCGCGCCAGCGGAGGTTGATCTCTGGGCGGTGCATCCCGGTGGGCGCTCCATCCTGGACGGGGTGCAGAACGGGCTAGACCTGCCGCCAGCCGCGCTGGCCACCAGCCGCGCGGTGCTGCGCGACCACGGCAACATGTCCTCCGCCACGGTGATGTTCGTCCTCGCCGCGATGATGCGCAGCGCGGATCGCGGGCAGCGCGGCGTGGCGCTCGCCTTTGGCCCGGGTCTCTCGGCCGAGAGCATGCGCTTCCGGGTCGCCTGACCATGCCGCGCATCATGGCGGATGAGATCATGGACGACCCGGCGCAGTCCGAGGCCGATTTTCGTGCCGCGCTGGATGGGCTGGAAACGCTGAACCGCCTGACCTTCGCGCATCTGCCGCTGACACGCTTCCTGGACCGGCTGGTGCGGGAGGAGGGGCTTGCCCAGCTCTCGCTGCTCGATGTCGGCGCGGGTGGGGGCGATGCGCTGCGGGCGGGCGCGCGCTGGGGGGCGAAGCGGGGCGTGGCGCTCGATCTCTGGGGCCTTGATCGCAGCCCTTGGGCCGAAGGCTACGCGCGGGCGCGCGGCACGCCGGCCGGCTGGATCACCGCGGATCTCTTCGACCTGCCGACGGAGCGGCGCTTCGATGTGGTGGTCTGCGGCCTGTTCGCGCATCACCTGCCGGATGCGGAGCTGGTGCGCTTCCTGCGCTGGCTGCCGGCCCATGCCACGCGGCGCTGGCTGATCCTGGACCTGCACCGGCATTGGATTCCCTGGGCCGCGGTCTGGGCCGGCACGCGGCTGATGCGGATGCATCCGATGGTGATCCATGACGGGCCGGTCTCCATCAACCGCGGCTTCGTCCGTGCCGATTGGGTGCGGTTGCTGGCCGAGGCTGGCGTCGCGGCCGAAATCCGCTGGGTCGCGCCCTTCCGCTGGGCGGTGTCGGGGCGCGGCGGATGAGCGGGGCGGTGATCGTCGGCGGTGGGCCCGCCGGCAGCGCCGCGGCGATCGCGCTGGCGCGCGCGGGCCTCAGCCCGCTGCTGATCGAGCGTGAGGCGGTGGCGTCCGAAAAAGTCTGCGGCGAGTTCCTGGCCGAGGATGCGGCGCGGCTGTTGGCCTCGCTCGGCCTCGACATCGAGGCGCTCGGCGCGGTGCCGATCCGCCGCGCAATGCTGGGCGCGGGCCGGGTGCATGCGGAAATGCCCTTGCCCTTCGCCGCCTGGGGCCTGCCGCGCGCGCGGCTGGATGCCGCGCTGTTGGAAGCTGCGGCCGCAGCGGGGGCGGTGCTGCATCGCGGCGTCGCGGTGGCCGGTGCGACGCGCGACGGCACCGGCTGGGCGCTGCGCCTGGCCGATGGCGGGACCCTGGCAGCGCCGCGATTGGTGCTGGCCACCGGCAAGCACGAGCTGCGCGGGCTGCGCCGCCCGGTGCGCGGCGGGGCGCTGGGCGTGAAGCTGCCGCTGGCGGGGACGATGGCGGAAGCGGCGATCGCGCTGCTGGCCTGCCCCGGCGGCTATGCCGGGCTGCAGCCGCGCCCGGGCGGGGGCGCCAATCTGTGCGCCGCGCTCGACCCGGCCGCGCCTGGCGCCGCGGCCGCGGCCCGTTCGGCCGAGGCCTTCCTCGCCCATGTCGCGGGCGGTTCGGCGCTGGCGGAGCGGCTGCTGCGCGACCTCCGCCCGGTCCTGTCGCGGCCGCTGGTGGTCGCGGGCGTGCCTTATGGGTTCTTGCATCGCGGCGGCGGGGCGGAGCCGTTCCGTATCGGCGACCAGGCGGCGGTGATCCCGAGCTTCTGCGGCGATGGCGTCGCGATGGCGCTGAGCTCGGGCCTGGCCGCCGCGGAGGCGTTGGGTCGCGGCGTGCCGGCGGCCTCGCATCATGCTGCGCGTGCAGCGGGCCTGGCTGGCGGGATGCGGCTAGCCGGTTTCATGGCGTTGTTGGCCGCGCGGGTGCCGAGCCTGATGGTTGGTGGCGTGGCTCTGGCGCCTGGCGCGGCGCGGTGGGTGGCGCGCCGGACGCGGCTTGGCTTGGCATGAACGGAGGGGGGCAGGCTTGACCCCTGCGCCGCGGGTCGCCATACGGCGTCGGCCACGGCACGTCCCGTTCGTCTAGAGGCCTAGGACACCAGCCTTTCACGTTGGCAGCACGGGTTCGAATCCCGTACGGGACGCCAATAAGCGCATGTAAGATATTGATCTTGCGGCGCTTCTCCTCCGGGCTTGGCTCACAACCCCCATGCTTACCCCCATCCACTTCGTGGATTGGCATGGACATGGGTGGACGTCTTTCAGTGGCAGCACGGCATCGGATGGCAGTAGCGGCCGCCTGAACGAAGGCTGCCATACCGCCTGCGTTGTGCTCGTCGCGGCTCGGCCGTGTGCATGTTTGCCAGCCGAGCCAGTGACAGGCTGGGCCGACGCACCAGCAAGAAAGCAGTCCAGGCCAGCCGATCTAGCACCCCACCCGGCTGCGATTTTCGGCCGTTCCGCACCCCACCCAGGGGGCAGCCCCCCTTTCTCGTTTGGGTCCCCCCAGCCGCCCTTACATCGTATTCCACACGAACAATGACCGAGCCGTGTGGTATTCTGCCCCATGGCCAAAGCGGTCCCGACAGAGCGCGACAGGGGGCTGGAATCGTATTCCCCCGGGGACGGGGACGACGGCTGTCGCAGGGCGTCAAACGACCGGCGTAAGCCCGGCGGTCAGCCTGGAAACCGGAACGCCGTGAAGCATGGTCGGCGAACGGCTGAGGCACAGCGGAAGCGTAAACTGGCGCATGCCAGCCTGAAGGCACTTCAGCACCTCCTGAACAGCCAGGGGATGGTTCCTCGTTCGGAGGGCAGAATACGACCCC
>JBIKSZ010000271.1:0-4488 GCA_044348345.1 Roseomonas sp. | reverse complement strand
GCGTCTGAAGGCGCTATCGCGTGCGGTGGGCACGCCGGTGATGATCATCTCCGGCGCCGCCGGCGAAGGCGTGCCGGATGCCGTGCGCGCGCTGGCCAACACCATCAAGGAAGCGCGCCGAGGCTGAAGCCTGCGCGGGGCTGATCAGCCCCGCGGCGCGGCGGGCTTGAGCCCGGACAGTTCCGCCACCAGCGCGCCGAGCGAGGATGCGTCCTGGTCGCCACGGCCGCTATTCACCAGCGCCTCCATCATCTGCGCAGCGAGCCCCGTGGCGGGCGCGAAGACGCCGTGGTCGCGCACGGCCTGCTGCGCCAGGCGCATGTCCTTGCGCATCAGCTCCGCGCGGAAACCGGCCTTGGTCACGCCGTCATTGATGCGCTTGGCGTGGGCCTCCAGCACGAAGGACCGCGCCGAGCCGCCGAGCAGCGCGAGCCGCATCGCCTCGGGATCCAGCCCCGCCTTGCGGCCCAGCGCGAGCGCTTCCGCCACCGCCTGCACGGCGGCGGAGATGATCAGCTGGTTCGCCGATTTGCAGACCTGCCCGGCGCCGGACGGGCCGAGATGCGTGATGGTGCGCCCGACCGCCCGGAACACGGCCTCGGCGGCCGCGAAAGCCGCCGCATCGCCGCCGACCATGCAGGTCAGCGTGCCATCGCGCGCCCCGCCCGGGCCGCCACTGACTGGGCTGTCGAGCAGGAAGGCGCCGCGCTCCGCCGCGAGGCGTGCGGCGAAGGCGGCGGTCGGCGCGGCAGCAATGCTGCTGAAGTCGATCACCACCGCGCCTGGCTCCACGCCCTCCGCCACGCCCCCGGGGCCGAACAGCACCGCCTCCACATCCGGCGTGTCGGGCACGCAGAGCGCGATGCAGGCGGCCCCCCGCGCGGCCTCCGCGGCGCTCGGGGCCCAGGTGGCGCCGGCGGCCTCCAGCGAAGCGGCCTTGTCGCGGCTGCGGCTGTGGACGGTCAGCGCGAAGCCGGCGCGGGCGATGTTCGCGGCCATCGCCGCGCCCATCACGCCAAGGCCGATAAAGGCGACGCGCGCGGGCGGGCGGATCGAAGCGGGAGCAGTCATCCTGCGTCAGGCCCTCCGCAACGCGGCGCGCACGTCATCCAGCAGCGTGTCCATGTCGCGCTGGAAGCCCGGGCCGTCGGCATAGCCATCGCCCTCACCCAGCCTTTCACGGAAGCGCTGCCAGACAGGCGTCTGCATCGCCTGGCGGAAGCGGCCGTGCAGGAAGCTGGTCATCTCATCCGTCAGGCCCGCGGGCCCGACCCAGCCCTTCTGGTTGTCGGCCTGCACATCCCAGCCGAGTTCCTTCAGCGTCGGCACATTCGGCTGCGATAGCGCGCGTTCGCCGGACGCGACCGCGATCGCGCGGATTTCGCCACCCGCATTCAGCGTGCCGAATTCGTCGGAGGCCATCACGCCCAGGTCGATCTGCCCCGCGAGCAGCGCCTGTGCGACAGGCCCACCGCCGGTGTAGGGGACATGCAGGAACTCCACGCCCGCGCGGCGCTCCAGCAGCATAAACATCGAATGCGACAGCGTGCCGACGCCGGACGAGCCATGCGTGAGGCGCCCGGGCTCCGCACGCGCCATCTGGATCACCTGCTGCATGCTCTCGAAGCGGCCGCGCGTGCGGACGCAGATGAAGTGCGGGTGGCGCGTCAGGCGGATGACGGCGCGGAAGGAGCGCTTCGGATCATAGGGAACCTCGCGATGCGCGGGCACGGAGGTGCTCTCGCTGCCGCCGGCCAGCAGCAGCGTGTGGCCATCGGGGGCGGCACGCGCGACGAATTCGGCAGCGATCACGCCGCCCGCGCCGGGGCGGTTCACCACCACCATCGGCTGCGGCATCAGCGGCGCTGCGGCCTCAGCGATGGTGCGCGCGATGATGTCGCTGCCACCACCCGGCGCGAAGCCGACGATGAGCTGGAGCGGCCGCGTCGGCTGCCAGCCGGGCTGCGCGCGCAGCAGGCCGGGGGCGGCGAGCGTGGCGCCAAGGCCGCCGAGCAGCGCGCGGCGATGCATCCTGGTCATAGTGTTGGTTCCTCCCTGATTGTCATTCAGCTTGCAGCAGGTAAGGCGCGCCGCAGCGTTCGCAGATGTCGCGGATATGCCGGTCGAGCGTGGCGGGGATCGGCACGCCGGCGCTGAGCCGCCGCGCGCGTTCCGTCATCTCCGGATCGCCAGGGACCAGCACCGGCAGAGCCGGATCGGCGGGCGGCGTGGCGCGGAGCATCGCGATCATCTCCGCGATGTCCTCCTCATAGCCGCCATCGGGGCGCAGCGCGCGCGGGTCGAGTGCCAGGAAGAAATGGCCGATATTGTCTGGCTCGCCATCGCGCTGGCTGCGGTTGCGCAGTGGCGAGAAGGATGCGCCGGTCATCGTCGCCGACAGGATCTGCACCATCAGCCCGAGGCCGTAGCCCTTATGCCCGCCCGTGCGCTCCGCGCCGCCAAGCGGCGTGATGCCGCCGGCGGGCTCGCGGAAGATCTGCGCCATCGCAGCGGTGGAATCGGTGATGGGCTGGCCCGTACCATCCACCACCCAGCCTTCGGGGATCGGCTTGCCGTTCAGCTCATAGACCTTGACCTTGTTAGCCGCGACCGTGGTGGTGGCGATGTCGAGCACGACAGGCGCACCACCCGGCATCGGTGCCGCGAAGGCGAGCGGGTTGCTGCCTAGCATTGGCATCGCGCCGCGTGTCGGCACCATCAGCACTGTCCGCGCGGAGGAGGCGATCAGCGCCACCACGCCGCGCGCCGCCGCCAGCCGCGCATAATGCCCGGCCGCGCCGAAATGGTGGGAATTGACCACGCCGACCGCGCCAATGCCGGCCGCCAGCGCCTTCTCCGCCGCCAGCATCATCGCCGCCGCCGCGACCGGATGGCCGAGATTGGCGCCGCCATCCATCAGCGCGAGCGAGGGCAGGTCGCGCACCACGCGCGGCCGCGCATGAAGGTCGAGCTGCCCGGCACGGCGCTGGCCCTCATACATCATCAGCATCGAGATGCCGTGGCTATCCACGCCCATCAGATCGGTCTCGACCATCGCCTCGGCGGTGGTGGCGGCGAGGTCCTCCGCCATGCCCCAGGCGCCGAGGATGGCCAGGATCTGCGTGCGGATCCGCTCAGCTTCGGCATGGAGCATAGTCGTTGGCATGGTCAGGGCTGCGCTCCAGGGTCGGCTGTATCGAGCATGCGGTCGCGCCCCAGCGGGAGAAGGGTCCCTGCCGCTGCACCCGCGGCAGCAGCATCGTGGCCCGCGATGGCGTCGTGATCACGAAGCGACGGGTCCGAACCGCTACGATGCCGCAGCGCGCGGCGGCGTCAACACGCCGAGGCTCCAACCGGCGCGGCACGACGAGAGCCGCGACATGGACGGAAGAGGGGGCGAGAATGATCCCGGCGAGATTCGAACCGTCCCGGCGCAGGCGGGCGCGCTGAAACCCTGGGCTCGCTGCGCCATAAAGTGGTGGTGGTGTTCCCGGCGGGATTCGAACCCACGGCCCCCAGATTAGGAATCTGGTGCTCTATCCAGCTGAGCTACGGGAACCCGAAACCGCCTTAGCACAAGCCCGCCCGGTCTTGGGAGGGGCCAGAAAGGGACGGAACCCAGCGCCCCGCTCCGCCGTTCCCGTCCCACCCCAGCGGCAGGAGCCCACGCCCATGGCCACCAGCATCCGCGACATCTACGTCACCGGCCTGCAGAACGCCCATGCGCTGGAAGCGCAGGCCATCCAGCTTTGCCAACGCCAGGTCGAGCGGCTGGAGAACTACCCCGAGCTCCGCGAACGCCTGCGCGAGCACCTTGAGGAAAGCCGGCGCCAGCAGCAGCGGATCGAGCAGATCCTGCAGACCCTCGGCACCTCCCATTCCACGCTGAAGGACATCGGCACCTCCATCATGGGCAACATCGCCGCGATCGGGCATGCGGTGATGCAGGACGAGGTGATGAAGAACACCTTCGCCAACTACGCCTTCGAGCATTTCGAGATCGCGAGCTACCGCGCGCTGATGGAAATGGCCGACGCCGCCGGCGACACACCGGGCCAGCGCCTGCTTGAGCAGAGCTTGAACGAGGAAATCCGCATGGCCGAGTTCATCGACCAGCACCTCAGCACGATCGTGCGCCGCCACATCGAGCGCGAAACCAAGGGCATGAAATCGGGCGTCTGACAGCGCCCGCCGGCGCCTGAGGCCGCTAAACGGGCCGCCGCGCGCGCAGCGCGGCGGCGAGCGTGCCCTCGTCCAGCACATCGAGCGCCCCGCCCACTGGCACGCCCTGCGCCAGCCGCGTGACGGCAACGCCCGTCGGCTTCAGCCGGTCGGTCAGGTAATGCGCGGTCGCGCTGCCATCCACGGTCGCCGGCAACGCGACGATCACTTCCTCCACGCCAGCCTCCTCGCCACGCTCGGCGATGCGCGCGAGCAGCGGCTGGATGGAGAGGTCCTCCGGCCCCACACCGCCCAGCGGCGACAGTA
>JBIKSZ010000079.1:0-14755 GCA_044348345.1 Roseomonas sp. | reverse complement strand
CGAGCGCCTCCGCGGCTTCCAGCGTGGAACGCGGAACTGCCTCGATGCCGCTGCGGAAGATCTCCACGTTGAAGGCGCCGGCAAACAGCGACAGCGCGATGAGCGCCCAGGCAAAGCTGGAGACCAGCGGAACCTCCATGCCGATGTCATCCGGCACGGTGGGCGTGATGGCGCCGAGGGCGAAGAAGAAGAAATACATCTGCACCAGCGGCGGCGTGTTCCGGAAGAAGGCGACATAGGCGTTCACGAACCAGGCGACGGGCCGGAACCGCGCGCCCTGCCCGAAGGCGCCCACGATGCCGATGGCGATGGAGAGGACGACGGACAGCGCCGCGAGTTCACACGTCACCAGGAAGGCGCGCCAGAAGCGCGCCACGTCGAAGGGGTCGTAGAAGATCGTGAAGTTGAGCCCGGTGGTGGCGCGCAGATCCCGGAAGAACTCGGCGATCAGTTCCATGCGGCGCCCCAAGGCTCATGGGCCTGGTCGCGGGTGGCGGCCACGGCCACCGCCCGCCCCCGAACCCTTACTGCTGGCGGATATGGTCGCGCATCGCCTCATGCATGCGGCGCAGGAAGGGGCTCTCGGCGATGCCGGCCTCCCGCTCCCAGGTCAGCAGCTGGCCGCTGCGATGCCAACCGGCGACCATGCCCGACATGAAGCGGCCGAAGGGGCTGTTCACGTCGGCCAGACGCACCGCGAGGCCCCAGGGCGTATCGCTCTGGCTCGGCAGCGGCTGGTGCCAGTCCCGCCAGCGGCCGGACGGGTCGGCCAACATCACCGCGATCAGGTTGTCATCGTAGATCCAGCCGAGGCAGCGGCGCTGCGTCAGCGCGGTCTCGACCTCCGCGATGCCGGTGAAGGCCACGATCTCGGCGCCGAAGCGCTCGGACGCCGGGCGGTTGTACCAGGCGCCCTGGATAGCGCAGAGCTGCCGGCCGCGCAGCTGTTCCCACTCCCGCACCTGGACGTTGCGCGGCATCAGCACGTTGAAGCCGGAGGAATAGTAGTTGGGATGCACGATGCCGACGATGCCGCGGCGCTCCGCGGTGTCGGACATCGTCGCGATCATCAGGTCGATCTGGCCCTGGGCCAGGAACTGCATGCGGTTCGCCGCGACCACCGGGACGAATTCGGGCGTGACGCCGAGGGTGCGCGCCACGTCGCGCGCCATCTGGATCTCCATCCCCTCGAACTCGCCCGCCGGGTTGCGGAAGCCCCAGGGGCGGTAATCCGCGCGCACGCCGACCCGCAGCCGGCCCTCGCGCAGGATGCGCTGCAGCGTGTCCGAAGCCTGGGCCTGCGGCGCGGCAGCGGGCGCCTGGGCAGCCACCGGCGCGGTCCATCCCGCGCCGAGGCCGATGGCGGCAGCAAGCGCAAGCAGCGCGCGCCGGGTCGTGGTTGCAAGGCTCATCGCTCGTGACCTCCTCTCCCATCCCAGGGCGGCGCAGCTTCCGCCTGCGTCACAGGATCATTGCTGGCGAGACCTCGCCCGCTTTGCCCGGCAGCGACGCTTTCTTGCCTTCAGGCGACAGGCCGCAGGCGCTCCGACCGGGGAGGCAGGCCGAAGCGGGTGCAATAGGCGCGGGAGAAATGCGCCGCCGAGGTGAAGCCCGAAGCGAGCGCCACCTCCAGCACCGGCAGGCTGGTCTGCCGCAGCAGCGCCCGCGCGCGGTCGAGCCGCAGCGCCAGGTAGTGCTCCCCGATCGTCCGGCCGAGATGCGCACGGAACAGGCGCTCGAGCTGCCGGAGGGACACGCCGCCCGCCGCGGCCAGATCAGCTCGCTCCAGCGGTTCCTCGAGCGCGCGCTCCATGCGCTCCAGCACGGCGAGAAGGGTCGGATGGCCGACCCCGTAGCGCTCCCTGAGGCTCATCCGCTGGCTCTCGCCGCCCTCCCGCATGCGGGTATGGAGGAACCATTCGGACACGGCATGGGCGAGCGGGCGCCCATATTCCGCTGCGATCAGCGCCAGCATCATGTCGAGCGCGGCGGTGCCACCGGAACTCGTGCAGCGGTCCCGGTCGATCTCGTAGATCGTGCGCGTCAGGTCGAGGCCCGGGAAATGCTCGGCCATCGCGGGGATGTACTCCCAATGCGCCGTGCAGCGATGGCCGGCGAGCAGCCCGGCCCGCGCCAGCAGGAAGGGCCCGCCCGAGATTCCGCCGATCCGCACCCCGCGCGCCGCCTGGGCGCGGAGCCAGGCAAGCGTCGCCGGATTGTCGAATCGCGACGGATTGCCGCCGGCACAAACGAAGAGGTCGTCCACCTCCATCGGCCGCTCGATTCCCTGGTCGGGCAGGATGGCGACGCCGTTGGAGGCGAGGACGGGTTTCCCGTCCGGCGAGGCATGGCGCCAGCGATAGAGATCCCTGCCCGTCAGGTCGTTCGCGGCCCGGTAGGGTTCCATGGCGCAGCCATAGGCCATCAGGGCGAAGCCCGGGATGAGCAGGAAGCCCACGCGCCGTGGGCCCGCCTTGCCGCGGTCCCGCACCGGCAGGGCGGCGCGCGCCTCCGCCCCGCGCGGGTCGGGCGGGCCGGAGCGCGCGTCGCTGCGCGGCAAGTTGCTGTCGCTGGAGGTCATGGAGCGGCTGGTGTGTCTGCGAGGATCGTATCCGTCAACATCCCTTCGCACCGGACGCCATGCACTATTCCGTCTTCAGCCTGCTGCGGAATGCGTTCACGGGGAACAAGGCGTGGACGCCCGCCTGGCGCGATCCGGCGCCGAAGCCCGACTACGACGCGCTGATCGTCGGCGGCGGCGGCCATGGCCTCGCGACGGCCTACTACTTAGCGAAGGAGCACGGGATCACGAACGTGGCCGTGCTGGAGAAGGGCTATCTTGGTTCCGGCAATATCGGGCGGAACACCACCATCATCCGCTCCAACTACCTGCTGCCGGCCAACACGCCCTTCTACGAATGGTCGCTCAAGCTGTGGGAAGGGCTGGAGCAGGACATCAACTACAACGCCATGGTCAGCCAGCGTGGGGTGCTGAACCTCTGCCATTCCGACGCGCAGCGCGATGCCTATGCGCGGCGCGGCAACGCCATGCACCTGGCGGCCGTGGATTCCGAATTGCTGGACCGCGAGCAGGTGCGCGCGATGGTGCCCGGCCTCGACCTCGACAATGCGCGCTTTCCCATCAAGGGCGGGCTGCTGCAGCGGCGCGGCGGCACCGTGCGGCATGACGCGGTGGCCTGGGGCTATGCCCGCGCAGCCGACCGCCGGGGCGTGGACATCCTCCAGAACACGGAGGTGACGGGCATCCGCGTGGAAGGCGGCCGCGTCATCGGCGTGGAGACCACGCGGGGCTTCATCGGCGCGAAGCGCGTGGGCCTCGCGGCCGCAGGCAATTCGGGCCGCGTCGCCGCCATGGCCGGGCTGCGCCTGCCGATCGAGAGCCATGTGCTGCAGGCCTTCGTCAGCGAGGCCGTGAAGCCGCTGATCGACACGGTCGTCACCTTCGGCGCCGGCCATTTCTACGTCAGCCAGTCCGATAAGGGCGGGCTGGTCTTCGGCGGCGACATCGATGGCTACAACAGCTACGCCCAGCGGGGCAGCATGCCGGTGGTGGAAGACGTGATGGAAAGCGCGGTGGCGCTGTTCCCGGCCTTCTCGCGGCTCCGCTACCTCAGGCAATGGGGCGGGATCATGGACATGTCCATGGACGGCTCGCCGATCATCGACCGCACGCCGGTCGAGGGCCTCTTCCTCAATTGCGGCTGGTGCTACGGCGGCTTCAAGGCGACGCCCGCCTCGGGCTGGTGCTTCGCGCACACCATCGCGACCGGCCAGCCGCATGCGCTGAACGCCGGCTTCCGCCTGGACCGCTTCGCGACGGGCCATGTCGTGGACGAGAAGGGCGCGGGCGCCCAGCCGAACCTGCACTGAAGAGCACGCGGCCATGCGCATCCCCTGCCCCCATTGCGGCACCCGCGGCAATGACGAGTTCACCATCCTCGGCGCCGCCGGCCTGGAGCGCCCCGCGCCCGACGCACCGGCCGAGGCGTGGCACGCCTATGTCCACCTGCGCGACAACCCCGCCGGGCCGCATCGCGAGCTCTGGCACCACACCCATGGCTGCCGCAGCTGGCTCGTCGTGGAGCGCGACACGCGGAGCCATGCCGTGCTGTCCGTGACCCCGGCGCGGGAGCAGGCGGCATGAACGCGCAGCGCGAGCACCCGGCCGCCACGCCGGCCCTCTCCCGCCCCGTGCCGGGCCAGCCCTTCCGCCTGCCCACGGGCGGCCTCGTGGACCGCGCGGCCACGCTGTCCTTCACCTTCGACGGACGCCGCCTGACGGGGCTCGCGGGCGATACGCTCGCCTCCGCACTGATCGCGAACGGCGTCCATCTCGTCGGCCGCTCCTTCAAGTACCACCGCCCGCGCGGTATCCTCGCCGCGGGGCCGGAGGAGCCCAACGCACTCGTGGAACTCCGCAGCGGCGCGCGGCGGGAGCCGAACACCCGCGCCACCCAGGCCGAGCTGTTCGACGGGCTCGAGGCACGGAGCCAGAACCGCTTCCCGTCGCTCGGCTTCGACCTCGGCGCGGTCAACGGCTTCTTCGCGCCGATGCTGGGCGCGGGCTTCTACTACAAGACCTTCATGTGGCCGGCCGCCTTCTGGGAGAAGCTCTACGAGCCGCTGATCCGCCGGGCCGCCGGGCTCGGCCGCGCGCCGAAGGGGCCGGACCCCGACCATTACGAACGCGCGCACCTGCATTGCGACGTGCTGGTGGTGGGCAGCGGCCCGGCCGGTCTGATGGCGGCGCTGGCCGCCGGCCGTGCCGGCGCGCGCGTCGCGCTGCTGGAGGAGGATGCGCTGCTCGGCGGCCGCCTTCTCGCGGAGGCCGAGGAGGTGGACGGCATCCCCGGCGCCGACTGGGCACGCGGGTTGGAGGCGGAGCTCGCCGCCCTGCCCCGGGTCCGCATCCTGCGCCGCACCAGCGCCTTCGCGGTGCTGGATGGCGGCCTCGTCGCGGCGGTGGAGCGGGTGGCGGACCACCTGCCGATGCCGCCCGCGCATCTGCCGCGGCAGCGCTACTGGAAGATCGCGGCGCGTCGCATCGTCCTGGCCGCAGGGTCGCTGGAACGCCCGGTGGTCTTCGGCGGCAACGACCGGCCCGGCGTGATGCTGGCCGGCGCCGTCCGCACCTACCTCAACCGCTACGCCGCCCTGCCGGGCCTGCGCGCCGTGGTCTTCACCGCGGGCGACGATGGCTGGCGGACCGTCGCCGACTTGCTCCGCGCCGGCGCCGGCATCGAGGCCGTGGTCGATGCGCGGCCCGAGGTCGCGCCAGCCCAGGCACGGCTCGCGCAGCAGGCCGGGGCAAGGCTCGTCGTCGGCGGCAGCGTGATTGCCACGCGCGGCCGGCTGCGCCTCACTGCCGTCGAGATCGCCGATGCGCGCGGGCGGGTGGAGGGGGTGGGCGCCGACCTGCTCGCCATGGGCGGCGGCTGGAACCCCAGCCTGCACCTCGCCTGCCACCTCGGCGGCAAGCCGGGCTGGGACGATGCGTTGCAGGCCTTCGTGCCGGGCGCGCTGCCGCCCGGCATGGCGGTGGCCGGCGCCGCGTCCGGGCGCTTCGCCACCGCGGCGGCCCTGGCCGATGGCGCGCGCGAAGGTGCCGCCGCCGCGCGGGATTGCGGCTTCGCCAGCGCCGAGCCGCCCGTGCCCCGCGCACGGGATGCGGAGGATCTGCGCGCGCCGCTGTTCCATGTGGCGGCCTCGCGCGGGAAGGCCTTCGTCGACTTCCAGCACGACGTCACCGTGCAGGACGTGTCGCTGGCGCATCGCGAGGGCTTCCGCAGCGTGGAGCATGTGAAGCGATACACGACGCTCGGCATGGCGACCGACCAGGGCAAGACGGCGAATGTCACGGGGCTTGCGATCCTCGCCGAGGTGGCGGGCCGTTCCATCCCGGGGACCGGCACCACCATCTTCCGCCCGCCCTGGACGCCGGTGGCCATCGGCGTGATCGCCGGCCATCACCGCGGCAAGGCTTTTCGGCCGACGCGGCACACGCCCACCCACGCTTGGGCCGCGGCGCAGGGCGCGAGCTTCGTGGAAGTCGGGCCCTGGCTGCGCGCGCAATGGTATGCGCGGCCGGGCGAGACGGACTGGCAGGCCAGCGTGAACCGCGAGGTGGCCGCGGCGCGCAGCGCGGCCGGCATCTGCGATGTCTCGACGCTCGGCAAGATCGAGGTGGTCGGTCCGGGCGCCGCGGCGCTGCTCGACCTCGCCTATGCCAACACGATCTCGACGCTCGCCGTCGGGCGCATCCGCTACGGGCTGATGCTACGCGAGGACGGCTTCGTCATGGATGACGGCACCGTCGCCCGCCTGGCGGAGGACCGCTTCTTCGTCACGACCACGACCGCGAATGCCGCGAAGGTCCTGCAGCACCTGGAGTTCTGCCACCAGGTGCTGCGGCCCGAGCTCGACATGTCGCTGCTCTCCGTGACCGATGCCTGGGCGCAACTCTCGATCGCCGGGCCGCGATCGCGGGAGATCGTGGCGGGGCTGGTGGATGCGGGACCGGATCTGTCCAACGCGGCACTGCCGCACATGGCATGGTGCGCGGTCTCGGTCGGTGGCGTGCCGGCGCGGCTCTACCGCCTCTCCTTCTCCGGCGAGATGGCCTTCGAGCTCGGCGTGCCACCCGAGTTCGGCGCGGCGGTGATGGGGCGCGCGGTGGAGTTCGGCGCGACCCCCTACGGCACGGAGGCACTGGGCGTGCTGCGGATCGAGAAGGGCCATCCGGCGGGCGGCGAGCTGAACGGCCAGACCACGGCGCGCGACCTCGGCCTCGGCCGGATGGTGTCCACGAAAAAGGACTGCATCGGCCGCGTCATGGCGCAGCGCCCGGCCCTGGTGGACCCGGCGCGGCCGGTGCTGGTCGGGCTGAAGCCGGTGAACCCAGCGGACCGTATCCGCGCGGGCTCCCACCTGCTGATGCCCGGCGATGCGGCCATCACGGCGAATGACCAGGGGCATGTCACCTCGGCCTGCTTCTCCCCGACCCTCGGCCATCCCATCGCGCTCGCTCTGCTGGCGCGCGGGGCGGAGCGAATGGGCCAGCGCGTGCGGATTTTCGACTCTGTCCGCGGCGGCGATCTCGAGGCCGTGGTCTGCCCGCCCGTCTTCGTGGACCCGGAGGGAGTGCGCAGCCGTGGCTGATCCCGTGACCTTCCGCCCCGGTCGCTCGGGCCGCGCCGATGGGCCGGCTGGCGTGACCGTCACGCCGTTCCGTTCGCTCGCAATGGCCGCCATTGCCGTGCGCCGCGGCGCCGATCCGGCACGGCTCGCCGCCGCGCTCGGGGCCGTGCCGCCGGAGAGGCCGGGCTGCGTCGCAATCGGGGATGCGCTGCTGGTCTGGTCTGGCCCGGGGCAATGGCTGGCGCTGCGACGCAACCTCTCGGGCGCCGCGCGCTTCGGCTTCGCGCCGCAGCTCGGCGAAGCGCTGGGCGAGGCGGCCTCCGTGACGGAGCTGACGGGCAGCCGGCTGGTGCTGCGCCTCTCGGGCCCGGCCGTGCAGGACGCGCTGGCGAAGCTCGTCGCGATCGACCTGGACCCGGAGGCCTTCCCGCCCGGCACCGCGGCGCTGACCAATGGCGGCTACATGCCCGTGCATCTCTGGTGCCTGCCCGGCCCGCAGCCGGTCTTCGAGATCGCTTGCTACCGCAGCTACAGCGACAGCCTGGCCGACGCCGTACTGGCCGCCGCGCGCGAGTATGGCTGCGAAGTCGCCGAGGCCGCATGACGTCAAGCGCCGCGCTTGCCAGGGCGCACGGCCGCGTGGAACCATGCGGCATGCAAATCGCGAGCCTCAGGGGCCGCTGGGAGATCGGAGCATGAAGCGGACGAGTTGGATGATGGCAGCGGCGCTCGGCGCCGCCTTCGCGTTGGGGGGTGCGGGCACCGCCGCCGCGCAGCAGACCACGCTGCGGATCGGGATCGCGTCCGCCGATGCCGGGGTGCTGGACCCGCATCTGAACTCCACCACGCCGGGCCGCGGCTTCCTGCAGCACATCTTCAGCGGCCTCGTGCGCATCAGGCCCGGCGAACTCTCGCCGGAGTTCATGGAGCCGGACCTCGCTGAGCGCTGGGAAGCGTCCGAGGACCGCAAGACCTGGACCTTCCATCTCCGCCGCGGCGTCCAGTGCCATCACAATTTCGGCGAGTTCACCGCCGAGGACGCCGTCTTCTCCCTCAATCGGGCCGCAACCCGCGAGACCTCGACCTTCTCGTCGGACTACGTCGCCTTCGAGAGGGTGGAGGCGGTGGATCGCCACACCGTCCGCATCACGCTCAGGAATGCGATGCCGAGCCTGCTCGGCGCGGTGATGAACTATGCCGGCGGCTTCATGGTGTGCAAGGCGGCCGTGGACCAGATGGGCAATGAGGGCTTCCGCCGCCGTCCCGTCGGGACGGGCCCCTTCGCCTTCGCGGAATACGTGCCGCAGCAGTTCGGAAGGCTGGTCGCGCATGACCGCTATTTCCGCGGCCAGCCGCAGATCCGCGAGATGATGTTCCGCTTCATCCCCTCCGACGCGGCGCGGGACCTCGCCTTCCAGGCCGGCGAGATCGACATGATCTATGGCCGCCAGGACCAGACCTGGTTCACCCGCACGCAGCAGCTGCCGAATGTGCGCGTGATCGCGATGCAGCCGGCGGAAATGTCGGTCATCCATCTCAACATGACCATGCCGCCGCTCAACGACATCCGCGTGCGCCAGGCGATCGCCCATGCGGTGAACCGCGACCAGATCGTGCAGCTGCGCGGCCCCAACACCTCGGTCGTCGCGCGGTCGGTCGTGCCGGCGGGCTATCTCGGCCACAATGAGAACGCGCCGCTGCTGCCCCACAACCTGCAGCGCGCGCGGGAGCTGCTGACCCAGGCGGGCCACCCGAACGGCATCACCATCCGGGCCATCCACACGACGCTTCCCGGCATGATGAACGTGATGGAGGCGCTGCAGGCCCAGCTGCGCCGCGCCAACATCACGCTCGAGATCACGCCGGTGGAGCATGCGACCTTCCACCAGCAGATCCGGCAGAACCTGAGCCAGGTGGTGCATTTCCAGTCTGCGCGCTTCCCGGTGGCGGATGTCTACCTGACCCAGTTCTTCCACAGCCGCTCCATCGTCGGCTCCCCGACAGCGGTGACCAACTTCTCCCATTGCCGCGTCGCGGATGCGGAGATCGACGCGGCGCGCGGCGAGGCCGACCCACAGCGCGCCGTGCAACTCTGGCGCACAGCGCAGGAGAAGATCGTGACCGAGGTCTGCGCCTTCCCGGTCTTCGAGCAGCTGCAGCTCTGGGCCTACCGCACCACGCTCGACCTCGGCTACGAGCTGAAGGCGTCGCTGAACCTGGCGCCGCCCATCCTGCACACCACGCGCTTCACGCGCTGAACCATACGGGCCGGGGCGTCGCCCCGGCCCGACCCGCCATGACCGCCTTCGTCGTCAAGCGCCTCGGCTTCGCCCTCGTCACGCTCTGGGCGGTTCTGACGCTCGTCTTCTTCATCGTCCGCGTGCTGCCGGGCGACCCCGCACAGGTGATCCTGGGCGACCAGGCCACCGCCGCCGCCATCGAGGCGATGCGCGCCCGCCTCGGCCTCGACCGGCCGCTCGCGATGCAATACTTCGAGTTCCTCTTCGGCGTGGTCCGTGGCGATTGGGGCATCTCCCTCGTCACGGGCCGGCCCGTGCTGTTCGAGGTGATGGCGGTCCTGCCCTGGACGCTGGAGCTGACGGTGGCGGCGCTGGTGATCGGCGCGATCATCGGCATCCCGCTCGGCGTCTGGGCGGCGATCAACCGCAACCGGACGATCGACTACGCCACGCGGCTTGTCTCGCTCCTCGGCCTGTCCTTCCCGGCCTTCGTCTCCGGCATCCTGCTGCTGATCTTCTTCGGCATCCACCTGCGCTGGTTCCCGGTGATCTCGGCGCAGTCCGGCAGCCTGGCGGCCTGGTTCCAGTCCCTGTTCCTGCCGGCGCTCAACCTCGGCCTCATCATGGCGGCCTACATCACGCGCGTGACCCGCTCCGCCATGCTCGAGGTGCTGTCGGAGGACTACGTCCGCACGGCGCGCGCGAAGGGCGTGCCCTGGAAGGCCGTGGTCTGGCGCCATTCGCTGCGCAATGCGCTGATCCCCGTCATCACCATCGTCGGGCTCTATCTCGGCGTGCTGATCGGCAATTCCGTGCTGACGGAGATCGTCTTCAACCGCCCCGGCCTCGGCAAGCTGATCGTCGGCGCGCTGAACCAGCGGGACTACACCATGCTGCAGGGCATGATGGTGATCTACACGCTGATCGTGATCCTGGTGAACCTCCTCACGGACCTCGCCTATGGCGCGGCCGATCCGCGGGTGAAGCTGAGATGAGCGCCTCGGCTGCCAGCCCGTCGCCCGCCCGCCAGGTCATCGCCGCCACCATCCGGGCCTTCAACACGAACAAGACCTCGTGGTTCGGGCTGGGCGTCTTCCTGCTGGTCGTGGCGCTGGCCGTCCTGGCACCCTGGATCGCCCCGCACGACCCGATCGAGCAGGACATCTTCTCCCGCCTGCAGGGACCCTCGGCCGAGTATCCGCTGGGCACCGATTACTTCGGGCGCTGCATCCTCTCCCGGCTGCTGCACGGGGCGCGCTACTCGCTGGTGATCGGCGTGGTCGCGACGCTGATCGCCATGCTGATCGGCTCGGCCATCGGCATCCTGTCCGGCTGGTATGGCGGGCGGTTCGACGTCATCACGATGCAGGCCATGGACGTGCTGCTGGCCTTCCCCGCGCTGATCCTCGGCCTGATCATCGTGGCGATGCTAGGGCCGACGCTCAGCAACATCATCATCGCCATCGCGCTCACCTCCATCCCCGCCTTCGCGCGCATTGCCCGCGCGCCGACCATCGCCGTGAAGGAGCGTGAATTCGTCGAAGCCTGCCGGGCGCTCGGCTATTCCGATGCGCGGATCATGTTCCTGCACATCCTGCCCAATATCTTCGCCGAGGTGCTGGTGATGTCCTCCCTCTGGCTCGCCAGTGCGATCCGGACGGAGGCCTCGCTCGCCTTCATCGGCCTCGGCCTCCGCCCGCCCACGCCGACCTGGGGCGGGATGATCCGGGAGGGCTTCGAGAACATCCTCGACAGCTACTGGATGGCCCTTGCACCCGGCATCGCCATCCTGATCGTCGTCTTCGCCCTGAACCTGCTCGGCGACGGGCTGCGCGATGCGGTGGACCCGAAGCTCAAGGGCGAGTCGTGACCACCCCCTTCCTTGGCCCCATCCTTTCCATCCGGAACCTCACCACCTCCTTCCGCGTCGACGGGCGCTGGCGGCCGGTGGTCGAGGACCTGTCCTTCGACATCGGCCCGCGGGAGACCGTGGCCGTCGTCGGGGAGTCGGGCTCGGGCAAGTCCGTCACGGCGCTGTCGGTCATGCGCCTGCTGCCGGCCGCCAACTCCCGCGTCGAGGGCGTGATCGAACTGGCCGGTCGCGCGCTGCCGCCGCTGCCCGAGGCCGAGATGCGGCGCGTGCGCGGCAACGAGATCGCGATGATCTTCCAGGAACCCATGACCAGCCTGAACCCGGTGCTCACCGTGGGCTTCCAGGTGGCGGAGGCGCTGGTCTACCACCGCGGCATGGACCGCGCGGCCGCGGAGGCCGAGGCGCTGCGCCTTTTCGAGCGGGTCCGCATCCCCGCCGCGAAGTCCCGTTTCCACGAATTCCCCCACCGCTTCTCCGGCGGCATGCGCCAGCGCGTGATGATCGCCATGGCGCTGGCCTGCAAGCCGAAGCTGCTGATCGCCGACGAGCCGACCACGGCGCTCGACGTGACGATCCAGGCGCAGATCCTGGAGCTGATCAAGATGCTCCAGGAGGAGGAGGGGATGTCCGTCCTCTTCATCACGCATGACATGGGCGTGGTGGCGGAAATCGCGGACCGCGTGGTGGTGATGTACAAGGGCAAGGCGGTCGAGAGCGGCAGCACGGGGCAGGTCTTCCGCGCGCCCCGCGCGCCCTACACGCAGGCGCTGCTCGCCGCCGTGCCGCGCCTCGGCTCGATGGCGGGGCGGCAGCGGCCGATGCGCTTCCCCGTGGTGGACATCGTGACCGGCGGATCCGACGTGCCGGTGGAGGTGCCGGACACGGTCGCGGCTGAACGCCCGCTGCTGGAAGTTGCGGAGCTCACCACCCGCTTCGACATCCGCGGCGGCGTGCTGTCCCGCATCCGAGGCCGGGTGCACGCGGTGGAGAAGGCGTCGTTCACGCTCCAGGCCGGCGAGACCCTCGCCCTGGTCGGGGAATCGGGCTGCGGCAAGTCCACCACCGGCCGCTCCATCCTGCGGCTCGTGCCGCCCACCTCCGGCCGCATCCTGTTCGAGGGGAAGGACGTCGCAGGCCTCGACAAGTCCGCGCTGCGCGAGATGCGCAAGCGGATGCAGATGATCTTTCAGGATCCCTTCGCCAGCCTGAACCCGCGCAAGACCGTCGGCGGCGCACTGGCCGAGCCGATCATCGTCCATCGCCTTGACAGCAAGGCGGGCGCGCGCGAGCGGGTGGCGGAGCTGCTGCGCAAGGTCGGCCTCTCGCCGGACATGGCGACGCGCTTTCCCCATGAATTTTCGGGCGGCCAGCGCCAGCGCCTCTGCATCGCGCGCGCCCTGGCACTCGAGCCGCGGCTGATCGTGGCGGACGAGGCGGTCTCGGCGCTGGATGTCTCGATCAAGGCGCAGGTGCTGAACCTGATGCTGGACCTGCAGGCGGAGCTTGGCCTCGCCTACCTTTTCATCTCGCACGACATCGCAGTGGTGGAGCGCGTCAGCCACCGCATCGCCGTGATGTACCTCGGCGAGATCGTGGAGATCGGCCCGCGCGCCGCGATCTTCGAGAACCCGCAGCACCCCTATACGAAGCGCCTGATGGCCGCGGTGCCGGTGCCGGACCCGGACCGGCGCACGATCCGCCGCGGTCTCTCCAACGACGAGATCCGCAGCCCGGTGCGCGCGCCCGACTACGTGCCACCGGCGCGCACATATCGCGACGTCTCGCCCGGCCATGTTGTGCAGGCCTGGGGCGAGGAATGGGAACGGGCATGAGCTCCAGCATCGACATCTCCGGCCTGCGGACGCAGCCCTATTGGTGGGAGGCCGCGCCGCGCGAGCCGGAGGCGCCTGTCACGCTACCCGCGACCGCGGACGTCGTCATCATCGGCGCCGGCTATGCGGGGCTGTCCGCCGGCCTCACCCTGGCGCGCGCCGGGCGTTCCGTGCTCGCGCTGGATGCGGAGGCGCCGGGCTTCGGTGGCTCCTCCCGCTCGGGCGGCATGGTCGGGCATGGGCATCGCCTATCCTATTCCGGCCTGGTGGCGGCACATGGCAAGCCGAAGGCGCAGGCGCTCATTCAGGAAGGCATCGCCTCGCTTGCCTTCGTCACCGACCTGATCGAGCGGGAAGGAATCGACGCGCGCTTCCGCCGCGTCGGGCGCTTCCGCGGTGCGGCCACGCCGGCCGACTACGACGCGCAGGCCCGCGAGGCCGAACTGCTGACGCGCGAGGTCGGCCTGCCGGTGGAGGTGGTGCCGCGGGCCGAGCAGCGGCGCGAGATCTCGTCAGACATCTACCACGGCGGCGTGGTCTTCCCGACGCATGGCGGGCTACACCCGGCGTTGTTCCACCAGGGGCTGCTGAAGGTTGCCCGCGCCGCCGGCGTGCAGGTAGCGGGCCATACGCCGGCCACGCGCCTGCGCCGCGATGGGAACCGCTTCAGCGTGGAGACGCCGCGCGGGCTGGTGGAGGCACGCGACGTGATCGTCGCCACCAATGGCTACACGCCCAACGCGCTCCGCCCCTTCGCCCAGCGCGTCGTCGCAATGCCGAGCTTCCTGATCGCGACCGAGCGGCTGGGCACCAACCGCGTCGGCGCGCTGGTGCCGAACGGGCGGATGCTGGTGGAGACGGCGGCCAGGCATCTCTACTTCCGCCCCTCGCCAGACGGGGAGCGCATCATCCTGGGCGGCCGCGCCGCGCTGCACCCCATTCCCCTCGATGCCGCGGCCCGGCGGCTGGGTGGGTTGCTGCAGAAGGTGTTCCCCTCTCTCGACGGCGTGCGGCTGGAACATGCCTGGACGGGCAACGTAGCGATGACGCGCACCTCGCTCGCCGGCATCGGGCAGCATGAGGGCGTCTGGTACACGATCGGCTGCAACGGCTCGGGCGTCGCGCTGATGCCGCATCTCGGGAACAAGGTCGCGCTGAAGCTGCTGGGCCACCCCGAGGGCGCCACGGCCTTCGACGACCTGCCGCCGCCGCCCGCGCCCTTCCTGATGTTCCGTCCGCTGGTCCAGCGCAGCCTGACCTGGTGGTGGCGCGCGAAGGACGCGCTGCGCCGTGGGTGAATTGCGGACCCCACTGCTGGAGCCGGGTCGGCTTGCGTCCAGGGCTGAACGCAAGCCGCCCTCCCGGCGGTCAGGCGGGCGGGAAGCCGCAGAGCCTGGCGGGCGTCTCGCTCAGGATCGCCTCCGCCACCGTCTTGCCCTGACCCGTCAGCACCTCAACTTGCCGGCGCTTCGTAACAACCTCCTCCGGCCCATGCGCCTTCTTCCGCGCCATCCCCACCACCCTTTCGCTTGGTTGGTCTGCCCCCTGAAAAGTGGTCCTCCCTGAAGTAGGCTTTTTGAGCCTGGAGGAGACTGCTGGCATGTCGCAGAAGAAGCATAAGCCTGAGGAGATTGTTGCGAAGCTCCGGCAGG
>JBIKSZ010000078.1:0-14773 GCA_044348345.1 Roseomonas sp. | reverse complement strand
GGAATTTGGCGGCGAGCACGGCCGCGCCGCAGCCGCCCAAGACGAGCCAGAGCGTACCGATGAACTCGGCGGCGAGTTTGCGCTGCATGTCGATCGATCCGGAATGTTCCGAATACGATTCTTTAACCGATGCGGCGCCGATGTCCAGAGAGGCGGCGCGGCGGCCCCGGGCAGGGCCGCAGCGATGTCAGCCGCCGAGGTGCTGGCGGAAGAAATCCAGCGTGCGCTGCCAGGCGAGTTCGGAATCGGCGCGGCTGTAGCTGCCGCGCTCGTCGCAGCCGAAGCCGTGCTGGGCGCCGGGATAGACGAAGACCTCGATACCGCGCTGCGCGGCCTGGATCGCCGCGACATCGGCCATCGGGATGGAGGCGTCCTTCTCGCCGAAATGCAGCTGGACGGGGCAGCCGGGCTTCGCGTCCTTCGACGCGACGACGCCGCCGCCATACCAGCCATTCGCGGCCCGAAAACTGGTGCTGCGTGTTGCGCCCCACCAGGCGACGGTGCCGCCCCAGCAATAGCCGACGATGCCGCGCTTCGCGCCGGCGGGGAGGGCGGTGGCGGCGGCCTCGATATCGGCCAGCGTGCCGGCTTCCGGCACATGGCTGCGCAGTGCGCGGCCGCGGGCGACATCCTCCGGTGAGTAGGTGAGTTCCGTGCCGCGCTCCGTGCGGTCGAACAGGGCAGGGGCGATCACCGCATAGCCTTCGCGCGCGAAGCGGGCGCAGACATTGCGCATGTGGTTGTTGACCCCGAAGATCTCCTGCACGACGACCAGCGCGCGCGTGGCATTGGCGGGGCCGTCGCGCCAGGCCGCCAGGCGGTGTCCGTCGGATGCGGTCAGTTCGATCCACATGATGCTGCGTTCCCTCTGGGCGATGCGTGCTGGTAGTCTCCGCCGATGGCCGAGATCGTCAACCTGAACAAGGCGCGCAAGGCGCGGGCGAAGGCGGACGCCGCGGCAGAGGCGGCCGCGAACCGCGCGAAGCACGGCCGGACGAAGGCCGAGAAGGCGCAGGATCGCGCCGCCGAGGCGCGGCGGCAGGCGCTGCTGGATGGCGCGAAGCGGGAGGACGCGCAGGAGTGATCCGCCCGTTCAGGGCAGCGTCGTGCGGAAATGCGCGATCAGCGCCGAGAGCGTGAGCACCGAGAGCGCGGTCGAGACCACCACCGCGCTCCCCGAACGGTCCGCGCCCGTCGCGTAGCGTCGCGCCAGGATGAAGGCGTTGGCCCCCGTCGGCAGTGCGGCGATGGTCACCGCGACCGCCATCTCGATCGGCGAAAGGCCGATCAGCCAGCCGAGCCCCCAGACCACCGCCGGCAGCGCCACGAGCTTGATCGCGACGATCGCCGCCGTTTCCCGCCAGACCGCCGCCGCCGCGATGCCCGCGAGCCCCCCGCCCAGGCAGAACAGCGCCAGTGGCGGTGCCGCGGCGCCGAGCAATTCGAGCGTGTTGCGGATCGTCCCCGGCACCGGCAGGCCCGTCAGGTTCCACGCCAGCGCCGCGATCACCGAAAGCACCACCGGGTTACGTAGGATGCCGCGCGCCGTGGAGCGCAGCAGCAGCTTCCAGGGTGCGGCCGCGTTCAGCCCGATCTCGGTCAGCACCGTCGCGAGGCCGAGCAGCACCACGGTCTGCAGCGCGAGGATCGCGAGCATCGGCGGCACGCCGGCCTCGCCATAGGCGGCGAAGATCAGCGGGATGCCCATCATCACGGAATTGCCGAAGACGCAGGCCAACGCGAAGACCGCGGCCTCGGCCGGGCTGAGCCGCAGCAGCCGCCGCGCGACGAGCAGCCCCACGCCATAGAGCAGCACCGACCCGCCGATCTGCGCGAGCGCCGCGCCCCCGCCACCCTCATGCGGGCGCGTGCCACCGGCGAAGAGCAGCGCCGGCGAGGCGAGCCAGAAGACGAAGAGCGTCATGCCCTGCAGCATCGCGTCATCGACCAGCTTCAGCCGAACCGCGCCGTAGCCGAGCGCGATGAGGGCGAAGACCGGGGTGACGACCTCGAGCAGGACGGCGACGGACATCCTACGTCAGAAGGTCTGCGACGAAGGCCGGCAGACCCGGCTGCCGCGCCCGGGCGGAGCGGGCGGCGTGCAGGATGGCGCGGACCTCGGCGACGGTTCTGTCGAAGTCGCGGTTGACCACCACATGGTCGAAATCCGACCAGTGCGAGATCTCCGCCCGCGCGATCTCCAGGCGGCGGGCGATCTCGGCCTCACTTTCCTGGGCGCGGCCGCGCAGGCGGCGCTCGAGCTCGGCCAGCGAAGGCGGCAGCAGGTGGACGCCCACCACATCGCCCGGCAGTTTTTCGCGCAACTGCAGGTGGCCCTGCCATTCGATGTCGAACAGCACGTCGCGGCCCGCGGCGAGCGCGGCCTCGACCGCGGCGCGCGGTGTGCCGTAGCTGCGGTTCAGGAAGCGGGCATATTCCAGCAGCGCCCCGCCCGCGACCATGGCGTCGAACTCGGCCTCGGTCTTGAAGAAGTAATGCACGCCGTCGAGCTCGCCGGGGCGGCGGGGGCGGGTGGTGGCGCTGATGGAGAGTGCGAGTTCCGGCTCCATCTCCAGCAGCGCGCGGGAGACGGAGGTCTTGCCGACGCCGGGTGCGGAGGACAGCACCAGGCAGACGCCGCGGCGGTTCATCGCTTCACTCATCTTGAATCTCGCGGATCGTGACCGATCCGCGCCTCAGGCGCCGGCGCGCGCATCCGCGCGCTTGGCTCGCCGCACTTGCGGCGGGCGCCATTCGGCGCCTCGGCCCACTGCGTGGGCCGCCGGGTGCGCTTAATGGGATTTGGCATCATTCGACATTCGCCGCCTGTTCGCGCAGCCGCTCGATCGCGGCTTTCAGCTCCAGGCCGAGCCGCGTCAGCCCGACGCTCGCGGATTTGCTGCAGAGCGTGTTGGCCTCGCGCACGAATTCCTGGGTGAGGAATTCCAGCTTCCGGCCGACTGCATCGCCACCCTTCAGCAGCCGCCGTGCTTCCGCGACATGGGCGGAGAGGCGGTCCAGCTCCTCCCGCACATCGGACCGCTGGGCCAGCAGCGCCACTTCCTGCGCCAGGCGTTCCTCCGGGATGCGGGCGCGGGCGTCCGCTTCGCCGAGCAGCTTCCCGAGATTCTCCATCAGCCGCTGGCGCTGCGCCTCGGGCTGGAGCGCGGCTTCGGCGGCGGCGGCCTCCCGCAGGGCCGCGATCTCATCGAGCAGCGCGCCGAGGATCGTGGCCAGCTGCGCGCCTTCCCGCGCGCGCGCGGCCACCAGGCCGACCAGCGCCGTGTCGAAGGCGGCGGCCAGCGCCGCGCGCTTCGCCTCCTCCGCCGCCTCGTCCGGTTCCGGCGTCTCGGCGCGGAGCACGCCGGGGAGCGACAGGATCGCCTCTGCCCTCGGCGGCGGCGCGCCAAGGCGCTGCGCGACCGAGGTCGCGAGCGCGATCGCCTGTTCCAGCGCGGCCGGGTCGGGGGTCAGGCGCGGGGCGCGTTCCTCCCGCTTCAGGGTCAGGCTGGCGGAGACATTGCCGCGCTTGAGGCGCTTGCCGGCCGCTTCGCGCAGCGCCGATTCGATGGCATCCAGCCCGTTCGGCACACGCAGGCGCAGATCCAGGCCGCGGCCGTTGACGCTGCGGAGTTCCCAGACGAAGGAGGTTCCGTCTGGCAGCGTCCCGCTCTCGCGCGCGAAGCCGGTCATGGAGGCAAGGCTTGTCATGGGCGGTTTGTCCCCCGTGGCGGCGAGGAGGGCAAGCGTGGCCGCGTATCCCTGGACATCGGTGCTGATCACCGGCGCTTCCTCCGGCCTTGGCCGTGCGTTGGCGGAGGCCTCAGCGGCGCCAGGGGTGACGCTGCATCTTTCGGGGCGGGACGCGGCGCGGATCGAGGAAGCTGCGGCGGCCTGCCGGGAGCGCGGGGCCAAGGCGATTCCGGCCGTGCTCGACGTGACGGATGCGGCGGCCATGGCGGATTGGATCGCGGGGGCAGGGCGGCTCGACCTGGTCATCGCCAATGCCGGCATTTCGGGCGGGACGGGCGGGGCGACGGAGCCGGCGGCGCAGACCCAGCGCATCTTCGCCACCAATGTCGGCGGCGTGCTGAACACGGCCCTGCCGGCGATCGAAGCCATGGCCGCGCAGGCGCCAGGGCCGGACGGGATCCGCGGCCGCGTCGCGGTCATCGCCTCCATCGCTGCCTTCGTCGCGGCACCCGGCGCGCCGGCCTATTGCGCGTCGAAATCCGCCGTGCAGCGCTGGGCGGAGGCGCTGGACGCGACGGAACGTGCGCGCGGCATCCGGCTGCATGCCGTCTGCCCGGGCTATGTGCGGACGCCGATGACGGCCCGGAACCCGTTCCCGATGCCGTTCCTGATGGATGCGGAAGATGCCGCGCAGCGAACGCTCAAGGGCATCGCGGCGGGGCGGGTGCGGGTGGCCTATCCGTGGCCGACCTACATGATGGCGCGGCTGGTGGGCGGGCTGCCGCCGGGCTTGCGTCACAGGTTGTTCAACCGCCTGCCGGCGAAGCCCGCGCTCGACTGAACGCGATCACCGCGCTCCGCATCGCGGGTCTAGGCTCCTTCCTCCAGCCAAGGAGGAGGCCTGCCATGAGCGGCAATGTCACGACCCGGTCCGGTGCCGCCGATCCGGCGCGCGCGGAGAGCGATCCCTTCACCTCGCTCCGGCGGGGAATGGACCGGCTGTTCGACCAGGTGATGGGTGGCTTCGGCGCCGGGCTCGGCCTGCCCGCGCCCTTCGCTGGCCCGGGCGTCATCAGCCCGCGGGTGGATATCGCGGAGACGAAGACGGGGCTGGAGGTCACGGCGGAACTGCCGGGCGTCGAGCCGAAGGATGTCACGATCGAGCTTGAGAACGGCGTGCTGACGCTGCGCGCGGAGCGCAGCAGCGAGCGGACCGAGGAGGACAAGGAGAAGCGCTGGCACATGGTGGAGCGCCAGTCCGGCACCTATCTCCGCCGCTTCGCGCTGCCCTTCGATGCCGTGTCCGAGAAGGTGGAGGCGCGCTTCGACAAGGGCGTGCTGCATATCGCGATCCCCCGCCCCGACCAGCCGAGGCCCGAGGCGAAGCGGATCGAGATCAAGCAGGCGTGACGCAGGGCGTTACATCGAGCGCACGAAGGTTTCACCTTCGTGCCCCTCAGACGCCGGGCGGGCCGCATCCGCGGCCCTTGGCTTCGCGGCACTTGCCGCGGCGGCCATTCGGCCGCTCGGCCCTTCGGGCCGCAGGTCGGAACTCGTGTGTTTGGCGTCACTCCTTCGGCGTCCAGACCGGCGGCGCTTCGCTGCCGGTCTGGGCGGTGATGCGCGTGTAGTGTTCCGGTCGGCGGTGGCGGGCGAAGTTGAAGATCGTGCTGCGGCCAAGCTCGCACATGCCAAGGTCGCATTCGGCGACGATCACTTCGTCATCCCAGGATGTGGCCTGGGCCATGATTTCGCCCTGCGGGTTCACGATGATGGAATGGCCGAACAGCTCGTGCCCGTCCTCGGTGCCCGCCTTGGCGACGCCAACGCCGAAGCAGGCATTCTGGTAGCAGCCGGCCTGGATCGAGAGATGGCTGTGCGCGACGCGGAGGTGATGCGCCTCGAAGCCGCGATTTTCCATGTTCAGGCTGGGCGTGTTGTAGCCGAGCATGACGAGTTCCACCTGCTGCAGCCCCATCACGCGCCAGGCCTCGGGCCAGCGGCGGTCGTTGCAGATCATCATGCCGATATTGGCGGGCCCCGCGCTGCCGACCGGCGCGCGCACCACGGGGAAGCCGAGGTCGCCCGGTTCGAAATAGCGCTTCTCCAGGTGCTGCACCTTGCGAACCGGGTCGTATTCCGCGTGACCCGGCAGGTGCACCTTGCGGTACTTCAGCGCGATCTGGCCCGAGGGGTGGACATAGATCGCGGTATTGAAGCGATGGCCGTCCGGCGTCTTTTCCGCGTAGCCCAGGTGGAAGCCGAGATTGAGCCGCCGCGCCGCGTCGAACAGCGGCGCCGTCGCGTTGGAGGGCATCGCATGCTCGTACCAATGGTCGGCCTCGGTCAGGTCCTCATGGTACCAGCGCGGGAAGAAGGTGGTCAGCGCGAGTTCGGGGAAGACCACGACCTCCGCCCCGCGGCGCGCGGCCTTTTCCATCAGCGCGACCATGCGCGCGACGGCGACATCGCGCGCTTCGGCCTTCTGGATCGGCCCCATCTGGGCAGCGGCGACGACAAGGCGGCGGGACATGCTGGACCTTCACGCGGCGGGATGTCGGGACGATTGAGGTTGAACCACGGGGGGTCAAGCGAAGCGGCACATTGTTTCGAAGTCGATTCAAGACTATGGGATCTTGATGGCTGAAATTCGTGACATGTCTCGCTGCGTCGTCGTCCTGCGTGTCGTTCTCAGCGCAGTGCTCGCCGTGGCGGCCACCCAACTGGCTGCCCAGGCCACAGGGTCCGCCGATCAACCGGCCAACGAGGCCGTGCGGGACGAGCCGCCCGACCCGCGCCTGGCGCGCGACGCGCTGCGCCGAAGCCTGTCCCTGTGGATCGGGCCTTCAGCGCGCGATGGCGATGTGCGCGACATTGCCGTGCAGCCTTGGAGCTATGATTGGGGCCGGGAACTCTTCCTCGGCGCCTCGCACAACTACCGCTTCGGGCGCTTCTGGCGGGACTTCACCGTGGATGCCGAGATCGGCGGCGGCTATCGCTTCGGCGATACCGACAGCCTTGAGGCCTGGGGCGCCTTCTATCTCCGCTACGATGGCTTCCCCTGGCGCAACCGGCTCTACACCGCCTTCGGGCTGAGCACGGGCCTGCACTGGCTCGACACCCTGCCGGAGGCCGAGACAGGCACCCCCGCGCGGCCCGAGCCGAACCGCTCGAAATGGCTGCACTATTTCTCGCCCGAGCTTGTCTTCTCCCTGCCCGACACGCCGCGCGACGAGGTGGTGATCCGCTACCATCATCGCAGCGGCATGTTCGGCCACATGAACGGCGTGTGGGAGGGATCGAACGTGCTGATGGCCGCCTGGCGGCGGCGCTACTGACGCTCGATCCGGTGATGCCTCAGGCCGGCGGCGTTGCGCCGACCTGCTCCACGATGCGCCCGTAGTGTTGCGGGCGGCGGTGCTGGGCGAAGTTGAACATCTTCTCCTTGCCCTGCTCGCAGGCATCGAAGTCGATCTCGGCCACGATGACCTCGTCGCCCAGCGTCTTGGCCTGCGCCACCACGACCCCGTTCGGGTCCACGATGCAGGAGCCGCCGATCAGCCCCGCGCCATCCTCGTTGCCGGCCTTGGCGACCGAGATCGCCCAGGTCGCATTCATATAGGCGTTGGATTGCGCGGCGAGCGTCGAGTGGAAGGTGCGGAGTTCGGCGCTTTCGCCCTCGCCGCCATTCGGGTCATAGGCCGCCGAGTTGTAGCCGATCATCACCAGCTCCACCCCCTGCAGGCCAAGGCAGCGCCAGCCCTCGGGCCAGCGGCGGTCATTGCAGACCAGCATGCCGAGCACCGGCCGTCCCCAGGCTTCCGGCCCGCGCGCGACGGGGAAGCCGAGGTCGCCATACTCGAAATACATCTTTTCCAGCTGCTGGTAGCGCTGCCCGTCCTTCACATGGTCGCTGCCCGGCAGGTGGACCTTGCGGTACTTGAACAGGATCGCCCCATCCGGCCCGACGGTGATGGCGCTGTTGAAGCGGTGCCCGTCCGCCGTCAGTTCGGCGTAGCCGACATAGAAGCCGATGCCGAGCGCGCGCGCGCGGTCGAACAGCGGCTGCACGGCCGCGTTCGGCATCGCCGTCTCGAAGCTCGACAGCAGCTCGGCATCGTCGCAGCCCATCGGCCAGCGCGGGAAGAAGGTGGTGAAGGCGAGCTCGGGGAAGACCACGAGCTTCGCGCCCTTCGCGGCGGCCTGCTCCAGCAGCGCGATCATGCGGGCGAGGGTGGCGGCGCGGCTGTCGGCGCGCTGGGTCGGGCCCATCTGCGCGCCCGCAACGGTGAGACGACGGGTCATCTGAACAGGTTCCTGATATCCTCGCGGGTGCCGCCCATGCCTTTCCAGAAGGCCATGAAGCCGATGGCAAGACCGAGCCCGGCGAAGAGCCCGGCCATGCCCGGCTGGTCGGGTAGCAGCTTCGGCCCCACCACGGCGCCGAGCAGCCCGGCGCAAACCCCGAAGCCGATCGCGATCAGCAGCGCACCCATGCCCGGCGCCTGGCGCCGCGCGACCGGCGGCTTCGCGCGCGACGGGCGCGGCGGGCGCTTGATCCAGCGCTGGCTCGGCGGGCGCGTAGGTTCGCTCATATCAAGCGCACAAAGGTTTCACCTTTGTGCCCCTCAGACGCCGGGCGCCGCGCATCCGCGCGGCTTGGCTTCGCCGCATAAGCGGCGGGCCGCATTCGCGGCCTCGGCCCTTCGGGCCGCAGGTCAGAACTTTGCGCGTTTGGCATCATGCGTCGAGTGCGCTGCGGCGATGCTGGCGCGGCACGAAGCGCCCGGCGCCCGGCTTCGCCGTCACCTCCGACCCGTTCCAGATCTGCCGGCCGCGCAGCCAGGTGGCGGCGACGCGGGCCTTCATCGGACGGCCATGATAGGGCGACCAGCGCGCATCGTCGCGGTCGTGGATGCTCGCCTCGTCGAAGACGAAGTCCCCGCGCTCCAGCACGCAGAAATCGGCGTCGGCGCCGAGGCGGATGCCGCCCTTCTTCGGGTCGAGGCCGTGGAAACGCGCCGGCTCCTCGGAGCAGAGGCGGGCCATGACAGTGGGCGGCAGGCCGCGCTCGGCCAGCAGCGAATACATCAGCGGCGCGAAGGACTGCATGCCCGTCAGACCGGCGCCGACGGCGAAGATGTCGCCCGCATATTCCTTGCGCTGCCGCGGCCAGGGCGCGTGGTCGGTCGAGACATAGGCGACGATGCCCTGATCCACCGCGCCCCACATGCGCTCCACCTCGGCCGCGGTGCGGAAGGGCGGGTTGCACTTCCCGAAGCCCTGCAGGCGGGCCATGTCGTCCTCGGTCATGCAGAGATACTGGATGCAGGCCTCGCCCGAGGTCTTGGCGCCCTGGCCGCGATAGATCTTCGCCAGCTCGAAGCCGCGCGCGAGGGAGGAATGGGCGATGTGGACATGCGCGCCCGTCTCCAGCGCCATCTCGAAGATCTCGAGATCTGCCATGGTCTCGGTGATCGGCGGGCGGGTGCGGCAATGCCAGATCGGGCTGGTGTTGCCGGCGGCCTTTGCGGCTTCCGACAGCTTCACGACCAGCTCCTGGTCTTCATTGTGGACCGCGACCATCAGCCCGGTCTTCGCGATCTCCCCAAAGGCCGAGAGCATGGTGGGGTGGTCGATGCGCGGGAAACGGTGCGCGTCGTATTCATAGGTGGAAACCTTGAAGGACGAGGCGCCGGCTTCCGCGATGGCCGCAATATCCTCAAGCCCCCCGGTCTTCTTGATGGTGCCGTAAAGCGCGACATCCACATGCGCCAGACGGTTCACCCATTCCACCTTCTCCGCGAAAATGGCCGCCGAGGTGACGGGCTGCGGCACGTCATAGGGCATGTCGCAGACCGTGGTGACGCCGCCGGCGGCGGCCGAGAGGGTCGAGCCTTCGATCCCCGGCCAGCCGGTGCTGCTGGAGGTGTGCATGTGCCCATCCACCAGGCCCGGCAGGATCAGCTTGCCGTCATGGCGCGCCACCTGCTTCGCGGGCGGGGGCGTGCCTTCGCCGATGGCGGCGATGGCCTCACCGCGCATGGCGACATAGCCGCCCGCGATCACGCGGTCGGCGAGCACCACGTCGCCGGTGAGAACCAGATCGAAGGGGGTGGCGTCGGACATGATCGGGACCCTTGAAGCGTCGGGGGGAAGCTAGCCCGCGTCGCGCGCGGTTGGAACCGGGCCCCCGGCGGCGATACGAGGCATCAGGCGCGGGGCCTCAGGTTGCGATGCCGCCGGGGAAGATCATCTCGGCGAAGTCGAGCGCGAGCCGCGTCGCCTCGCTTTCGCGTTCCGCATTCCAGGCGAGCGCGACGCCCACGGCATGCACCGGCCCCTCCAACTCGCGGAAGGCGACGCCGGGGGGACGCAGGCGGGCCATGCCGGCGCTCACCAGCGCGACGCCAAGCCCGGCCGCGACGAAGCCGAGCTGCGCCATGGCGCTGCCCACCTCGCGCACCACGCGCGGGGTGAAGCCAGCGTCGCGGCAGGCGGTGACCATCGCATCCGAATAGGCCGGGCTGATGCCGCGCGGCAGGATGAGCAGTGGCTCATCCGCCAGCTGGGCCAGCGGCAGCGGCGCGGTGCTATCCGCCAGCCGGTGGCCGGAGGGGAGCGCCGCCGCCAGCACATCGCGCCCGAGTGGGCGGAGCTTCACCGGATGCCGGTCGCGCTCGAGCCGCAGCAGGGCGAGGTCCACCTCGCCGCGCCGCAGCGCCTCGACCGCATCGGTGGTGTCGAGTTCACGGACGGAGACGGCGGCATCCGGCCGCGCGGCCTGCAGCGCACGCACCAGGGGGGGAAGAAAGTCGAACAGCGCCGAGGTGACGCAGGCGATGGAGATCGGTGCGTGCCGGCCCGCGCGCAATTCGCGCGCCAGCGACTCCAACTCGCCCGCATCCTGCGCGAGGCGTCGCGCGAGGGGGATCAGCGCTTCCCCTTCGCGGGTCGGGCGCGCGCCCTTGCCGGTGCGCTCCAGCAGCTGGACGCCGAGCTCCTTTTCCAGCGCCTGGATCTGCGCGGTCAGCGGCGGTTGGGAGATGCCGAGCCGTGCGGCGGCGCGGCCGAAATGCCCTTCCTCGGCGACGGCGAGGAAATGGCCGAGGCGGCGGACGAGGCGGAAATCCATGACGCTCCCCGATCTCTCTTGGTCTTGGACCTTGGCCAGCCTGAACCTTGCGCGCGGGGATTTAGCCGGGGCGCGATACGAAATCCATATCGCAGCGCTTGCCCAATCGGAATGGACGATCATGCTGCGCGGGCGCAGAAAGCGAATATGTCGTGTCCCACGGCAGGGATGAGGGAAGAGAGATGAAGAAGCACGCGGTGAAGGTTCACCCGTCCAAGGCGCTGCTCCCGCGCGAGGACCAGCTGGCCTGGAAGATGGCGGCTGTGGCCACCGACAAGGTCGCCGTCCCGAAGGACGTGCAGGCGATGATCATCAACCGGATCATCGACAACGCCTCGGTCGCGATCGCGGCGATCAACCGCCGGCCCGTCGTCTCGGCGCGCGGCATGGCGCTGGGTCATGCGCGCAAGGGCGGCGGCACGGTGTTCGGTGTGAAGTCGGGCACGACCGTCAGCCCCGAATGGGCGGCCTGGGCGAATGGCACGGCGGTGCGCGAGCTCGACTTCCACGACACTTTCCTGGCGGCGGATTACTCGCACCCGGGCGACAACATCCCGCCCGTGCTGGCGGTGGCGCAGACCATGGGCCGGTCGGGGCGCGACCTGATCCGCGGGCTGGCGACGTCCTATGAGCTGCACATCGACCTGGTGCGCTCCATCTGCCTGCATGAGCACAAGGTGGACCACATCGCCCATCTCTGCCCCGCGGCGGCCGCCGGCATCGGCACGCTGCTCGGCCTGAAGCAGGAGGTGGTGTTCCAGTCCATCCAACAGGCGCTGCACACCTCGGTCTCCTTCCGCCAGAGCCGGAAGGGCGAGATCAGCAGCTGGAAGGCCTATGCCCCGGCCCATGCCGGCAAGCTCGCGGTGGAGGCGGTGGACCGCTGCATGCGCGGCGAGGGTGCGCCGTCCCCGATCTATGAAGGCGAGGACAGCGTCATCGCCTGGGTGCTGAGCGGCCGGACGCAGGCCGACAGCAAGGGCCGCAAGACGGTCTATGACCCCACCTATTATGAAGTGCCGCTGCCCGAGCCCGGGGAGGCGAAGCGCGCCATCCTCGACAGCTACACGAAGGAGCACTCGGCCGAGTACCAGAGCCAGGCGCTGATCGACCTCGCCTTCCGCATGCGGACCCAGATCAAGGATTTCGAGGCGATCAAGCGGATCACCATCCACACCAGCCATCACACCCACTACGTGATCGGCACCGGGGCGAATGACCCGCAGAAGATGGACCCGAAGGCCAGCCGCGAGACGCTGGACCATTCGATCATGTACATCTTCGCCGTCGCGCTCCAGGACGGGCGCTGGCACCACGCGGACAGCTACGCCCCGAAGCGGGCGCAGCGCGCCGACACTGTCCGGCTCTGGCACAAGATCGAGACCCGCGAGGAGGCGGAGTGGACCCGCAAGTACCACTCCCGGGACCCGAACGAGCTGTCCTTCGGCGGACGGGTCGAGATCGAGTTCGCGGATGGCTCGAAGCTGGTGGATGAGCTCGGCGTGGCGAATGCCCACCCGAACGGCGCCCGCCCCTTCGCGCGTGACCAGTATGTCGAGAAGTTCCGGACGCTGACCGAGGGCCTGATCACGACGCGGGAGGCGAACCGCTTCCTCGCCGATGTGCAGGACCTGGCGAGCATCCCGGCGGGCGAGCTGCAGGTGCTGAACGTGGTGCTGCCGGCGGGCAAGCTCGCCGTGAGCAAGCCGGGCATCTTCTGAGAGCCAACCTCTCCCTCCCCCGTAGCCCACCCCACGCGGCAAGCCGCGCGGGGACCCCGGGGCGGGGGAGGGTTGGGGTGGGGGTGCGAGACCTCGGACCACCCGCCCCCCAAGACAACACGCATGAGGAACGCGATGAGCGAGTCCACACCCACCCTCTATAAGGGCCTGGTCGGCGTCTATGCCGACGTCTCCGCCGTCTCCAAGGTGATGCCGGAGACCAACAGCCTCACCTATCGCGGCTATGCCGTGCAGGATCTCTGCGAGGAGACCGATTTCGAGCAGGTCTCCTACCTGCTCTGGCACGGGGAACTGCCGACGGCCGCCCAGCTCAAGGCCTTCCAGGCCGAGGAACGCGCGAACCGCGCGCTCTCCCCGGCGATGCTCTCCGTCCTGCGCGCGATTCCGAAGGATGCGCATCCGATGGACGCGATCCGCACCGCCGTTTCCTTCATGGGGACCGAGGATCCGGAGACGGCCGATGTCTCGGACGCCGCCCAGCGGCGGAAGGCGATGCGGCTGCTGGCCAAGATCCCGACCGCGGTGGCGGCGACCAACCGGCTGTCGAAGGGCCTTGAGCCGATTGCGCCCGATGCCGGCCTGCCCTTCTGCGAGAACTTCTTCCATATGGTCTTCGGGAAGGTCCCGCAGCCGGAGGTCATCAAGTCCTTCGACGTCTCGATGATCCTCTACGCCGAGCACACCTTCAACGCGTCCACCTTCACGGCGCGGACGGTGACCTCGACCGGGGCGGACCTGCATGGCGCCATCGCGGCCGCCATCGCCGCGCTGAAGGGCCCGCTGCATGGCGGCGCCAATGAGGCGGTGATGCACATGCTGACGGAGATCGGCGGCCCCGATCAGGCGGCGGAGTGGATCCACGGCAAGTTCGACCACAAGGCCCTGGTCATGGGCTTCGGCCACCGCGTCTACAAAAGCGGCGACAGCCGCGTGCCGACGATGACGAAATACGCCGAGAAGATGGCAGAGGTGGTGGGCGACCGCCGCTGGATGGAGACCAGCCGCGTGCTGGCGGACATCATGCTGCGGGAGAAGAAGATCCACCCGAACCTCGATTTCCCGGCGGGCCCTGCCTACTACCTGATGGGCTTCGACATCCCGCTCTTCACGCCGATCTTCGTCTGCTCCCGCATCACCGGCTGGGCGGCGCATGTCTTCGAGCAGGGCGCGGATAACCGCCTGATCCGCCCGCTGTCGCACTACACCGGCGCGGCGCAGCGCCCTGTCGTGCCGATGGCGCGCCGCGGCTGACACGCGCCTGATGACCGGCGCGCCGCAGGGCGCGCCGGTCTCGACCGACCGGCGGCAGTCGTGCGCGCCGGGACATCGACAGCACGCGCGGCGATCCGCTTTTGCACCGCGCCGCCCAGCTGCCGCACCATCGCGCAGCGCCATCCGCGCATCCCTCGCGCCACATCGCGCGCATCTTCTGCGCATCGCTGCGCGCGTTTTGTGCGAAACCGTTTGACAGTTCGCTTGCACATGCATCTTGTGTGAATCGCACGCACTCGCTTGACGCGATTCGCGCGCCGAAAATCGAAGCCACGCTCGTCGCGCGAAGCGACGCCGGAGGCGGAGAGCGACGGCAAGCGGCACGGCAGCGGGGCGCGCAGCAGGAAGGAACGGTCCATGGACCGCAGGCTCGGGGAGAAGGGGAGCATCAGTCGCGCATCCTTCTCCGCACCGCCGACCGGCGCCTGGCCCGCGATCGCCCCGAGCGGCAACGCAAAGGATGCGCATCGCAGCCAGCACACAGCGCCGCGGCGGGAGAGATGCCGGAGCACGCGTCGCGCGCCTTGCCGCGCAGCCCGCGTCGTCCCTGGCGCCAGCGCCCATCCGGCCAGCTGCCTCCGGCCCGGCGCGATACGGGATCCGCGCCGGCCGCAGCGCCGCACTCCCCCTGTTTACGTGGTCGCCGCGCCCTGCTTCGCGCCGGCGTGCCGCGACCAGAACCCATAGCGTCAACACTGCGATCAAGGACCTGACAGCATGACGGACATCATCGAGACCGCCGAGACCGCCGAGCCGCGCGCCCAGGCGATGGCCATGGCCGCCGCGAAGAAGACGGCGAAGAAGCCTGCCGCGAAGAAGGCCGCGCCGAAGAAGGCCGCTGCCAAGAAGCCGGCCGCGAAGAAGGCCGCGCCGAAGAAGGCCGCCGCGAAGAAGGCCGCGCCGAAGCAGGCCGCCGCGACGAAGGCCGCGC
>JBIKSZ010000077.1:0-14926 GCA_044348345.1 Roseomonas sp. | reverse complement strand
CACGATGCGGGCGCGGCGGTAGTCGCGCGCGCTGTCCAGCACCAGCACCTCCAGCCGGCGCTTGATCAGGCCGATGAAGGGCAGGAAGGCGTCGCGCCCGGGGCGGCCCTTGAACAGATCGTCCGGCGTGGTGTTCGACGTCGCCACCACCACCGTCCCGCGCGCGAAGAGCGCCTGGAACAGCCGGCCGAGGATCATCGCATCCGCGATGTCGTGGACCTGGAACTCGTCGAAGCAGAGAAGGGCGGCCTCGGTGGCGATGCTGTCTGCCAGCGGCGGGATGGGGTCCGCCGTATCGCCATGCTGGCGCTTCCAGGCATGGATGCGGGCATGCACACGGTGCTGCATGAATTCGTGGAAGTGGATGCGCTGCTTCCGCGCGACCTCGGCCGTTTCGAAGAAGAGGTCCATGAGCATGGATTTCCCGCGCCCGACCTCCCCCACCAGGTAGAGGCCCATCGGCGTGCCGGCCGGCGCTTCTTCGGCCGCGACGGGCTTGCGGCGCAGGAAGCGGGCGAAGAAGCCGCCCTGTTCGGGTTCCTCGGGGTGCGGGTCGTAGCCGCGGGTGCGCCGCCACAGGTCCTGCAGCACCTCCGCCGCGCGGCCCTGCGCGGGGTCGGCGTGCAGCGTGCCGGCGGCGAGCATCGCGCGGTAGGCTGGCAGCGGGCCTTCATTGGGCGCCGCCTCTGCGGGCGGGAGATCCATGACCGTTGCGGATAGACCCGCCCGCCGCGCCCGGCAACCGGCGCCGGCGGTCCGAAGCGGGCTCCGTGCTGGCGCGAACGTTTCTTGCCGCCTGCCTGCCGGGGATCAAAGAGAATCGAAGCCGGGCTTGGCGCGCTTCGCTATTGGTTGCGAATACGCATTTGTACTGTTAATGTAACATCAAAGCCTTCGGTTCTGCCTTAGGGTGGCGCGTCGGTTCGGGGGTGTTGCGGTCGGGAGGCAGGCTGTCATGAGTGTCCTGCAGGCGCGGGCCGCCAGCATGCGGCGGTTGCGCTTTGGCCATTGTGTGCTGGATGAGGGGCTGGGCAGCCTGACGGCGCCTGATGGCTCTGCCTCCGTGCTGCGCCCGAAAACCTTCGAGCTGCTGCGCGTCCTGCTGTCCCAAGCCGGCCGCGTGGTCTCGCGAGAGGAGATTCTGGACGCGGTCTGGCCGGGCCTGTTCGTGACCGACGACAGCGTCACGCAATGCGTGGTGGAGATCCGCAGGGCGATGGGCCAGGGCGGGGCCGGGCTTCTCAAAACCATCCCGCGCCGCGGCTACCTGCTGCAGGCGGAGGTGATCGAGGATGCGCCGGCGGGGGCGGCCCCGGCGCTGCTCTCCTCGCGCGCCGAAGACCGCCCTTCCATTGCCGTGCTGCCCTTCCGCAAGGACCACCCCGACCAGCAGGAGGCGTGGTTCGCCGACGGCATCATCGAGGGCATCGTGCATGCCCTCTCGGGTCTCGACGGTGTGTTCTTGATCAGCCGCGGCGCGGCGCTGACCTCCGCGCAGCAGACGCTGGATGCCCGTTCGGCGGGACGCGAGCTCGGCGTGCGCTACGTGCTCTATGGCGGTGTGCGCCGCGCGGCCGGCCGGCTGCGCATCACCACCGAGCTGACGGATGCCGAACGCGGCACGATCCTGTGCGTCGACCGCTACGACGGCATCGAGGAGGAGCTATTCGACCTCCAGGATTGCATCGCGGAGCAGGTGGTCTCGGCCGTCGCGCCCCAGCTACGCGAGCACGAGCTGGCCCGCGCGCTGCGCAAGCCGCCGACCAGCCTCTCGGCCTACGACCTCGTGCTGCTGGCGCTCGACCGGCTGCGCCGGCTGGATGCCGGCAGCCTGACGGAGGCGCGGGAGCTGCTGCGCCGCGCCACGGCCGCCGACCCCGGCTATGCGCCGGCGCATTCCTACGCCGCCTGGGTACATGTGCTGCGCATCGCCCAGGGCTGGTCCGCCGACGCCGCGCGCGACACGGCGGAGGCGGAACAGGCCGCGACCCGCGCGATCGAGGCCGACCGCAACGACGGCCTCGCCCTCGCGATCCAGGCCTATGTCGTCGCCTGCACGCGGCGCGACCACGCCGGCGGCCAACGCCTCCTGGACCGCGCCCTGGCCGCCACGCCGAACAACGCCCTCGCCTGGGCCTTGGGTAGAGCCGGGCTTCGGCCTCGCCGCCTTCGCGGCGCGCACGCCGCTGCAGGGCACGCAGCGGGAGGATGTCGTCCCACGGCTCCGGCCTGCCGGGCTGCCGGACTGATACGCCCGCCGGGCGGGTCACAAGGGGGAAGCGATGACGGGGAACACTGGCAAGACCGGGAACTCGGGCAACACCGGCCATGCCAGGAACGCCGCCGGCGGAGCTGTCTTCGTCGACCGCGCGGACATGACCTTCGTCGCCAGCTCCTCGGGCTACGCCTTCAAGCCGATCGCCGATCCCGGCTTCCGGGCGAACCACGACGGCTCCTTGGGTCGGCGCTGGTCTTCCGAATGGCGCGCCTGGCATGCGCTCGCCGAGTTCACGGACACGCCCGCCTGGCGCAACCGCCAGCGTGAGGCCGGCAAGGGCGCGACCGGTCCCGGTGGCCTCACCATCCCCGGCTGGCGCGAGCGCTTGACCCGGGGTGGCCTCGATCTCAAGGCGGCGGTGGACGCGGAAATCGATGCGCTGATCGTGCTGGCCAAGGACGAGCGGCCGGACGCGATGGACGAGATACTGTCGCAGAGCGGCAGCTTCACCAGCGGGTTCATGGACCTGCTCTGCGCCACCACCGACAGCCATCCGGCGACCTTCGCGCTGATGCAGGTCGGCATGCTGGTCGGCGGGTTCGCGGTGCAACACTTCAAGCTGATCGACGACCGCCGCCGCCCCTCTCAGGTCTGCGCCGCGCTGCAGCCGCCGATCGAGGTGCCGGGCCATGGCGCCTATCCCTCGGGCCATGCGACGCAGGCGCATCTGATCGCGCACGGCATCCGCGCCGCGCTCGGCGATTCGGCGCAGGCCGCGATCATGCCGGCGGTCAACGCGCTCGCCGCGCGCATCGGGCGCAACCGCGAGATCGCCGGCGTGCACTACCGCAGCGACACGGAAGCCGGGGCGGAGCTGGCGGGGAAGGTCGCGGAAGCGCTGAAGGACACGCCGCTCTGCGCCGCGATGATCAAGGCCGCCCGCGCCGAGTGGAGCTGACGCGATGGGCGACATCATCGCTGCGGCCGAGGAAATCCTCGCCGCGGCCAGGGCGGAGGCGGCCCCGCGCGAGGGCGTGCTGCTGGAGCGGCTGCGCCGCGCCTCCGCGGTCAATTCGGGCTTCGCGGGGCAGGTGGCGACGCGCTGGCAGGCCAGCCGCAACTAGTCGGGCGCGGCGCCACCCATCCCGGGCAGCCTTACCACCGACCCGTTGTCGCGCCGCGTCTCGGTCTGGATCGGGCTCGACGGGCACCGCGACGTCGCGGGTTCGCTGCCGCAGATCGGCACGACGACGGCGGAGATGTTCAAGGGCGAGGACCGCTGGGTCGAGGCCTATGCCTGGGCGCAGTGGTGGGTGCGCGGCCGCAACGACGGCGAGGTGCCCTTCACCGATTTCGTCGTCCGCCCCGGCGACGAGGTGTCCTGCTGGCTGGCGCTGCATTCGCCCGAACGCGTCGTGATGTGCATCCGCAACGAGGCTCGCGGCACAGAGGACAGCGTCGCCTGGCGGTCCGGCCCGATCGAAGCCCGCGCCGGTGGACGGCATGGCCGCCGTGTGGTGCGTGGAGCGCCCGACGGTGATGGGCCGAAGCGACAAGTTCCCCCTGCCCGATTTCGGCCGCGTGGAGTTCCGCGACTGCATTGCTGGCGCGGCCTCGTCGAGTACCGGCGACGTGGCGCCCTATGCGACGGTGGATTCGCTGCGGCCGCTCGACCGGCCGCATTTCATCCGCATGGTGGACCGCCGGGGCACGCCGGCCGTGGCGCGCCGCATCTCGGTGCCGAAGCGCGGGCCGACGCGCGACAGCCTGACGGTGCGATTCCGCAGCTGATCACCCCCGCCGGCGAAACCTTTCCACCGCGCTGACCAGGGCCGTCCGCACCCCCGGCTCCAGCGCGCTATGCCCGGCATCGGGCACCACCGTCAGCCGCGCGCGGGGCCAGGCGGCGGCGAGGTCGAAGGCGGTGTCGGGGGGGCAGACCATGTCGTAGCGGCCCTGCACGATCTCCGCCTGGATGTGCCCGATGCGGTCCATGCCGCCCAGCAGCCCGCCCTCCGGCAGGAACAGGTCGTGCGCGAAGTAATGCGCCTCGATCCGCGCCAGCCCCAGCGCACTGCGGTCCTGCGCGAAGCTCGCCACCGTCTCGGGGTTCGGCAGCAAGGTGGAGCAACTGCCCTCATACAGGCTCCAGGCCCGCGCGGCGGGGCCGTGCACCAGCGGGTCGGGATCGCAGAGCCGCTTCAGATAGGCGCTCAGCAGGTCGTGGCGTTCGGCCGCGGGGATGTGCTCGGCGAAGGATTGCCAGGCATCGGGGAAGACGCGGCGGAGCCCGTAGAGGAACCACTCCACCTCGCTCGGCCGGCCGAGAAAGACACCGCGCAGCACGCAGCCCGCGACGCGATCGGGATGCGACTGGGCATAGGCCAGCGCGAGCGTCGAGCCCCAGGAGCCGCCGAACAGCAGCCAGGATTCGATGCCGAGGAAGCGCCGCAGCACCTCGATATCGGCCACCAGGTTCGGCGTGGTGTTGTCGCGCAATTCGCCCAAAGGTCGGGATCGGCCGGCGCCGCGCTGGTCGAAGATCACGATGCGCCAGTGATGCGGGTCGAAGAAGCGGCGATGGATGGCGCCCGCCCCGGCGCCGGGGCCGCCATGCAGGAACAGCGCCGGCTGGCCGCGCGGATTGCCGACCTGCTCCCAATACATGACATGCCCGCCCGAGAGCGGCAGCAGCCCGGTTTCATAGGGAGCGATATCGGGAAAGAGGTCGCCGCGTGGCATGGGCGGTGGTTTAGCGACGCCATGCCCCACCCGGCAACATTCCCGCGCTTGCCCCTTCGCGCCCGGCGTCGGCGTGACTAGGTTGGGGGCATGGCCGAGATCCCCTCGCCCGGGTCACGGTCCGCGGCCGTCGGCGCGATCCGCTGCGGCGTCTGCGGCACCGAGAGCCGGCAACCGCCCTTCCGCCCGCCGCCGCCCGAGCAGGCGCCCGACCTCGATCTGCGCCCGGGGGAGCCGGTGCGCTCCACCATGGCGCGCTGGCTGCAGCAATGTCCGGGCTGCGGCTATTGCGCGCCCGACATCGCCCGCGCCCATCCGGCGGCCGCCGAGGCAGTGCGCGCCGCGCCCTTCCGCGCGCTGCTGGCCGACAACGCCATCCCGCCGCTGGCCCGTCGCTTCCTGGCCTATGGCCTGGTGCTGGAGGAGACGGGCGCGTTGCACGCCGCGGCCGAGGCGACCTTGCAGGCGGCCTGGGTGGCGGATGACCTCGGGCGGCCGGATCTGGCGCGCGCCTGGCGGCTGGATGCGGTGGCGCTCTGGCGCGGCGGGCCGGCGCTCGATGCGGAACAGACAGTGCGGGTGGTGGATGCGCTGCGCCGCGCCGAAGCCTGGGACGACGCCGCCGCCACCGCGCGCGGGCTGATGGAGCAGCAGCCGTCGGAGCCGGTGGCGCAGGTCATCACGCTGGAGGCGCGGCTGATTGAGGCCGGCGATGCCGGGCGGCACACGGTCGCGAGCGCCCTGCCCCCGCCGTCGCGGCGCCCGCATGTGAGCCACCAGAAGATCGCCGCGCGTGGCGAGGGGTTTTGGGCGAAGTTTCGGCGGCTCTTCGGCGGGAAGGGCTGAGGCGGCCTTATCGCGCCGAGCGCGTTCCGATCCCGGTGCAGAAGCGCAGCAGATAGCCATCGGGGTCCTGCACCAGGAACTGGCGCTGGCCGTGTTCGATCTTGCCGGCGCGGTACCACTTCTCCTCCGGCGCGAGCCAGAGCGGCCAAGCCTGCGCGGCCAGCGCTTCCAGGATCGGCTCCAGCGCCGCGACCTCGATCTGGAAATGCATGCCGCGGCCGAGCGGCGCCTCGAGCGGCGCGGTCACCCAGTGCCGGCCAGGCGCCGTCACCGCTTCCAGCATCACCTGCGCGCCGTCGCGGTGCAGATAGGCGAAGCCTTCCTCCGGTCGGTCATAGAGCACGGCGAAGCCGCAGGCGCCGCACCAGAAGCGCAGGCTGGCGGCGAGGTCGGTGACCAGCAGCTCCGGCACCAGGGGCGCCCAGGCGAAACCGGGCTGGGGACCGGTCACCGGATCAGTCCTCGGCGGGCGGTTCGTCCTTCACATAGGGCTCGACCTTGCCCTGCAACTTGATGGTCAGCGGGTTGCCGCGGCGGTCCAGCGTCTTGCCGACGGCGACGCGGACCCAGCCCTCGCTGATGCAGTATTCCTCGACATTCGTCTTCTCCGCCCCGTTGAAGCGGATGCCGATGCCCCGCTGCAGCAGCGCCGCATCGTGATGCGGGCTGCGCGGGTCCACGGAGAGACGGTCGGGGAGGGCGGGCGTGTCGGTCATGGCGCGCGCTCCATAGCCGCTGCGGGGGCCGGTGGAAACTCTGGCCCTCCGTCAGGGACTTGCCTGTGGGGCGACCCGATTCAGACCTTCGGGGCTGGTGCCCCTCCGGTCATCGGGGCGCCTCAGCCGACGGCCAGCAGTTCCACGTCGAAGACCAGCGTCGCATTCGGCGGGATGACGCCGCCGGCGCCGCGCGCGCCATAGCCCATCTCGGCCGGGATGGTCAGGCGGCGCTGCCCGCCAACCTTCATCCCGGCCACGCCACGGTCCCAGCCCTGGATCACATGGCCGGCGCCGAGCGGAAAGCTGAAGGGCTCCGCGCGATCGCGGGAGCTGTCGAACTTCCGGCCCTTGGTCTCGTCCGCCTTCGGGTCGAACAGCCAGCCGGTGTAGTGCACCGTGACCTGCTTGCCCGAGAGGGCCATCGGGCCCTCGCCCTCGACCAGGTCGTTCATCTGCAGCGGCATGGTGTGTTTGTTCCCAAGCAATGTGGCGCGTGCATCGCACGAAGCGCGCGGCGCGCCAACCTCACCCGTTGAAGCGGGCGTCGCGGGTCGCCTGGATGGCCGCATAGGCGGCCTGGACACGGGCCGTGCCGTGGATCCGTTCCAGCCGCCGCACGGTGAAATGCCCCGCCGCGACGCTCCGAAAATGCTCGAGGAAGGCGAGGTTCACGGCGGCCCCCGCTGCCGCGCCGATCAGCGGCGCGGCCTGGGCCGAGATCTTGAGCGCCACCGGCCCGCCGAAGCGGGCGGCGATCGCGCCGAGGAAACCTGGCAGCACCGCGCCGGCCAGCCCCTGGCCCACCGCGCCTTTCAGCGCCTCCGCCAGTGCCAGGCGGACGGTGAAATAGCCGCTCTCGGTCGCATCATCGCGCGCATCGCGCCCGCCAAGCGCAAAGACCTTAAGGCATTCGGCGGCGATCGCGGGATCGGCCAGATCCTCGCCATTTTCGGCGGCGACGGCGGCGATCTGGCGCAGCAGCAGCGTGGTGGAGACGGGCAGCTCCATCAGCGTCCCTGGCAGGCCGAGCGCGCCGCCGGCCGCGCCCGTCGCTGCGGCAAGGCCGCGATGGAACCAGGCAGACGGCAGCGCGCCGGTGCTGCGCGCAGGATCGGATTTCAGCGCGGCGTCCATCGCTGCCGACAGCGCGCGGCGCACCGCGCCGTCCAGCATGCCCTGCACGGGGCCGGGCAGGCGCGCCTTCAGCGCCTCGACCGGCGCGCCGACGGCCGCAGCGAGCCGCGCGGCGAGAGAGACATCCTCAAGCCGCGCAACCGCGCGGGCGAGGTCCGCGCGTGCGGTCTCGGGCAGGCCAGGATCGGCGGGGAGGTTGGCGACGGCGGACATGACGTGGCTCATATGGGGTGGCGCGGGGCTGGGTTCAGCGCTGCGCCGTGTGGTCGCGGAGCCAGGCGGCGAATTCGTCTTCCGTCATCTCGCCGGCGGCGAGGTCGAGCATGGCAACGACGCAGTCGGCATCGCCCGCCATCAGCTCCACGCCGTTCAGGATCAGGAAGGTTTCCACCGCGACGAAGGCCGTGCGCTTGTTGCCGTCCACGAAGGGATGGTTGCGCGCGATGCCATGGCCGAGCGACGCCGCCAGCGCGCAGAGGTCCGTCACGCCATAGCCCCAGGCATTGCGCGGGCGCGCCAGTGCGCTTTCCAGCAGGCCGGCGTCGCGCACGCCCTCGCCGCCGCCATGCTCGGCGATCTGTTCCTCGTGGATGGCCAGCGCGACCGCCACGCCGATCCACTCGGGCTCGGTCATGGGGCTGCTACTTCGCCAGTTCGCGCAGCACAGCGCGGCGGCGGCGCATCACCTCGCGTGCCGCGTCCATCTGCCGCTCGAACTCCGGATCAGCGCGCTGGAGACGCAGCCCATCTGGCGCCTCGACGACATGCAGCGTGTCGCCTTCCTGCAGATCGAGCCTGGCCAGCAGATCCTTCGGCAGGACCACGCCCACCGAATTGCCGATCGCACGCAGCTTCAGGGTCGCCATGGCGGCACCTCCGTGTCCACGGAGGTTATAACGCCCCGCGCCCCGCCGTGTCCACGACTGTTATTACAGGATGAAGCGGCTCAGGTCCGCGCTGGCGGCGAGCGGCGCGACGCGGCCGCGCACCAGCGCGCCATCCACCGTCACCGTCTCTCCGTTCCGATCGGAGGCGGTGAAGGAAATCTCGTCCAGCAGGCGCTCCATCACCGTCGCCAGACGCCGCGCGCCGATATTCTCGACCGTCGCGTTGATCTCCGCCGCGAGCTCGGCCAGCGCGTCCACCGCATCGTCGGTCACGTCCAGCGTCACGCCCTCGGTGCCAAGCAAGGCGATGTACTGCTTCACCAGGGAATGCTCCGGCTCGGTCAGGATGCGCCGGAAATCCTCGCGCCCGAGCGCCTTCAGCTCGACGCGGATCGGCAGGCGGCCCTGCAATTCCGGCAGCAGGTCGCTGGGCTTGGCCATGTGGAAGGCGCCGGAAGCGATGAACAGGATGTGGTCCGTCTTCACCGGCCCGTGCTTCGTCGTCACCGTCGTGCCTTCGATCAGCGGCAGCAAATCCCGCTGCACGCCTTCGCGGCTGACATCGCCGCCGCGCACGCCGCCTTCGCTGGTGCGCGCGCAGACCTTGTCGATCTCGTCGATGAAGACGATGCCGTTATTCTCGGCATTCGCGACCGCGTCCCGCGTCAGCTGCTCCTGGTCGAGCAGCTTGTCGGCCTCGTCCTTCACCAGCGCGATGCGCGCTTCAGCGACGCTCATCTTCCGCGGCTTCGTGCGCCCGCCGAACATCTTGCCCAGCATGTCCTGCATCTGCTGCATCTGCAGGCCCTGCGCGCCGGGCAGGTCCATCATGCCGATCGGCATCCCGCCGCCGGCATCGGTGACCTGCACCTCGATCTCGCGGCTTTCCAGCTGGCCTTCGCGCAGCATCCGGCGGAATTTCATCCGTGTCTCGCCGGAGGCGCCCTCACCCACCAGCGCGGAGACGAGGCGTTCCTCGGCGGCGAGTTCCGCCTTGGCCTGCACGTTCTTCCGCGCGGTGTCGCGCATCTGGGTGATGGAGGCCTCGACCAGGTCGCGCACGATGCTGTCCACGTCGCGGCCGACATAGCCGACCTCGGTGAACTTGGTCGCTTCGATCTTGAGGAAGGGCGCGTTGGCGAGCTTCGCCAGGCGCCGCGCGATCTCGGTCTTGCCGCAGCCCGTGGGGCCGATCATCAGGATGTTCTTCGGCACGACCTCTTCCCGGAGGCCGGGCGGGAGTTGCTGCCGGCGCCAGCGGTTGCGCAGCGCGATCGCGACCGCGCGCTTCGCGTCCTGCTGGCCGACGATGTGGCGGTCGAGCTCCGAGACGATTTCCCGGGGCGAGAGATTGACCGCTTCGTTCATGATATTTGGGCCTCAAGCGCCGGCGCCCGCATCCGCGGGCTTGGCTCGCCGCATAGGCGGCGGGCGCCGTTCGGCGCCTCGGCCGGCTGCGCCGGCCGCTGGTTCCAGGTCTTGCTCACGATTCCAGGCTTTCCAGCACCATGTTGCCGTTCGTGTAGACGCAGATGTCTGCGGCGATCTTCATCGCGCGCTTGCAGATTTCCTCCGCGCCGAGGCCGTCCACCGGCAGCAGCGCGCGCGCCGCGGCCAGTGCGTAGTTGCCGCCGGAGCCGATGCCGATCACCGCATCCTCCGGCTCCAGCACATCGCCCTGGCCGGTCAGCAGCAGCGACCGCTTGCCATCGGCCACCGCCAGCAGCGCCTCCAGCCGGCGCAGGTAGCGGTCGGTGCGCCAATCCTTCGCCAGCTCCACGCAGGCGCGTTCCAGCTGGTCGGGGAAGCGCTCCAGCTTCGCCTCCAGCCGTTCCAGCAGGGTGAAGGCGTCCGCCGTGGCCCCGGCGAAGCCGGCCAGCACCTTGCCCTGGGCGATGCGGCGCACCTTGCGGGCATTGCCCTTCACCACCGTCTGCCCGAGCGAGACCTGCCCGTCGCCCGCCATGGTGACCCGCCCGTCCTTGCGGACGCAGAGGATGGTGGTGCCGTGCCAGCCGGCGGGGTCGTGCGGAGATTGGCTCATGACCCCATAGATGGCCGTCCCGGGCGGCTTGGGCAATGCGCCCCCCACACCCGCGCGAGCGGGAGGCACCAACCCCTCGCCAAGCGGCGCCCTGCGGCGTAAAGGGGCAGTCAGTCAGCAGCCGCAACCGGAACGCGAAGCCATGACCGCCCGCCGCGCGGAGATCGCGCGCGCCACCTCCGAGACCGACATCCGCGTCAGCCTGGACCTCGACGGGACCGGGCAGGCGACGATCGCCACCGGCGTCGGCTTCCTCGACCACATGCTGACCGCGCTCGCGCGGCATGCGCTGCTGGACCTGACGGTCCAGGCCAAGGGCGATCTGCACATCGACGACCACCACACGACCGAGGATGTCGGCATCGTGATCGGCCAGGCGATCCGCCAGGCACTCGGCGACAAGCGCGGCATCCGCCGCTACGGCGCCGCCCTGATCCCGATGGATGAGGCGCTGGCGGAAGCCGCGCTGGATGTCTCCGGCCGCCCGTTCCTCGCCTGGTCCGTCGTCTTCCAGCGCCCGAAGATCGGCACCTTCGACACCGAGCTGGTCGAGGAGTTCTTCCGGGCGCTGGCGTTCAACGCGGGTATCACCCTGCATGTCACGCTCAAGGCCGGCACCAACGCGCACCATGTCGCGGAGGCCTGCTTCAAGGCGCTTGCCCGCGCGCTGCGGCAGGCGGTGGAGCCCGACCCGCGCGCGGCTGGCGCCATCCCCTCGACCAAGGGCGCGCTCTGAGGTGCGGCTTTACACCGTCCATGGCGACCCGCCCGCGCCGCCGCGCACGGGGCCGGATGGCTGGCCGGCGCCGAAGCGCCGCGCGCCGGTGATCCTGCGCGACGCCTTCAGCCTCTGGCCCGTGCTGTTCGGGCCCTTCTGGTTCTTCGCCCAGCGCCTGTGGCTGGAGGGGATGGCGATGCTCGCGGTCATCGTCGCGCTGGCCGTGCTGGTGCCGGACCCGGCATCGTCGGTGCTGCTGCTGGCGGTTCACCTGCTGGCCGGCTTCGAGGGCCGTGACCGGCTGCGCGCGCGGCTGGAACGCCAGGGCCTCACGCCGCTTGGCGTTGTCGCGGCCCGTGACCCGGACCAGGCGCTGTTCCGCCTGGCGCAGCAGCGGCCCGACCTCGTCACGTCGGCCCCATGAAGATCGCGGTCATTGACCCCGGCTCGGGCAACCTCGCCTCTGTCCGCCGCGCGCTGGAACGTGTGGTGCGGGAGGGGGCCGTCGCGGCCGAGATCGCCGTCACCACCGAGGCCGATGCGGTGCGCGCGGCCGATCGCATCATCCTGCCCGGCCAGGGCGCCTTCGCCGCCTGCCGGCGCGGGCTCGACGCGCTGCCCGGCATGGTGGAGGCACTGACCGAGCAGGTCCTCACCAAAGGCAAACCTTTCCTCGGTATCTGCGTCGGCATGCAGCTGATGGCCGAGCGTGGGCTCGAGCACGGCATCACGCCGGGCCTCGGCTGGATCGCAGGGGAGATTGCGCCGATGGACCCGCGCGACGCCGCGGGTGCGGCGCTGCCGCTGCCGCAGATGGGCTGGAACGCGCTGCGCCTCGCGGCGCCCGCGCATCCGCTGCTGGCGGGTGTGGCGGAGGGCGGCCACGCCTATTTCGTGCACTCCTACGCGCTCTCCGGCGGCCGCACGGACCAGCTGTTGGCCGCGGCCGAGTATGGCGGCGCCATCCCGGCCATTGTCGGGCGCGACAATCTGGCCGGCACGCAGTTCCACGCCGAGAAATCGGGCGCCGTGGGCTTACGCATCCTGGCGAATTTCCTGGGCTGGCGGCCATGAGCGCGGGGCGCGCCGTGGCGCATAAGCTGCTGGTCGAGAGCGCCCAGTCGCTGTCCGAGCCCGACCTCGAGGACCTCTGCGAGGCGACGAACGCCGCCATCATCGAAGGCGGCGGCTTCGGCTGGGTGCAGAGCCAGGACCGCGCCGCGCTGGCGCGGCATTTCCGCGGCGTGCTGCTGGTGCCGGACCGCATGCTGTTCCTGGCGCGGCTGGATGGCACGGTGGTGGGCTCCGCCCAGCTGGTGCGCCCGCCGCGCAACAACGAAGCGCAGGCCTTCGCCGCGCAGATGACCCACGCCTACATCGCCCCCTATGCGCGCGGCTTCGGCCTGGCGCGCCGCCTGGTGGACCGCGTCGAGGAACACGCCGCGGCGATGGGCTTCCGGGTGCTGAACCTCGACGTGCGCGAGACGCAGGAAAGCGCCATCAAGCTGTTCGAGGGCCTGGGCTATGTCCGCTGGGGCACGCATCCGGCCTATGCGCGCGTGGATGGCCGCACGGTGGCGGGCCATTCCTATTACAAGCTGCTGGAGCCCGGCCGCGGCCGGACGACCGGCGCGCTGATCTCCGGCGCCTGACGGAGCCCGCATGGCCTTCACGCTTTATCCCGCGATCGACCTCAAGGCTGGCGAGGTGGTTCGCCTCAAGCGCGGGGAGATGGACCAGGCGACGGTCTATTCCGCCGACCCCGCCGCGCAGGCCGCGTCCTTTGCCGCGGCCGGCTTCGGCTGGGTGCATGTCGTGGACCTCGACGGCGCCTTCGCCGGCAAGCCCGCCAATGCGGAGGCTGTGCGCGCGATCCTGGCCGCCGTGCCAGGCCTGCCCGTGCAGCTCGGCGGCGGCATCCGCGACATGACGACGGCCGAGGCGTGGCTCGCGGCAGGTGTGGCGCGGATCATCCTGGGCTCGGCGGCGGTGAAGGACCCCGACTTCGCCCGCGCCGCCTGCCGCGCCTTTCCCGGCCGCGTCGCGCTCGGGCTTGATGCGCGCGATGGCTATGTGGCGACCGAGGGCTGGGCCGAGACGTCGGATGTCACCGCGCGCGAGTTGGCGCTGCGCTTCGCCGATGCCGGGGCGGCGGCGATCATCTTCACCGACATCGCTCGCGACGGGATGCTGACCGGTTCGAATGTGGAGCTGACGGCGGAACTGGCCCGCGCGGTGCCGATCCCGGTCATCGCCTCCGGCGGGTTGGCCTCGGCGGCCGATATCGTGGCGCTGCGCGGGGCGGGGGCGGGGATCGCGGGGGCGATCCTGGGGCGCGCGCTGTATGATGGGCGGGTGGAGCCCGCGGCGGCGCTGGCCGCGGCGCGGGGCTGAAGCGCTCCGGGGCGGCGGTTTTCCCGTCGGCGCGCCCGTTTCGCTGGCGCGGTTGATCCTGCCGGACGGCGAAGTGGCGCCGGGTTGCCCTGGCGCCCCCGCCATGCCGATCAGTCCTTCGCGGCGTTGCCGCCGATTTGCGAGTGGGTCGGCGGATATACCTTGCTTTTTTCAAATACGGCAATCGAGTCGTGAACGTGGATTGCAGAACAAGAGTTAGCGATTTCTGGATTGTTCACGCCATGCACGTGATACCACTGGTGCATATCGTCAATCATGCCCGAAACAAAAGCAAAGAAGCTATTATTTGAACGATAGCCGCCGCCGTATTTCTTCCAATAAGCGGTGTGAAGATCCTCGACCATGTAGATGCCACCGTCGTTCAATTGCGGAAAGAGAAAGCGGAAGCTGGTCCTGATGTGATCCATATGATGGCTTCCATCATCGAGGATCACATCTACGCCTCCCATTTCTTCTACAACGGCTCGCAGGAACGCTGGATCATCCTGCGAGCCGATGCGAACGCGACCGGCGATGCCGTCGAAGCGGGCGCACGTCTTATCAATATCTATGCCATAGATAACGGCGTCTTCCCCGAAATATTTGCGCCACATCGCGAGGCTGCCGCCCTTGGAGACACCGATTTCGAGAAATCGGATAGGCTTATTCCGAAAAACAGAAAAATATCTGTCATAAATCGGGATATAGTGATGCCACTTATTGACAAGATATTCTTTATTTCCAACGAAAATTTCTAGCAAATCGCCCTCAAAACCATATTTATTTTTAATGTCTTTGTGAATCTGATCATTGTCGTGGAAAGAGAATTTGGCTAGCTTCTCATTATAGCCAAGCCATGCCCTCACGAAATCGCGCTTTGATTTAATTGTCTGGATAATGTTATTCATAGACACTGATACCTCTTCGGCAGTCCGCGGTGCTTGGCGCGATGGGCGGGCCCGCATGACGGTCGCCAAATGAAGACAGAGAGTCTCTATGGGAACGCTTGCAGCATCTCGCCACAAACTGGCTGGCGTAAGTCTAAGACATTTCCTTTCCCCAGGAAAGCCGGCGGCGGCATCCGCGACATGAGCACAGCCGAGGCGTGGCTCGCGGCAGGTGTGGCGCGGATCATCCTGGGCTCGGCGGCGGTGAAGGACCCCGACTTCGCCCGCGCCGCCTGCCGCGCCTTTCCCGGCCGCGTCGCGCTCGGGCTTGATGCGC
>JBIKSZ010000270.1:0-4570 GCA_044348345.1 Roseomonas sp. | reverse complement strand
TATGCGGCGGCGCTCGACCACGCCGCGGAAGGGATCCGCGTCAACGCCGTCTGCCCCGGTACGATCGAGGGACCGATGGCGGATGGCTTCCTCGCCGGCCATCCGGATGCGGCGACGCTGCGCGCGGCCTCCGTCGCGCGGCACCCGATGGGCCGCTATGGCCAGCCGGAGGAGGTCGCGGCCGCGGTCGCCTTCCTGGCGAGCGACGACGCCTCCTTCGTCACCGGCGTCGCCTTGCCGGTGGATGGCGGGCGCAGCACGCGGTAGCCGGCCGCGCATCAACCTGTCCGGAGCACACGGAGCAGGCGGCGCTCAACCTCGTCCATATGGCGCAGCACCAGGCGCTCCGCAGAGTGCGCATCGCCGGCACGATAGGCGACGAGGATGCCGGCATGCTCGCCGCTGCGCACATAAGGCGTCTCCTTCACCGCCAGCATTGCGCAGTAGCGGATCACGTTCGCCCAGAGTGACTGGATGAAATCCAGCATCCGCGGCTGCTCCGCCGCCTCGTAGAGCGCGGCATGGAAGGCCCAGTTCAGGCGCATCCAGGCAAGGTGGTCGTCGGTTCGCGCCAGATCGCGCAGCGCCGCCTCGGCGCGTGCGAATTGCACGGCACCCGCGCGGGAGACGGAAGCCGCGATCGCCATCGGCTCCAGCGTGCGGCGCAGGTGCCAGATCTCCCGCGCATCCTCCACCGAGACGGGCGCGACAAAATAGCCGCGCCGCGCCGCCAGCATCACGAAGCCCTCGCTTTCCAGCGTCTTCAGGGCCTCTCGCACCGGGATATGGCTGACGCCCAGCTCCTCGGCGATGGGCTGCTGCTTGATCTGCGCCCCCGCCGCGTAGCGCCCGGCAAGGATCGCGTCGCGCAGTAGCCGGGTCACCTCGGCGGCGGCGCTGCCGAAGGCAGCGGGCGCGGCGGCGCGTGCGGCGCGGATCGGTTCGAGGTCCATGTGGCGGGGCGGCCTCAGCTCGTGTTGACCCCAAAATCCTATAAGATATAGCCTTATGTCAAACTCAAGGAGGACAGCCAGGATGGATCTCGCCCAGCGCCGTGCGATCGAGGCGGAATGCGCGCGCCTGCCGACAGCTTATGCCGTGTTCATCGACTTCCGCCGCTTCGACGAGTTGTGCGAGCTATTCGTCGAAGATGCCGTGCTGAACCTGGATGGCTGGCCGCTCGAGGGGCGGGAGGCGATCCGCGCCTACATGCACGGCCGACCGAAGACCCGCACGACGCGCCACGCCGTCTCCAACATCCTGGTCGAGGTGCAGGACGCGACGCGCGCCATCGGCACGACCTACGTCACCAGCTACCGCTTCGATGCGGCGGACGAGAAGCCGCGCAACCGTATCCCCTTCGACGGGCCCTTCTTCATGGGTAACTACCAGGACGAATACGTCTGCAAGGACGGTGTCTGGCGCTTCGCCAACCGCAAGATCGACGCGGTCTTCATGCGCCCAGCCGCATACGACGTGTGGAACGAGATCCTGCGCTGACCGGCATGTCGCGCCCGCTGCCCGAGACGTGCGACGTGCTGGTCGTCGGGGCCGGCGCCGGCGGGATGGCCGCCGCCTTCGCCGCCGCGACGCATGGCCTCGATGTCTGCCTTGTCGAGAAGGAGCCGGTCGTCGGCGGCTCCACCGCGCTGTCGGGTGGCGTGATCTGGGCACCCGGCAACCGCATCTTCGCCGGCCAGCACGAGGCCGATCCGGCTGGGGCGGCGCTGGCCTATCTCCGCGCCGAGGCCGGCAACCGCCTGGACGAGGCCCTCGCCCGGCGCTTTCTGGCGGAGGCACCGCGCATCCTCGACTTCCTCGTCGCGCAGGCCGGGCTGCGGCTCGTTGCCCCGGTCTATCCAGACTACCATCCGGCTCTCGTTGGCTGGTCTGCTGGCGGGCGGGCGGTGCGGCCGGCGCCGTTCGACGGCCGCCGGCTCGGTGGAGATCTCGCGCTGCTGCGAAGGCCCCTGGCCAGCATGACGCTTCTGGGTGGCATGATGGTCAGCGCCGAGGACATCGCCCCGCTGTCCCAGGCGACACGTTCGCCGCGCGCGGCGGTCGCGACGGCGCGCCTCATCGGCCGCTATGCCGCCGACCGGCTGCGGCACGGCCGAGCGACGCGGCTGACGAACGGCAATGCGCTGGCCGGCGCGCTGCTGCATGCGCTGCTGGAACGCGGCGTCCGGCCTTACACCGGCGTCGCACTGGAGGAGATCCTGCTGCAGGAAGGGCGCGCCACCGGCGCCCTCGTCTTGCAGAACGGCACGCCGAGCCGCATCCGCGCGCGGCGCGGCGTGGTGCTCGCCACGGGCGGCGTGCCGCATGACATGGCGCTGCGTAGGGAGCTCGGCCTTGCTGGGACAGGCCCTTCGCTCGCGTCGGCCGGCTCCACCGGAGACGGGGTACGCGCGGCACGCGCCGCTGGCGGGGCGCTGCGCGGTGACGTCGCTTCGCCCGTCGCCTGGGTGCCAGTCTCCGACGTACCAGCGACGGGTGGTGGCACAACGCCGCATCCGCATTTCTTCGACCGCAGCAAGCCTGGCTTCATCATTCTTGATCGCACCGGCCGGCGCTTCGCGAGCGAGGCGTTGTCCTATCACGACCTTGGCCCACTGATCGCCGCACGGCTTGGCGGCGAGGCCTTCCTGATCGGCGATGCGCGGGCCGTGCGCCGCCACGGGATCGGCGCCGCTCGGCCCTGGCCCGCCACGAACGGCGCTCTGCACCGCGCCGGCTACCTCATCCGCGAGCGGACGCCCGAGGCGCTGGCGCGCCGGCTCGGGATGGATCCGGTCGTGGTCACGCGTAGCCTCGCGACCTGGAATGCAGGCGCGGCGCGGGGCGAGGATTCGGCGTTCCACAAGGGCGGCGATGCCTATCAGCGCCATATCGGGGAGGCCGCTCACCTGCCGAACCCCTGCATCGCGCCGCTGGCCGAGCCGCCCTTCTTCGCGGTGCGGCTACGAGCCGGCGACATCGGCACTTTTGCGGGCCTGCTTGTCGATGGCGATGCGCGCGTCCTGCGCGCGGATGGCACGCCGGTGCCCGGCCTGCACGCTGTAGGCAACGACATGGCCAGCGTTATGGGCGGAACCTATCCCGGACCCGGGATCACGCTTGGGCCGGCGTTAACGTTCGGCGTTATCGCTGCGGAGTGCCTTGCCGCAACGTGATCCGCAGCAGTCATGCGCTCTGCAATGCGGTGGAACATCTTTAGATCCAGAGAATTTCGCGCCCCGGTTCCCACTGACATTTACCCCGTATTCTGGACCGCCCTTAGCGGCAAGATGCCAGTTTAGGTTTGGTCCGGGATCCAGGCGGCGAAAGCGGTCAACGGCGACCGAGACCGAAAGCCCCGCGGAGTTCGGAACACTGCTTCAGGATGAAACATGCAAGGGCGCTGAGCGGCGCTGACGCCGCAGGTTCCGAGTGTTGCTATCGTCGGATGCAGGCCAGGCTCAAGGCATTGAATTTTCATAATTTTTGGGATGCGGGGACGCGCAACCGACGATCCAAGTACATCGCGTTAGCCATCTGAGGGGCGCTTGGTTCTTGGACGAGGTGGGCGGGGAGCGAGACCCGGCCAGGGTGCCAGGGTGGTCGTCGGGTCAGTCGTCGGCCTTCGGATATGACATCTGGGAGGTCTCGGTCATCAGTTCATCCAGCCGACGGTCAGGTGTGTAGCCGGCCAAGCCTGGCGGATAGGAAACCTCGGCAGGCATATGCGGGCAGGGCTCGGCCGGACCGATGACCTGCGTCACAGGGAAGCAGGCGGCGTAGATCGGCAGGCCAAGGTCCTCCTCGTCGTCGGCGACGCCCTTCGCGCGCACCTTCGCGCTCGCCTGCTCGATCGTCATGCCCACCACGGCTGTCGCCTTCAGCTCCTGCGCGGTGGTCGGGCGCAGCGTGACGTTCCGGCCGGGATAGAAGCGATCGATCATGGCATCGAGCGCGCGGGCCTTCTCCTCCAAATCATCGATGAAGCGCGCGGTGCCGAAGCACATGGCCGAGCGGTAGTTGACCGAGTGGTTGAAGGCGGAACGGGCCAGGACGAGGCCGTCGAGATGGGTGACGGTCAGGCAGACCGGTAGACCTGGTCCCTGCGCCCGCAGCATCCGGCTGGCCGAGGAGCCGTGCCAGTAAAGGTGTTCGCCCTCACGCCAGAAGGCGGTCGGCGTGCAGTAGGGCTGGCCATCGATGACATAGGCGATGTGGCAGAGCATTGCAGCGTCAAGGATGGCGTGCACGGCCTCATGGTCGTGGCAGCCGCGCTCGTGCAGGCGGCGGCCCCTGTTGCGTTCGGAAACGGGATAGGTGGCGGACATGTGCGCTCCTGGCTGGACGCGGATCGTCCCCTTTGAGACTGCCGATCTGTCGTCCTTCGATGCCCCTGCGGCGCCGTCGATCGCGTGGTTCAGACCGGGATGAGCTTCGCTGCGGCGCGCTCACCAGGACGCTCGCTCTCGGCAAGGCCGGCGGCCACGCCCCGGCGGTCCGCCTCGGGCCGGTTCTGGCTCATTTTGCGCTTGCCCTCGAGGCGCGTGATCGGCAGGCGGAGGCCGACGAT
>JBIKSZ010000269.1:0-4596 GCA_044348345.1 Roseomonas sp. | reverse complement strand
TCCGACATGCTGAAGGGCAAGCAGGGCCGCTTCCGCCAGAACCTGCTCGGCAAGCGCGTGGATTATTCGGGCCGTTCGGTGATCGTCGTCGGGCCGGAGCTGAAGCTGCATCAGTGCGGCCTGCCGAAGAAGATGGCGCTCGAGCTGTTCAAGCCGTTCATCTACTCGAAGCTCGAGAAGTACGGCCACGCCACCACCATCAAGGCCGCGAAGCGGATGGTGGAAAAGGAGCGGCCGGAGGTGTGGGACATCCTCGAGGAGGTGATCCGCGAGCATCCCGTTCTGCTGAACCGCGCGCCGACGCTGCACCGCCTGGGCATCCAGGCCTTCGAACCGGTGCTGGTCGAGGGTAAGGCGATCCAGCTGCATCCGCTGGTCTGCACCGCCTTCAACGCGGACTTCGACGGCGACCAGATGGCCGTGCACGTCCCGCTGTCGCTGGAAGCGCAGCTGGAAGCGCGCGTGCTGATGATGTCCACCAACAACATCCTCAGCCCCGCCAACGGCAAGCCGATCATCGTGCCGAGCCAGGACATCGTGCTCGGCCTTTACTACCTCTCGCTCGAGACGCCGGAGTTCAAGGCGACCGAGGAGAAGGACGCGCCGGCCTTCGCTTCGTTGGGTGAGATCGAGCAGGCGTTGGCCGCGGGCGCGATCAAGCTGCACAGCAAGATCCGCGCGCGCCGCAAGACGATGGGGCCGGACGGCAAGGTGGTGACGGAACGCGTTGCCACCACGCCGGGCCGGATGATGATGGGCGCGCTGCTGCCGCTGCATCAGAACCTGCCCTTCAGCCTGCTGAACCGGCTGCTGACGAAGAAGAACATCTCCGACGTGATCGACGCGGTGTATCGCCACTGCGGTCAGAAGGAGAGCGTGATCTTCGCCGACCGCCTGATGGGCCTCGGCTTCCGCAACGCCGCCCGCGCGGGCATCTCGTTCGGCAAGAACGACATGGTGATCCCGGACAGCAAGGGCGCGCTGATCGGTGCCACCAAGGAGCAGGTGAAGGAGTTCGAGCAGCAATACCTCGACGGCCTCATCACCGCAGGCGAGCGCTACAACAAGGTGGTCGACGCCTGGTCGCGCTGCACGGAAGAAGTCGCGCAGGCCATGATGAAGGAGATCATGAAGCAGGAGGTCGGCAAGCCCGCCAACTCCGTGTGGATGATGTCCCATTCCGGCGCGCGCGGCTCGCCGGCGCAGATGCGCCAGCTCGCCGGCATGCGCGGCCTCATGGCCAAGCCCTCGGGCGAGATCATCGAACAGCCGATCATCTCGAACTTCAAGGAAGGCCTGACGGTGCTGGAGTACTTCAACTCCACGCACGGCGCCCGCAAGGGCCTGGCCGACACCGCGCTGAAGACGGCGAACTCGGGCTACCTCACACGTCGCCTCGTGGATGTCGCGCAGGACTGCATCATCGTTGAGGATGATTGCGGCACCGAGCGCGGCATCACCGTGCGTGCGGTGATGGATGGCGGCGAGGTCGTGTCCTCCCTATCGGAGCGCATCCTCGGCCGCACCAGCCAGGAGGATGTGCTGGATCCGGCCACCGGCGAGGTGATCATCCCGCGCAACCACCTGATCGAGGAAACGGACGCGGAGAAGATCGAGAAGGCGGGCGTCGAGGCGGTGAAGATCCGCTCCGTGCTCACCTGCGATTCGCGCGTCGGCGTCTGCGGTCATTGCTATGGCCGCGACCTCGCGCGCGGCACGCCCGTGAATGTCGGTGAGGCAGTGGGCGTCATTGCCGCGCAGTCCATCGGCGAGCCGGGCACGCAGCTGACGATGCGCACCTTCCATATCGGTGGCGCGGCGCAGCGCGGTGCGGAGCAGTCCGCGGTCGAGGCGATGACCGACGGCACGGCGAAGTTCCTCAACCGTCAGGTCGTCACCAACAGCCAGGGCGCGCCCATCGTCATGAGCCGCAACTGCGAAGCGGTGGTGTATGACGCGAATGGCCGCGAGCGTGGGCGTCTGCGCGTGCCCTACGGCGCGCGGCTGCTGATCGAGGAAGGCGCGGCGGTCGTCCGCGGCCAGAAGCTGGCCGAGTGGGACCCCTTCACCCTTCCGATCATCACCGAGAAGAACGGCAAGGTCGAATATGCCGACCTGATCGAGAACATCACCCTGATGGAGCGGACGGACGAAGTGACCGGCCTCTCGTTCAAGGAGGTGGTCGAGTACAAGTCGTCCGGCCGCGGCGCCGATCTGCGCCCGCGCCTGATCCTGCGCGACGCGAAGGGCAATGTCGTGAAGCGCGACAACGGCTCGGAGGCGATCACCTTCCTGCCGCCCGGTTCGCTGCTTTCGACCGAGAACGGCAAGGAAGTGTTCGCGGGTGACGTCATCGCCCGCATGCCGCGCGAATCGTCGAAGACGCGCGACATCACGGGCGGTCTGCCGCGCGTGGCCGAGCTGTTCGAGGCGCGGCGCCCGAAGGATGCGGCGATCATTGCCGACGTCGACGGCCGCGTGGAGTTCGGCAAGGACTACAAGGCCAAGCGCCGCATCCTGGTCGTCCCCGACGCCCCGGAAGGCAGCGACGAGCCGCCGGTGCCGCGCGAATACCTGGTGCCGAAGGGCAAGCACGTCTCGGTGCAGGAAGGCGACTACGTGAAGGCCGGCGACCCGCTGGTGGACGGCCCGCGCGTGCCGCACGACATCCTGCGCGTGCTCGGCGTCGAGGCGCTGGCGAACTACCTCGTGAACGAGATCCAGGACGTCTATCGACTCCAGGGCGTGAAGATCAACGACAAGCACATCGAGGTGATCGTCAGGCAGATGCTGCAGAAGGTGGAGATCGTCGATCCGGGCGACACCACCTTCCTGCTGGGCGAGACGGTGGAGCGCATCGAGTTCGAGATCGAGAACGAGAAGCGGATCGCCGCGAAGGAACGCCCGGCGCGCGCCGAGCCGGTTCTGCAGGGCATCACCAAGGCCTCGCTGCAGACGACATCCTTCATCTCTGCTGCCTCCTTCCAGGAGACGACTCGCGTGCTCACCGAGGCCGCGACCGCGGGCAAGGTGGATACCCTGGCCGGCCTGAAGGAGAATGTGATCGTCGGGCGCCTGATCCCGGCGGGCACAGGCTCGGTCATGAACCGCCTGCGGGCGGTGGCGGCCCAGCGCGACCGCGGGCGCATTCCACAGGCTGCGCCGCTGCCCAGCCCCTCCCAGGCCGCCGAATAGCGGCCTGGGCGCAAACCCTTCGAAAGCTTGAAGGCCGGCCCCCATCCGGGGGCCGGCCGTCTGCTTTTCAGGGTACAAGTGAAGCTGCTAGGTGGGCCAAGCTGCGTGGCCTGCAGGGCAGGGCCGCCCCCAGCGCGTGCCTTGGCGCCTCAGTGGCCGCGGTTTGGTGACTTGGGATCGTCACCTTCGCTTGACTCCCCTCAGGGCCAGGGATATATGGCGCGCCCTCAGCCGGGACGATGCCTTTGGGGCGTCATTCGTGGCTGGGCTGTTTTTGGTCCAACAGCGCAGCGCCCGCGGCGCCGCTCCTTCCGCCGGAAGGAGCTGAGGCCGGGGGTGGGACAGGTGCCCGCCAGGGATAGCGCTCGCGCGCACCCTGCGGGCGCATGTGCTTGCGGCGCTTGGATGACGGAACGAAGGGGCGTCATGCCGACGATCAACCAGCTCATCGCCAAGGGGCGTGAGCCGAACCCGAAGCGGAACAAGGTGCCCGCGCTGAAGGGCAGCCCGCAGAAGCGTGGCGTCTGCACGCGCGTGTATACGACCACGCCGAAGAAGCCGAACTCGGCGCTTCGTAAGGTCGCGAAGGTGCGCCTCACCAACGGCTTCGAGGTGGTGAGCTACATCCCCGGCGAAGGCCATAACCTGCAGGAGCACTCGGTTGTGCTCATCCGCGGCGGCCGCGTGAAGGACCTTCCGGGTGTCCGCTACCACATCCTGCGCGGCGTGCTCGACACGCAGGGCCTGCCGAAGCGGCGCAAGCGGCGCTCGCTCTACGGCGCGAAGCGTCCGAAGTAAGGGAGGGCGTAGAGAATGTCGCGCCGCCACAGCGCCGAAAAGCGCGAGGTTCTGCCGGACCCGAAGTTCGGTGACCTCGTCCTCAGCCGGTTCATGAATGTGCTGATGTATGACGGCAAGAAGTCCGTCGCCGAGAACATCGTCTACGGGGCGATGGACACGCTGAAGCGGAAGGGCGGCGCGAACAGCGATCCGCTGCGCCTCTTCCACGAGGCGATGGAGAATGTGAAGCCGGCGATCGAGGTTCGGTCGCGCCGCGTCGGCGGCGCCACCTACCAGGTCCCGGTGGAAGTCCGGCCGGAGCGGCGCCAGGCGCTCGCCATCCGCTGGCTGATTGAGGCCGCGCGCAAGCGCGGTGAGAACACGATGCAGGAGCGTCTTTCCGCTGAGCTGCTCGATGCCGCGAACAACCGCGGCACGGCAGTGAAGAAGCGCGAAGACACGCATCGGATGGCGGAGGCCAATAAGGCCTTTAGCCATTATCGCTGGTAACGCACGGATCGATCGGGAAACACGACGATGGCCAAGGCAAAGTTCGAGCGGAACAAGCCGCACTGCAACATCGGTACGATCGGTCACGTTGACCATGGTAAGACGTCGCTG
>JBIKSZ010000268.1:0-4600 GCA_044348345.1 Roseomonas sp. | reverse complement strand
CCGCGGGCTGCAGCTCCTCCGGCGCGTGCAGGCGGTTGAAGAAGCCCCAGGCCAGGCCTTCCTCGCCTCCGAGCGAACGGCCGAGATAGAGCAGCTCGCTCGCGCGGCCCTGGCCGATGAGGCGCGGCAGAATGGCGCAGGCGCCCATGTCGCAGCCCGCAAGACCCACGCGGTTGAACAGGAAGGCGACCTTGGCTCGTGCCGTGCCGAGGCGGATGTCGGAGGCCATGGCGATGATCGCGCCGGCGCCGGCGGCGATGCCATCCACCGCGGCGATGATCGGCTGCGGGCAGGCGCGCATCGCCTTCACCAGCTCCCCGGTCAGCGCGGTGAAGCGCATCAGCCCCTTGGTGTCGCGTTCCAGCAGCTGGCCGATGATGTCGTGCACATCCCCGCCCGAGCAGAAATTCCCGCCCGCGCCGGTCACGACGAAGGCGCGCACCGCATCGTCATGCGCGGCCGCGCGGAGGACCGCCGCCATCTCGGCATAGCTGTCGAAGGTGAGCGGGTTTTTCCGCTCCGGCCGGTCGAGCGTGATGGTCGCGACCGCGCCCTCGACCTCAAGCTTCAGGTGCTGCGCGCGATAGGTGGCCAGCGGGCCGGCGATGGCGGTGATCATGCACTCTCCTCGGGCGTCAGCGCGGCGCGCACGGAGGCCTTGGCGCGGCCGAGCAGACGGAACAGCGCCGCTCGCTCCTCGGGTGCGAGCCCGGCGAGCAGCTCCGCGATCCAGCCCTCATGCGCGGCGGATTGGCGGGCGAATTCGCGGCGGCCCTTCGCGGTCAGGCGCAGCAACTGCGCGCGGCGATCGCCGGGGCGCGCGCGGCGTTCCACCAGCCCCTCTGCCTCCAGCCGCGCAGCGAGGCCAGTGACATTGCCGTTGCTGACCATCATCCGGCGCGAAATGTCGCCGAGCGTCATGCCAGCGCGTGCGCGATCCAGCGCGGCCATCAGGTCGAAGCGGGGCAGGGTGGTGTCGAAGTCGCGCCGAAATCGCGCGCGCACCTCGCCCTCGACCAGCGTTGTGCAGGTGAGCATTCGCAGCCAGAGCCGGAGATCATCCTTGTGACCAGGCGGCGCGTGGGCGAGGGAGGTCTCGGCATCCACCGTCATGGGCGCAAGGTCGTCGGGCGTCATGTCTCGCCCCCATCCACGGCGATGGCCTGGCCGTTGATAGCGCCCGCGCCGGGCGCGCAGAGCATCAGCACGGCCTCCGCGACCTCCTCGGGCCGCACCAGGCGCTTCTGCGGGTTGTGCTTGGCCAGTTCGGCGCGCGCCTCCGCTTCGCTGCGGCCGGTCTTGGCGACGATCCGGGCGACGGACTGGGTGACGATCTCGGTTTCGGTGAAGCCAGGGCAGACGGCGTTCACGGTGACGCCCTTCGTCGCCACTTCCTGCGCCAGCGCCCGCGTCAGGCCAAGCAGGGCATGCTTTGCCGCGACATAGGCGCTGACATAGGGATAGCCCTTGAGCGCGGCGGTGGATGCGATGTGCACCACGCGCCCGAAGCCGGCTTCCAGCATCGGCGGCAACACGGCCTGGGTGACGGTGACGGCGCCCATCAGGTTCACGCGCCACATCCGCTCGAAAAGGGCGGCGTCGGAGGCGAGGAAGGGCGCGCTTTCGGCCGCGCCGGCGGCGTTCACCAGCAGCGCGACGCGGGGCAGGGCAGGGGGGGCGGTCACATCGCCTGCCAGCGCAGCCGCGGCATGGCCGCGCGCGACCATGGCCTGCAGCGGCGCCGGCCGCCGACCCATGACGGTTACGCGTGCGCCAGCCGCCGTCAGCGCCGCCGCGCAGGCCGCGCCGATGCCGCTGCCGCCGCCGGTGACCAGGGCTTCGAGACCCGCGAGGCCGTTGTGCATCCACCCTCCGATGCTTGAAGCCTAAAGCATCGTCGCGCGACCGTGCAACCGCGTATTCCCGTTGCCCGGCTAATCCTTGAAGCCTAAACTAATACGGTCCTGGGAAGGGGGTGCGACCATGCGCATCGCGGTGATCGGCGGCGGTCCGGCGGGGCTCTACTTCGCCATCCTGATGAAGCGCGACCGGCCCGAGGCGCGCGTGACGGTGGTGGAACGCAATCGCCCCGACGATACCTTCGGCTTCGGCGTGGTGTTCAGCGACGCGACGCTTGACGCCTTCCGGCTGGCGGACGAGCTTTCCTATCGCGCCATCACGCAGAGCTTCGCCTATTGGGACGACATCGAGATCGTCCAACGCGCCACCGATGGCAGCCTCAAGGCCCCCCCGCACCGCATCGGCGGCAATGGCTTCTGCGGCTGTTCCCGCCGCACGCTGCTGCTGCTGCTGCAGGAGCGCGCCCGCGCGCTCGGCGTCGAACTGGAATTCCGGCGGGAGGCAGCGCCCGAGGATTTTCCCGATGCCGACCTGATCGTCGCGGCGGATGGCATCAATTCCCCGATCCGGGAACGCTGGCGGGAGCATTTTGCGCCGGAGCTGGACCTTCGCCCCAACCGCTTCACCTGGATGGGCAGCACGCGGCCGCTCGATGCCTTCACCTTCTGCTTCCGCGAACGGCCCGAGGGCATCTTCATCGCCCATGCCTACCAATACGAGGCCGGGGCCAGCACCTGGGTGCTGGAAACCGACCCCGAGACCTTCGCGCGCGCCGGGCTGGATGCGATGGGGGAGGCGGAGAGCGCGCGTTTTCTCGAAGGCGTCTTCGCCGAGGACCTCCAGGGCCATCGGCTGATCACCAACCGCAGCCTGTGGCGGCGTTTCCCGATGATCCGCTGCGCGCGCTGGACGCGCGGGAATGTCGTGCTGCTGGGTGACGCGAAGGCCAGCGCGCATTTCTCGATCGGTTCGGGCACCAAGCTCGCGATGGAGGACGCCATCGCGCTACATGCGGCCTTCATGGCGGGCGGCGATGTCGCCACCTGCCTCGCGCGGTTCGAGACGGCGCGGCGCGAGGATGTGGAGAAGACGCAGCACGCAGCCGATGTGTCGCTGGTGTGGTTCGAACATGTCCGGCGTTTCTGGGGTTTTCACCCAACACGCTTCGCCTTCGGGGTGATGACGCGCGCTAAGGCGATCACCTGGGACAATCTGGAGCTTCGCGCGCCGGCGTTCGTTGCCGCCACGCGGCAGGTCTTCGCGGAGGACGCGCAGGCGAAGGGGCTACCGGCCGCCGAAACCCGGCCGCCGATGTTCCAGCCCTTCGCGCTGCGCGGCATGCAGCTGGCGAATCGCGTCGTCGTCTCGCCGATGGATATGTATTCGGCCGGGGACGGCCTCCCCGGCGATTTTCACCTGCAGCACTACGCCGCGCGGGCGCTCGGCGGCGCGGGACTGGTCTGCACGGAAATGACCTGCGTCTCCTCTGAAGCGCGCATCACGCCGGGCTGCGCCGGGCTGTGGAACGACGCGCAACAGGCGGCTTGGGCGCGGATCGTGGATTTCGCGCATCGGCACAGCGCGGCGAAGATCTGCCTGCAGCTCGGCCATGCGGGCCGCAAGGGCGCGACCAAGCTGATGTGGGAGGGGATGGACCAGCCGCTGGCCGAGGGCGGCTGGCCGGTGATCTCCGCGAGCCCCATCCCTTATCTGCCGAACAGCCAGGTTCCACGCGCGATGACGCGTGCCGACATGGACCAGGTGCGCGAGGATTTCGTCGCTGCCACGCGCCGGGCCGAGGCCGCAGACTTTGACATGATCGAGCTGCACTGCGCGCACGGCTACCTGCTCGCCAGCTTCCTCTCCCCGCTGACCAACATCCGCGACGATGCGTATGGCGGCAGTGTCGAGAACCGGCTGCGCTTCCCGCTGGAGGTTTTCGGCGCCATGCGCGCGGCCTGGCCGGAGTACAAGCCGATGTCGGTCCGCATCTCCGCGACCGACTGGAAAGACGGCGGGCTCACGGAGGAAGATTGCCTGGCGATCGCGCGCGCCTTCGCTGCGGCTGGTGCAGACCTGCTGGACGTCTCGACCGGGCAGACCGTGCATGACGCGGAGCCCGTCTATGGCCGCATGTTCCAGCTGCCCTGGTCCGACATGATCCGCAACGAGGCCGGAATCGCCACCCTCTGCGTCGGCAGCATCACCAGCGCCGATCAGGTGAACACCATCCTGGCTGCCGGGCGCGCGGACCTTGTCGCGCTGGGTCGGCCGCATTTGACCAACCCCTTCTTCACGCTGCACGCCGCGGCGCAATACGGCGTGCGCGACATCGCCTGCCCGCCGCAATATCGCTGGGGCCAGGACGCGCTGATGCGCAACGCGGCGCGGGAGCAGGCCGATCTGCGCGAGCTGAAGCTGAAGGCGCGGCCGAAGAGCCACGCACCCCAGCCCGCGCCTGTGCCAAAGGCCGCCGAGTAGCGGAAGGGCGCGCCGGTCAGGCGTTGATCCAGGGCGTGCGGCGCCAGAGATCGGCGTATTGCTGCTGGGTCGCGCGCATCCGCGCTTCCCAGACCGGCCCGGGCTCCACCGTCGGCTCGATGAATTGCTGTTCGAAGGCGCGGATGGTGGCGGGGTCGGTGGCGGCTTCCTGCATCGCCTCCCGCAGGCGGCCGAGGATGCGGTCAGGCGTCGCGCGCGGCACAACGAGGCCGCGTTCCGACGACATTTCGAAGTCGAG
>JBIKSZ010000076.1:0-15111 GCA_044348345.1 Roseomonas sp. | reverse complement strand
CACCGATCTCGTAGTAGTTGGTGGTGCTGCGCCCGGCGATCGGTGTCGCAAGCGGTGGCGGCGGCGGCGGCGCGCCGCGCGCCGGGTGGCCCAGCAGCACCGCCCGTTCGGCGGCCGCCGCGGCCAGCGGATCGCGCGGCATCTCCTGCTGCCATGCGGCGGCGGGATATTGCGACATCGTGCGGTGCTGGCTGTCGCCGGGGCGGTTGCCGAAGCAGACCGGCACCGTGAGCTCAGGCAGCATCGCAAGGCCGCGATGGCGGAAGGCGGCGCTGTAGCCGATGCGGTAGCCATCGCCGGCTTCCAGCAATTCGATCACGCCGCGGTGGTTGAAGTCGGGATCGGGCGCGTCGGTATCGGCGCGGAAGGCCAGCGTCTGGTTGTGCCAGGGCCAGAAGACATGCTGGTCGCGGTAGCGGAACCACAGCCACACCAGGTGGCTGCCATCCCATTGCGGCACGATCGGCAGCAGATAGCGCGACAGCCTCTCCTCCGCCGCCTTGGCCGAGAAGACCGGGAAGCCATCGGTGAGCGCCATGGCGCAGCGCGCGGGATGGCGACGCGCGAATTCGACCGCGATCGAGGCGCCGGTGTGCCGGCCATAGGTGGCGGTCTGCTCCACCCCCAGGGCGGTCAGCGCCTCGGCCAAGCCATCCGCGAAATCCTCGATCTCGGGCTGCTCCAGCGGCAGCAGGTCCGACAGGCCGAAGCCCGGCGTATCGAAGGCCAGCGCCGTGAAGTGGCCGGCGAAGACCTGTTGCGGCAGGCGCAGCACCTTGGCCGAGCAGGGCGATGCGTGCAGCAGGCAGACGGCCGGCCCCTCTCCAGCGCGGGTGTAGTGCACGCGGCGATTGCCGACCGTGAGGAAGTGGCGCGTGATCCTCATGCCGTCTCTCCTGCCAGTCCGAGCGCGCCGGGATTCATCCGCCCGTCGGGATCGAGCGTCGCCTTCAGCTGGCGCAGCAGCGCCGCCGTGCCCGGTGCCATGCGCTCGGCCAGCGGGTAGAAGCGGCCGATCTGCGCATGCACGGCGCCATGCGCGTCCAGCACCTCAAGCAGGGCGCGGCGCGCCTGCCGCACCGTCTCCCGCGCCGCAGGGTTCGGCGGGAAGTCGCCGAAGCGCGCCCTGTTCTTCTCGCTAAGGTGGCGCATGTGCAGCGGATCCAGCGCATCGCGCCAGTAGAACATCGGCTCGATCGTGACATAGGCGCCCAGCGAGGAGACGATGTGGCTCACGCTGATTCCGTCCCGCTCGAAGGCTGGGAAAAGGTCTGCCATCCGTGCCTGCAGCGCGGCGAGGCAGGCACGCGCCATGCCCAGCGGCAGCATGCCATGCACCGGCACCCAGCGTTCACCTTCCGGCCCCACGAAGCCGCGGATCGAATAGGGGCGCGCCCGCAGCGCACGCGGAATCGCGGGTTCCACCTCCTGCCCGCCCGCCGCCACCGCGACGCCGCGCGCGGCGGAGATACCGGCCTCAGCGGCGGCTTCGGTCACGCCCTCGGCAGTCAGATGCAGGGTCCAGGCCGGCTCGGCGAGTTTCGCGCGGGCCAGGCCCGCCACATCGCGCACGGCCTTGAGCACGGATCCCGCGCGCGCGGCGACCGCGGCGGCGGTGCGGAGCGCATCACCGGCCTCCATCCGCGTTGCGCTGCGTCCTCGCACCGGATCCATTGCAAGGACGCGCGCGACCAAGCCACGGCGCTGCACCTCAACCAGCGCCCCCATCATCGCATCGCCATCGGCAAAGGCGAAGGACGCGAAGGCCGTGTCCCGTTCCGGGGCCAGGCGCAGCGCAATCTCCGTCTTCACGCCGAAGGCACCGCAATCGCCGAGGAATAGGCCCGTGAGGTCAGGCCCCATATGCCGCCAGAAGCCAGGGCCGGCGCGCAGCGCAAGGGCACCGGTGCGCGCCACGCTGCCATCGGCCAGCACCACGGCAAGGCCAACGATGCCATCCATGCTACCCGGCAGGTTCTGCGCCACCATGCCGCCCACCGTGGTGACCGCGCCCGAAATGGGCGAGGCCTGCGCCGCGCGCAGGCCGTGCCGGGCCAGTTCCTCCGACAGCGCCTGCCAGGACACGCCAGCGCCAACCACGGCCGTGAGGTTCGCGGCATCCACGCGGATGGCATCGAGCCGTGCCGTATCCAGAACCACCGCCGGGCGGCGCGGCACGACCCCCGCAGTGTAGGAAAGCCCCGCGCCGCGCGGCACCACCGGCAGCCCGTGCTGCGCCACGAGGCGCATGGAAGCAGCCACCTGTTCGGTATCCCCAGGGCGGATCACCAGCGTCGCGGGCGCCGCGCCGGGCCAGTCGAACAGGTCAGCGGTGGCCAGGGCGCAACTCTCGGCATCGGTCGCCACATGCGGCGCACCGAGCAGGGCGCGCAGCGCCTCCGCCAGTTCGGTCATGCTGGCGCGTCAGGCAGGTTGAACAGCCGGATCGCGTTGTTCCGCAGGATCTTCTTCAGCGGCTCCGGACGGAAATCGAGATCCATCATCTCGTTCATCGCGCGCTCCGGGTCGATCACCGACCAGTCGGTGCCGAACAGGAACTTGTCCTGGCCGTAGGTGTTCGCATAGTGCACCGCCTGCGGCGGCCAGTGCTTGGGCGCATAGGCATCGCCGGCCATGTACACGTTGGGATGCTTGGTGCAGCAGGAGATCATCTCGTCCGTCCAGGGATAGCCGAGATGGATGCCGATGATGGCCAGCTCCGGAAAATGGATCGCCACCTTGTCCAGCGTGATCGGCCGGCCGACGGAGGGCAGGCGCCGGTCCTGTTGATACACCAGGCAGTGGCCCACCTGCATCATGATGGGCACGCCGAGTTCCGCGCAGCGGGCATAGTAGGGATAATAGATGGCGCTGTCCGGCGCTTCCGAAAACCAGTGGGGATAGAGGTGCCCGCCGACGAAGCCGTAGTCCTTGATGGCGACGTCCAGCTCCTTCAGCCCCTTGATGCCCCGCGTCGGGTCGATGCCCGCCAGGCCTGAAAATCGGTCCGGATACTTCGCGCAGATGTCGCGCACCCATTCATACGGGATCTCGACCGAGCCCTTCACACGCAGGTCGCCGCAGCGCACCGCGATCAGGAAGGACCGCTCGATCCCGGCCCGGTCCATCTTCCGCAGATAGTCCTCGATCGAGACGCCGCGCCGGTCGCTCTCCTTCGTGCGGACCTGTTCACGGAACCGGCCATCGGTGGGGATGCGGCCTTCGGCGAAGGCTTCCGGCGTGAAGACGTTCACGACGATGTCGATGGCGCCGTAGCCGGTACGCGTGGCGGCGGGGTCGAAGGCGGTCATGCGCGTTCCTCGGCAAGAGCAAGCTGGTTGGTACCGTCGGCGATCCGGATGCAGGCCGCATGATGCGCGTCGCCGACCGGGAGGCTCGCCGGCGGCGCCGCGCCACAGGCCGGCAGGGCCAGCGGACAGCGACCGGCGAAGAAGCAGCCCGGCGGCAGGTTCACCGGGGATGGGATCTCTCCCACCACCTCGTGCCGCGCCAGCGACAAAAAGGGATCGGGCGGCAAATGGGCCGACAGCAGCGTCTGCGTGTAGGGATGCGCCGGGGCCTCGAACAGCCGCGCGGCGGGCCCTTCCTCCGCCACGCGGCCAAGATACAGCACGATGACCCGGTGCGAGACGAGGCGCACCGTTTCCAGGTCGTGGCTGATGAACAGCATCGCCACGCCGGTCTCGCGCTGCAACTCGTCCAGCAATTGCAGGATGCCGGCACGGACCGACAGATCCAGCGAGGAGGTGGGCTCGTCCAGCACCACCAGTCTGGGCCGGTTGGCGATCGCGCGCGCGATGCACACTCGCTGCAACTGGCCGCCGGACAGCTCATGCGGATAGCGGGCGAGCGTGGCGGCGGGCAGGCGCACGCGGTCCGCCAATCGCCGCGCCTCGGCGGCGCGGCTGTGCGGATCGAGCCGCGCATGCAGGGCCAGCGGTTCTTCCAGCAGGCGCGCGATGGTCATGCGTGGGTTCAGTGCGCCCCAGGGGTCCTGGAACACGATCTGCAGCCGGGCGCGCAGCGGGCGAAGCGCAGCGGGGCGAAGATGCGTGATGTCCTGCCCTTCGAACAGGATGTGGCCGCCCGTCGGCGCCAGCAGGCGGGTTGCCAGCAAGCCGATCGTGGACTTGCCAGAGCCCGATTCTCCGACGAGCCCCAGCGTCTCCCCCGGCGCGATGTCGAAGGACACGTCGTTCACCGCCTTCACCGTCGCACCGCCGCTGCCGGGGAAGCGATGCAGCAGGTGACGGACCGACAGCACAGGATCCGTCATGCCGCCTCTCCGGCAAAATGGCAGGCGGCTTCGTGCCCGGCACCGACAGGCATAGGCGCCGGTGCCGCCAGGCAGACCGCCGCTGCCCGCGCGCAGCGATCGCGATACAGGCAGCCTTCCGGAAGGTTGTAGAGATCGGGCGGCGTACCGCCCGTGACCGTCCAGCCGAGTTGCGCGATGCGCCCGGGGGTGCTGGCGATCAGGGCCTGGGTGTAGGGATGGCTGGGGCGGGCGAAGACCGCCCGCACCGGACCTTGCTCCACGATCTGGCCGGCAAACATCACCGCCACTCGGTCGCAGTAATGCGCGACCACGCCAAGGTCATGGGTGATGATCAGCGCCCCGAGGCCACGCGCCCGCACCAGGTCCCGCAGCGTGTCCAGCACCTGCGCCTGCACGGTCACGTCAAGGCCGGTGGTCGGTTCGTCCGCGATCACCATGGCCGGTTCGTTCACCAGCGCCATCGCGATCAGCACGCGCTGCGCCATGCCGCCCGAAAGCTCGTGCGGCCAGGCCTGCATGCGGCGCTTCGGATCGGGAATGCGAACCGCGGCCAGCATGGCTTCCGCCCTGTCCCGCGCCTCGGCACCGCGCGCGACGCCGTGCACGCGCTGCATCCTGACCAATTGGTCGCCGACACGCTTCAGCGGGTCGAGCGAGGTCAGCGGGGATTGCACGATCATCGTCATGCGGCGCCCGCGAATGGGCTGCAGCTCCGCCTCCCGCAAGCCGAGAAGGTCCCTGCCTTCGAAGCGGATGCGCCCTTGCGGCACGCGCGCGGGTGGACGCAACAGGCCCATCGCCGCCATCGCCGTCAGCGACTTGCCCGCCCCCGTCTCCCCCACCAGCCCCACCACTTCGGCAGCGTCGACGCGGAAGGACACGCCGTTCAGCGCCCGCGCCACGCGCAGACGGTTATCGAGCCCGCGCGCAGCGAACTCGACATGCAGGTCCTCGACCTCCAGCAGGCTCATTTGCCGGTCGCCCGCCGCTTGGGATCGAGGAGGTCCGACAACCCATCGCCGGTGAGGTTCAGCCCAAGCACCATGGCGATCAGCGCCAGCCCCGGGAACAGCGCCACCCACCATTCGCCGGAGATCACGTATTCCGCCCCCTGGCGGATCATCGCGCCCCACTCGGGGGCTGGCGCCTGAACGCCGATGCCGATGAAGGCGAGGGTGGCGGAGATGCGGACCGCCCAGGCCATGCGCATCGGCAATTGCGCGGTCGCGCCCAGGATCGCGTTGGGCAGGATATGTACCAGCAGCACGCGCCATTCCGGATTGCCCGCCGCCACCGCCGCGCGCACGAAGGTCGCGTTGCGAAGCGCCAGGACTTCCGCCCGGACGATGCGGGCGAAGATCGGGCTGTCCAGGAATCCCACGACCAGAATCACATTGAGGAACCCAGGGCCCGTCGCGGCCACGATGGCCAGCGCCAGGATGATGGTGGGAAAGGCGCGCAGCACATCCAGGATACGGAGCAGCACCTCATCCACCCAGCCGCCGCGCCAGCCTGCGACGAGGCCAAGCGGGATGCCCACCACCGCCATGATGGCACCCGCCGGCAGGGCGATGCCGAACGCATAGCGCGCGCCGTGGATCACGCGTGAGAAGACGTCCATCCCATTGCCATCGCTGCCCAGCAGGAACTGGCCGGTGCCGGGCGGCCGCAGTGTCTCGTAAGGAAACGACAAGGTGGGCGGCAACGGTGCGATCAGATCGGCAAAGGCCGCAAGGACGCCGAACATCAGGATGATGGAGAAGCCGATCGCGAAGGTCGGGCTACGGCGGACAAGCCCCACCAGCCGGTCCAGCGCGGTAGGCGGCGAGGTGGAGGCGACGCTCATGCGCGCGCCTGTGCCCGGGGCTCCAGCAGCAGAACCGCCAGATCGACGAGCACGAAGATGATCACAGACGCGACCGCCAGCGTCAGCACATAGCCCTGCACGGCCGCGAAATCGCCGAGCAGGATGGCGTTCAGCCCCCAATGGCCCAGGCCGCCCCAGGCGAAGATGAACTCGATGAGGCTGGCGGCGGCCAGCAGCGAGGTGAACTCCGACCCAACGAAGGTGATCACGGGCACCAGCGCCGCACGCAAGGCGATGCGCCTCACCACCCGGCGCGGAAAGCCGCAGGCGCGCGCATAGCGGATGTAGTCGGAGCCCATCACCTCGATCGCGATGGCGCGCGTATGCTTGATGATGGGCGCGGTGGCGATGATGGTGAAGCACCCCACCGGCAGGATGAGCTGCGACACCGCCGATCGGGCCGCCGCCCAGTTCCCGGTCAGGATGCTGTCCAGCAGTACGGATCCGGTGATGGTCGGCGGCGCCTCCACCAGCATGGAGACGCGTCCCATCGGAGCCGGCGCCCAATCCAGCAGATAGAAGAATATGAAGATCGCCATCAGGCCGAGCCAGTAGGTGGGCAGCGAGAAGCCGAACAGCGAACCAAACCGGGACAGCTGGTCGAAGGTGCCGTTGGGACGTTCCGCCGCGTAAAGCCCGATCGGCACGCCGATCAGCGTGCCAAGCCCGACAGCGAGCGTGACGAGTTCCAGCGTGGCCGGCAGATGCGCAAGGATCTCATGCGTCACCGGCGCATTGCCCTGCCAGGACCGCCCGAGATCCCCCTGCACCAGCCTTCCAAGGTAGGCCCAGAACTGCGTGAGGACCGGCTGGTCCAGCATCAGCTCAGCCCGGATGCGCGCCAGCATCGGCGCATCGGCCATCGGTCCGGCCAGCATGGCCACCGGATCCTGGTCGCCGATGCGGACCAGCATGAAGGTGACGAACAGGATCCCCAGCGCCACCGGCCCCGCAACCAGAAGCCGCCGCAGCAGGAAGCCGCGGATACTCACCGCCGGCAGGCCAGGTTCTTCCAGACCAGCCGGTTGTGCGGCTGCCAGACGAAGCCCTCGATGCAGCTGACGAAGACCTCATGCGTGCCGGGAAGGAAGGTCTCGACGAAGGTGGCGCTATCGGCCTGCACGCGCTGCGCCTGCGCGACCAGCTCAGTCCAGCGGGTATCGTCGCGCTCCACAATCGATTCATCGATCAGCCGGTCCAGCTCGGCATTGTTGTTGCCGTTCACGTTCGACCCGCCGCGCGAATGGGCGGTGAGGAACATGTTGTAGGACGGATCCGGCACGAAGGACGAGGTAAGGTGCGTCATGAAGGGCAGCGACCACACGTTGATCGCGCGGCGCGCCGTCATCTCGGTGGCGGGGATGCGGCGCGGCGTCACGCGGATGCCCGCGCGCGCCAGGCTGGCCTGCATCTGCAGGGCCAGCGGCTCTTCCCACCACCAGTTCGTGCTGTATTCCAGCGTCAGGTCCAGCCCGTTCGGATGCCCGGCCTCCGCCAGCAATTGCCGGGCACGGTCGTAATCCGTCTCGAAGGTATAGGCGTCGATCGCGCCGGGAATGGGCGGATTCAGCATGGAACGGCTGCGCGTGCCGACACCGAGGAACACGGCTTCCCCGATCGCGGCATAGTCCGTGGCATGGGCGACCGCGCGGCGAACCCGCTCGTCATCGAAGGGCGCGACGCGGGGGTTCATGCGCACCGTCGCGCTGCCGGGCGCCGCCACGCTCTCGACCCGCACGCGGCGATCGCGGCGCAGGTCCACGATCTGCTGCAGCGGGATCTGCTCCGCGTAGTGCACTTGGCCCGAGCGCACCAGCGCGACGCGGGTCGCGGGTGACGGCACTTCGCGCCAGATGATCCGAGCGAAGTGGGGCTGGCCAAGTTGATAGCCCGGATTTCGCACGAAGACCGCCTGCTGCCCCGCCTGCACGGATTGCACGTGATAGGCCCCGAAACCCGCCGTGTTCGCGGACAGCCAGCGCGTGGCGAAGGGATCCTCGGCCGTCGCATGACGCTTCGCCTCGGTGCTGTCGAACAGCGCGGGGATATGCAGCGTGAGGACACTCAGGAAGATGCGGTTCGCATCGCGCAACCGAAAGCGCACTTCGTAGCGGGAGACCGCCTCGACGGTCTCGATCCGCGCGACGTTGCGGATGAACACGCCCGTGCGTCGCTGGGCGTTGGATTTCTCGAAGGTCCAGACCACATCGGCTGAGGTCAGCTCATTGCCAAAGGGGCTCAGCATGCCAGGGCGAATGCGGAAAACGTAGTCCTTCCCATCATCCGACACGGTCCAGGATTCCGCCAAATGCGGCTCGATGCGCGCGGGATCCACCACCTGCCGTCCATCCGGACCGGCCCGCATGCCGAAGCGGGTCAGGCCCTCGTAGACATTCACGGCGCTCTCGATCTGGCCGGGCACCCAGATGTCGGGATCGAAGCCGCGCGGCGTGGTGACCATGGCCAGCACCATGGTGTTGTCCTGCGCGGCCACCGGCCCTGCCGAGAGTCCGAGCATCGCGGCGAGCGCTGCGGAGGCAAGCAGCAGACGTCTCGGGATTCGCATGGATCCTCCTCTCCGCTTCGTGCGGCGCGCGCCGCGTGAAAGTCTAGTGTTCAGCTTGCATCCCAGTCAACACGACAAGCCACAGCGTCAGTAGCGCGCAGGCCGCGGCCATGGGCTGATCATCAGCAGCGCGAGATCCGCGGGCAGCACGGGGGCGTGCGGCGGCTTCCAGGCGAAGGGCATGTCGGGATCCTCCCAAAGGGTGGTCTGCGGGCCGCCGACGGAACGGAACAGCAGCAGCGTACCTGTCCAGGACCCATAGGGCGCGTGCTTGACCATCGGTGGACGCCAGCAATAGGCACCCGCCTGCATCGTCCCGCGATCGCCCGCCAGCTCGCCGGACAGCAGGAAGAACTCCTGCACCACCGGATGCCGTTCGCTGCGCTGGCCCAGCCGGAAGGGGATGGTCGCGGTCAGATAGGTGATCTCGCCGCTATCGGGGTCCTGGCGAAGGGTCCGCATGCGCGCGGTGCTGCGCATGGATTCGAGCCCCATCGCCTCGAAGTCGCCATCCCAGACATTGTCCGCGGCATCGATGCGCCGCACCAAGCGGCGCTCGTCGAAGTCCCGCCCAACGCCGCCTAGCGTCGCGACCGGAAGAGTCGAGAAGAAGGTCAGCACCACCGCGCCATCCGGCGCGGCGAAGCCGCTGCGCGGCATCCCGCGCGGCAGATGAGCGTAGCAATGCTCGCCATAGGCAAGGCCATCCACCTCGACGGCGCCGTCCAGTACCCAGAACTCCTCGTCGGCCGAGAGCCATTCGCAACTGCGACGATACCCCGCCGGGTAGCGCAGGATGCAGCTCAGCGCGCCGCTTTCCTCATCGCGCGAAAGGATCTTGGCCTCCGCCCCGTCCCGCGCGGGCAAAATGTCGGACTGCCAGGACAGCGCCTGGGCCTGGATCCATTCGATGTGCGGCCTTGCCATGACGGTATCGCGCTCCACCGCACCGCCGCTGTCAAGCCGGCAGATTGACACCCGATCGGGCGCCATCTGATCCTGACGGCATGCAGCACGTCACCCGCCGCGGCGCCGCCCGCCACATGCTGATCTCCGATGGCGTCCGCGCCTCGGCGGGCCGAACGCCGGACAAGGTCGCGATCCGCGAAAGCGGCCGCGAACTGACCTATGCGAGGCTGGTGGATCGCATCGGGCGCGTGGCGAACCTCGTCCATGTCGGGCTTGGCCTGCGCCACGGGGAACGCGCCGCGGTCCTCTCGGCCAACTGCCTCGAATACATCGAGATCGTCTGCGGCATGGCCGAAGCCGGCGTGGCCGCCGCCACCATCGGGCCGGCCGCCGCACCGCCCGAGATCCGCTTCATCTGTGAGGACAGCGGCGCGCGCGTGATGTTCGTCTCCGCCGCGCTGGAGGAAGCGGCGCGCGCCGCCGCCCCGCCCTCGGTCGAGCGCTTCGTCGTCATCGGCCCCGCCTACGAGGCTCTGCTGGCGCATGCCGCATCGGGCCCCTGCCCCGTCGATGTGTCGGAGGAAGACATCTTCTCCGTCCCCTACACATCTGGCGCGACGGGGCGGCCCAAGGGCGTGCTGCTGTCGCATCGCGGCCGTGTGCTGTCCGCCTTCGCCATGGCGGCGGAACATGGCTGCTACACCAACAGGGACCGCGCGGTCGCGACCACCCCGATGTTCCACGGCGCTGGCTTCCTGATGGCCATCACCCCGATCTGGTTCGGCGGCCAGGTTGAGATCCTGCCGCGGTTCGACGTCGAATCCCTTATGGGCACCATCGCCAGTAACCAGGCGACCAGCGCCTATATCGTGCCGGCGCATTTCGCGGCGCTGTTCGCCCTGCCGGACTCGAAGCGCGCGCAATGGGACATGCGCTCGATGAAGGCCGCGATCTCTGGCACAGCCCCGCTGCCGCAGGCGCTGAAGGAACGCATCGTCGGCTATTTCGGCGAGGGCGTGCTCTACGAACGCTACGGCACGACCGAGACCTCGATCGCGACATCGCTCGGCCCACAGGACCAGTTGCGGAAGATCGCCTGTGTCGGCCTGCCCTATCCGGCCACCCAGGTCCGCGTCTGCGACGAGGCCGGCAACGAGGTGCCGCGTGGCGAAGCCGGGGAGCTGTGGGTGTGCTCGCCCTACCAGTTCTCCGGCTACCTCAACATGCCGGAGGCGACGGCGGCCGGGCGGCGCGGCGACTGGTTCGTCACCGGCGACATCGCCCGCCAGGACGAGGAAGGCTACGTCTATCTGGTAGACCGCAAGAACGACATGGTGATCTCCGGCGGCGAGAACATCTACCCGCGGGAGGTGGAGGAAGTGCTGCTGGGCCATCCCGCGGTCGCGGAATGCGGCGTGACCGGCGCCCCCCACCCCTATTGGGGGGAAGCGGTCACCGCCTTCGTCGTGCTGCGTCCGGGCATGCAGGTGGCGGCAGAGGAACTGGGCGCGCTCTGCCGCGACCGGCTGTCGCGCTACAAGGTCCCGAAGGAGATCCGCTTCGTCGCGGCGCTGCCCCGCAACAGCATGGGCAAGGTGCTGCGCCGCGAACTGCGCGCGAGCCTGGCCGCGGAAGCGCGCGGGTAGCGGCGGGCGCCGTTCAGCCCGGCAGGTCCGCCGGGCTGAAACCGGTCGGCAGCGTGGCGCGCAGCGCAATGTCCCGGTCAGCCCGTAGATGCGCCCGCATCAGGGCCTCCGCCGCCTCGCTGTCCTTGCGGACCAGGGCGGCGATGATCTCGCCATGCTCGGCAAGGGCGGAGCCGGCACGGCCATGCCGCAGCGTCAGCAGCCCGAAGCGGTGAACTTGGTCGCCCAACTCGCCGATGAACTGCTTCAGCCGCTGGTTCCGCGCCAGATCCACGATGCGGCTGTGCAGCCGCACCGAGGCGTCATAGGCCTTGCGTTCCCGGCCCGCCTTCATGTGGGCCAGCGCTTCCTCGTGATCGGCCTGGAAACCCTCGGCATCCGCGGGCGTCAGCCAGCCGGCCACGAGACCGGCGGCGAAGCATTCCAGCTGTTCGCGCAGTTGGTAGACTTCGACGATGTCCTGCACCGTCGGCTCGGACACCACGATGCCGCGCTGCGGCAGGATCCGCACTAGGCCGCCGGCGGCAAGCTCCCGCAGCGCCTCTCGGATCGGGGTGCGGCTGATGCCCAGTTCCTCCGCCAACTGGTTCTCGGACAGTAGGCTGCCAGCGGGATAGCGCAGGTCGAGGATACCCTGCCGGATGGCGGCACGGGCCTTCTCGCGCAGGTTCAGGGTGACAGGCTTAGTGCGGCGGCTCATCGATGAGCCATGGCCGCGCGGGCCGGGTCCAGGCATGGGGCGACGCTGTATCCCAGCCCGGCCGCACCGTCACCCCGCCTGGTCGAGCCGGCGCCTCACATAGCGCCCGGTGCCGATCCCCGCTTCCTGCAACGCGCCGTCGCGGAGGATGAAGCGACCGCGCACCAGGGTGTGCACCACGCGGCCCGTCAGCGGCCAGCCTTCGTAGATCGAATAGCCCGCCGAGGACAGCACGGCGTCGCGCTGCAGCGTCCAGCGCGCGTCGGGGTCCACCACCGCGAAATCGGCATCCATCCCGATCGCGATACTGCCCTTCGCGTGCCCAAGGCCCATGCAGCGCGCGGGGTTGGAGGCGATGAGTTCCGCGATGCGTTCCAGGCTGAGGCCCCGCTTCGCCCGCCCTTCGCTGAGCAGGATGGGCAGCAGCGTTTCCATCCCCGGACAGCCGGGCGAGGCCGCCCAGATCCCGCCGGACTTCGCAGTCAGGGTGCGATGGACGTGGTCGGTGGCGATCGTGTCGACCTCTCCGGCCAGCACGGCGCGCCACAGCGCCTCCCGGTCCGCGGGGCTTCGGAGCGGCGGGTTGATCTTGCCCACATCGCCGCCTTCCCAGGTCTCGTCATGCGTCAGGTAGTGGGGGCAGGTCTCGATGAACACGCGCGCGCCGGCGGCGCGCTGACGCAGCGCGGCCTGCAACGCCTCGGCCGAGGAGGTGTGCACCACGTACAACGGCGCGCCCGCGGTCTTCGCGACAAAGGCCGCGCGCTGCACGGCATCGGCTTCCACGAAGGGCGGCCGGGTTGCGTTCCAGCTGACCAGGCCGCCTTTCCCTTCGGGGTCGGCCTGCATGACGCGCTGGCGCAGCACCCAGGCCATCTCGATGGATTCGGGATGCGGGCAGACCATGCCGCCATGCGCGGCCGCAGACTCGCACAGGCGGAGCAGAAAGCCGTCATCGATATCGGGCAGGCCGAGCCGCTTCCCCTCCCCGCCCCTGTTGTTCATGAAGATCTTGAAGGTCGGCGCACCCCAGTCGCGGACATAGTCCGGCACGCCGGCCAGCTGCTCCTCGGTCGAGATGATGCAGTGGTAGCCGAAATCCACGCGCGACCCCGCCTCGGTCACGGCGATCACATCCGGCAGCACATGCTCGAACGGGTCGGTCGCCATCAGGTAGGGGATGAAGCAGGTGATGCCGCCCGCGGCCGCGCCCGCGCTTTCCTGCGCCGCATCGCCAGGCACGCGCGGGCGGCTGATGTCGGCCCCGTGGCCGAGATGCAGATGCACATCGATCGCGCCCGGCATGACGGTGAGGCCGCCGAGCGACACCTCCTCCGCCGCCGGGGCGCTTGTTCCCTCGGCGAGCAAGGCGGCGATCCTGCCATTCCGCACGGCGATGTCGCAGCGCGTCACGCCCTGTCCGGGCAGCACCACCTGCCCACCGCGCAGCACCAGGTCGAAGACGTCCATGGGCACCGCCTCAGCCTCGGGGCTGCCCGATGCGCCCCAGCGCATCCAGGCATTCCGTGGTGGTCATCACATCCGCGTATTTCGACGCCATGTCGAACAGGTTGACCGCGTGCGAGACATGGCTGCGGTCATAGACGGCGTCGCTCGGCACCAGCATCTTGAAGTTGTAGGCGAAGCCATCCACCACGGACCCTCTCACACAGCCGCTCGTGGTGCAGCCGGTAACCACCAGCGTGTCGGCCTTCAGGTCGATCAGGTAGCTGGCCAGCGGCGTGCCGAAGAAGGCGCTGGGATGCTTCTTCGGCAGCAGCACGTCATGGTCCCGCGGCTTGATCTCCGTCACGAAGTCATAGCCCTGGCGGGCCACCGTCATCAGCGCCGGCACCTTGTCGGCCAGCCGCCCCTGGTCGAAGCTCTCCTTGGGCGAAACATGCGGGTAGAGCACCGGCCAGCCCCGTGCGCGGAACAACTCCAGCACGCGCTGAATATTGGGGATCGCCTGCCACGCCACGTCTCCGCAGGAGGTCGGGAACTCCTTGATCGCATCCCAGAAGGGCATGGGACGCGTCCCGGTGGTGCGATACTGCACGTCGATGATCAGCAGGGCCGGCCTTTCACCAAGGCCGGAGCGGCGCCCGAAACCGGACGCGGTGTAGGCCCGCTGTTCCTCCTCGGGGATGATGCCATCCCAGGGCTTCATGTTCGTCAAATCCCCGAACGTTGTGCCCAGGCTAGACGGCGCTGACTTTGCACGCAACTTGTATGCAAGATAAAGGCGGCGGGCCGCCTACTCAGACACCGAACTGGCCAGCCCTGACCTTGCCCCCAAAGTGCTGACCTGCCTCCCGTTTTTTGGACCGCGCTGAGCTGGAAAATTCCAGTTTAGAGTTGGGCCTGGAGACGGAGGGAAGAGGATGAAGAAGTCGAAGTTCACGGATGCGCAGATCGCATTCGTGCTGCGCCAGGCGGAGGAGGGGACGGCGATTGGGGAGGTCTGCCGCAAAGCGGGCATCTCGGAGGCGACGTTCTACAACTGGCGCAAGAAGTACGGTGGGCTGATGCCGTCGGAGATGCGGCGGCTGAAGCAGCTTGAGGAGGGTTGGAGGCACTGCCTCCGACCGGCAAGCTGAGGAAGCTTGTGGCGGACCTCTCGCTGGATCGGGCGATGCTGCAGGACGTTCTGGCAAAAAAGCTCTGAAGCCTGCGCGGCGACGCCAGTTGGTTGATGATGTCCGGAGTGCGTGGAAGGTCTCGATCCGTCGGGCCTGCGCGGTGATCCGGATGGAGCCCTCGACATACCACTCCTGTGGCAAGCGTCGCTCGCAGGCTGCACTGATTGGTCGGATCAAGGAGATTGCCACGACACGCGTGCGGTACGGCTACCGCCGGATCCACGTTCTGTTGCGGCCTGAGGGTTGGGCTGTGAATGCGAAGCGGATCTACCGCCTGTACCGTGACCTTGGCCTGCAACTGCGCAACAAGGTGCCGAAACGGCGGGTCAAGGCAAAGCTGCGCGATGATCGGCGCCCGCCGCAGCGGGCCAACGAGACGTGGGCGATGGACTTCGTGCACGACCAGTTGGCGACGGGGCGGAAGATCCGCGTGCTGACGATCGTGGACACCTTCACGCGCTATGCGCCGGCGATCGAGCCG
>JBIKSZ010000267.1:0-4606 GCA_044348345.1 Roseomonas sp. | reverse complement strand
CTGGTCTCCAGCTTTGCCTGGGCGCTCATCGCGCTGTCGCTGTTTGCCGGCGCCTTCAACGTGGAGATCTTCCGCAGCGGCATCGAGGCAGTTCCGCGTTCCACGCTGGAAGCCGCGGAGGCGCTCGGCTATTCGCGCCTCGGCGCCTATCGCAGCATCGTCCTGCCGCTGGCCTTCCGCGTCTGCCTGCCGTCGCTCAACAACAACCTGGTCAACCTGGTGAAGACGACGACGCTGGCCTACGCGATCGGCGTGCCGGAGATGCTCTACGTCGCCAACCAGATCTGGTCCGACAGCATGAACGTCACCGAGATGATGAACGTGCTGCTGCTGCTCTATATCGGGTTGGTCAGCTTCCTCGTCTGGCTGATGCACAGGTGGGAGCGCGCGATGCGCATGCCAGGCTACGGCACGTGAGACCCAACTCATTCAGTCCCGACCTGCGGCTGCTGATAGGCGACCGAGGCCGCGAATGCGGCCTGCGGCGGGTGCCGCGAAGCCGAGCGCCGGAGGCGCGCTGGCGTTTGAAGCATGAAGTGCGTCAGCACTTCATGAGCCCGGCATGAGGCCGATCCCGAACGCCACCGACCTGCCGGTGCTGCGGCCTGCAGCCGATCGCCTGGCGCGCCGCGTGGCGGAGGAGCGGCGCCTGCTCCTGCCACGGGTCGATCTCGACTGGCGCTGGGGCGTGGCGCTGGCCATCCTCGTGCTGCTGACAGCGGGCGTTGCGCAGGCGCAGTCGGCGCCAGGGCAGGAAAGCGTCCTCGCCGCCATGGCGAAATGGGCACCACTGGTGGGGCAGGGCTTCCTGCTCAACGTCGCCATCAGCCTCGTCGCGATGTCCTGCGGCACGGTGCTCGGCCTTTTCCTGGGGCTCGCGCAGATCTCGCTGCTGTTGCCAGTGCGGGCGGGCTCCTGGTTCCTGACGCAGTTCTTCCGCAATGCACCCTGGCTGGTGCTGCTGTTCTACTGCATCTTCATGCTGCCCTACCGCGTCACCATTGCCGGCGAGGTGGTCGAGATCCCGAACTGGCTGCGCGCCACCTTCGGACTGATCCTGCCCGTCATGGCCAATGTCAGCGAGATCGTGCGCGGCGCGGTGCAGTCGCTGCCCAAGGGCCAGTGGGAAGCCGCCGAGAGCCTGGCCTTCAGCCGCGGCCAGACGCTGCGCAGCGTGATCCTGCCGCAATGCGCCAAGCGGATGCTCCCACCCTGGATGAACCTCTATGCCATCGTCATCATGTCGACGCCGCTCGCTTCCATCGTCGGCGTGGAGGAAGCGATGACGCTCGCCCGCGGCGCGCTGAACGCGGAACGGCGGGGGGACCTTTTGATCCCGGTCTATGGCGCGCTGCTGCTGGTCTTCTTCGCCTATTGCTATCCCATCAGCCGGCTCACCCGCTGGCTCGAGCGTCGCGCCCAGGTCAGGATCTGAACCCCATGACCCTCATCTCGATCCAGGGCATCCGCAAGCGCTTCGGGGACGCCGAGGTGCTGCGCGATGTGTCGCTTGATGTCCGGAAGGGGGAGGCGATCTGCATCATCGGTCCTTCCGGCTCCGGCAAGTCCACGCTGCTCCGCTGCATCAACGCGCTGGTGCCTGTCGATGCTGGGCGCATCACCGTGGGCGGCATCGAGGTCACGGACCCGAAGCTCGACAAGATTGCGCTGCGGCGTCGCGTCGGGATGGTGTTCCAGCAATACAACCTCTTTCCACACCGCACGGCGCTACAGAACGTGATGATGGCCCCCATCCAGGTGCTGAAGCAGGACCGGCGGGAGGTGGAGGCCCGCGCCCGCGCGCTGCTCCGCAAGGTGCGGCTCGAGGGCAAGGAACAGGCCTATCCCGGCGAGCTCTCAGGCGGCCAGCAGCAGCGCGTCGCCATTGCCCGCAGCCTCTGCATGCAGCCCGAGGTGATGCTGTTCGACGAGGTGACGGCAGCGCTCGACCCTGAGACGGTGCAGGAGGTCCTGGTGACCATCCGCGAGTTGACAGAGGAAGGCATGACCTGCCTGCTGGTGACGCATGAGATGGGCTTCGCGCGGGAGGTCGCTGGCCATGTCTACTTCACCGACCGTGGCGTGATCGTGGAGCACGGCCCGCCGGCGGAGATCTTCTCCGCCCCCCGCGATCCGCGGACGCAGGAATTCCTGGGCCGCCTGCTGCATCATTGAAGTCGGCCCGATGGCTTGCCGCCGTGATCGAGGGATCGTCGCATGAAGTCGCATTACCGTGCCGTCGTCATCGGTGGCGGTGTCGTCGGGGTCAGCGTTCTCTACCACCTGACCAAGAAAGGCTGGACCGACGTCGCGCTGCTCGAGCGGCTGGAGCTGACGGCGGGCTCCACCTGGCATGCGGCAGGCGGCATGCACACGGTGAACGGCGACCCGAACGTCGCGAAGCTGCAGCAGTACTCGATCAACCTCTACAAGGAGATCGAGGAGATCTCCGGCCAGTCCGTCGGGCTGCACATGACCGAAGGCCTGATGCTTGCTGCGACGCAGCCGCGCTGGGAGTGGCTGAAGAACATCCATTCCAAGGGCCGCTACATGGGCATGCAGCTGGAGCTCGTCTCGCTCGACGAGGCGGAGCGGCTGCTGCCGTTGATCGACAAGCGACAGTTCGTCGGCGCCATGTACGACCCGATCCAGGGCCATGTGGACCCGAACGGCACGACCTACGCCTTCGCCGGCGCGGCGCGGAAAGCAGGTGCCAAGGTGCATGTCCGCACCCGCGTGCTGGAAACCAACCCGCGCCCCGACGGCAGCTGGGAGGTGGTGACGGATCGCGGCACGATCGTCGCCGAGCACGTGATCAACGCGGGCGGCCTCTGGGCGCGCGAATGCGGGCGGATGGTGGGGCTGGAACTGCCGATCCTCGCCATGGAGCACCAGTACCTCATCACCGAGGACATGCCCGAGGTGGCAGAGATCAACCGCACCACCGGCAAGATGGTCCTGCACGCCGTGGACTTCGACGGCGAGATTTACATGCGCCAGGAACGCGGCGGCATGCTGCTTGGCACCTATGAGCGGCATGGCGTGCCCTGGAGTCCGAAGGAGACGCCCTGGGATTTCGGCCCGACCTTGCTGCCCGACGCGATGGACCGCATCGCCGAGAACCTCGAGCTCGGCTTCCGCCACTTCCCCGCCTTCCAGCGCGCAGGGATCAGGAAGATCATCAACGGGCCCTTCACCTTCGCCCCCGACGGCAATCCCCTTGTTGGGCCGGTCAACGGGCTCAGGAACTATTGGGTGGCGTGCGGGGTGATGGCCGGCTTCAGCCAGGCCGGCGGCGTCGGCCTCGCGCTGTCGAACTGGATGGCCGATGGCGATCCGGGTTTCGACGTCTGGGCGATGGACGTCGCGCGCTTCGGCGACTGGGCGAGCCGCGGCTACACCCGCGCCAGGGTGGTGGAGAACTACGGAAGGCGCTTCCGCGTGCGCTTCCCGAACGAGGAACTGCAAGCGGGCCGCCCGCTGCGCGTGACGCCGATGTATCATCGGTGGCGCCAACTTGGCGCGGTGATGGGCGATGCCTGGGGCGTCGAGGCGCCGCTCTGGTTCGCCCCGCCTGGCGTGGCCGACAGCTTCTCCTTCCACCGCTCCACGGATTTCGAGCATGTGGGCGCGGAATGCCGCGCGGTGCGGACGGGCGTCGGCATCTCCGAGATCTCCACTTTCGCCAAATACGATGTCACCGGGCCGGATGCCGGGGCCTGGCTCTCGCGCATGCTCGCCAACCGGCTGCCGAAGCCGGGGCGCATCGCGCTCTCCCCCATGTTGAACCCGCGCGGCAAGCTGATCGGCGACTTCACGGTGGCCAATGCGGGGGAGGGGCACTTCCTCGTCTTCGGCGCGGGGGCGGCGGAGAAGTACCATATGCGCTGGTTCGGGCAGCACCTGCCGGCCGATGGCCGCGTCGCCATCCGTGCGCTTGGCCTCTCGCTCGCGGGCATCTCCATCGCCGGGCCCAAGGCGCGGGAGGTGCTGGCGAAGGTGACGGACGAAGACGTCTCGCCCACGGCGTTGCGCTTCATGGACTTCCGCACGCGCATGCAGGTCGGGCTGGTCGAGGCGATGGTCGGGCGGATCAGCTTCACCGGCGACCTCGGCTACGAGATCTGGGTGAAGGCCGAGCACCAGCTCGCGCTGTTCGAGGCGCTTTGGGAGGCCGGGCAGGAATTCGGCATCCGCCCCTTCGGCAGCCGTGCCCTGCTCTCGCTGGCGCGCGAGAAGGGCTTCGGCACCTGGGCCCGCGAGTTCCGCCCGATCTACGGCCCCTTCGAGGCGGGCCTCGGCCGTTTCGTCGATCTCGCCAAGGGCGAGTTCATCGGGCGTGACGCGGCGGCCGAGGAACAGCGCCGCGGGCCCGCACTGCTGCGCGTCGGCTTTACGGTGGAGGCCGACACCGCGGACGCGATCGGCGACGAGGCGATCTGGCGCGATGGCGAGGTCGTGGGCTGGGTGACCTCGGGCGGCTATTGCTACGCGGTCGGGCGGTCCTATGCGACCGGCTACGTGCGCGCCGGCGCGCTGGCGGGGGGCGGCGCCGACGCGGCCTGGGAGATCGAGATCCTGGGCGACAGGCGCCTGGCCGCGCTGC
>JBIKSZ010000266.1:0-4633 GCA_044348345.1 Roseomonas sp. | reverse complement strand
CGGGCTGCGGCTGACCAGCCGAACCGGGGCAGGCACCACAGCGGAGCTCTGGCTGCCCTCAGCCGGCCATGGGGTCGAGGCACGGCCAGCGGCGGTGCTGCGGCCTGCCTCGCCCAGCGTCACGCCACGCCGCGTTCTGGTGGTGGATGATGACCCGCTGGTGGCCGCCGGAACGGCCATGATGCTTGAGGATCTGGGCCACAGCGCCTCTGTCGCCGCCTCTGCCGATGAGGCGCTGGCGCAGTTGGGGCGGGACGACGCGCCCGACCTGGTCCTGACGGACCATGCGATGCCTGGGATGACGGGGCTTGAGCTGGCGGATCGGCTGCGCCGCGAACGGCCGGAGCTGCCGGTGGTGCTGGCCACAGGCTATGCCGAGGTAGCCGCCGGCGCAGCGCCCTGGCTGCCGCGGCTGGCCAAGCCCTATCGCCAGGAGGAACTCGCCGCGCTGGTCAGCCAGCTGACCCAGGCCCGCGCTGCCTGAGGCAGGGCGCGGCAACGTTTGCCCTGGCCCAAGCACCAGACGCAGGCCAGCGGTCATTGCAGTGACCGTTGGCGCACACTTACGCCTTGGCATCCCCCGGGACACGGCCGAGGCCTTCCAACACCGCCAGGGCTGTCTCTCTCTGGGCAATAGCCTGGATCGCATCGAACAACAGAGCCGCGCGCAGCACATCTGGCTTGGCCAGCGCACGCTGCAGAGCCGCACCTCGTTTCTCCACACCGGAAGAGACAGGGCTGCTCTCGTCATTCTGCGAGACCAGTGTCGAAGGCACGAGATCCTCGACGCTGCAGCCGAGCACCCGTGCGATGTGAGGCAGCCGGCCCGCACCGATCCGGTTCTCCCCCCTCTCGTATTTCTGCACCTGCTGGTAGCTGACGCCGAGTTCGGTAGCGAGCGCGTCTAAAGATAGCCCCAGCGCTTTCCGCCGCGCCCGCAGCCTGGTGCCAATCGCGCGATCCAGGACCCGTGCCGCGCGCGGCCGGGGGACATCCACGCCCTCTTGGGGCGGGCAGGCTGCGCAGCTAGGCGGAGCCTTGTCATGAACCATGGGGGAGCGGCCTCAACCCTGCCTTCACAGCGATGGCCGCTGGACGGTGCATCCACTCGCGCAGGACCGACAACGTCGTGAGGGACTTGATCAGCGAGTTTCGTGCCAGCCTGTCACGCAGGTTCTCCAGTTCGGCGCTGGAGCAGGCGGACACCAGGATGATCATGTCGAGGTCGCCAGCGATCGACCAGCAGCCCAACACCTCGGGCCAACCACGAATGGCCTCGTGAATGGATTTGCAGCTTGCGCGATGAAGCCGCACCAGCAGGAAGGCCGAACCGAGCGGGCCAGTCTCTACAGCGTCCCGCTCGATATCCACCGTGAACCGCTTGATGATGCCGGCTTCCTGAAGACGCATCATGCGATCTTTCACGGCGGTCCGCGACGCACCGACACGCTGGGCCATATCGCTCACGGTGCGACGCGCATCCTGCTCGAGCAGGCTGAGGATCTGACGGTCGACCTCGGTGACCCGCATGCGACGCTGGCGACGACCGGATGCTCCCTCTTCCTGGGTCGCGAATGTCATGTACTGGCCCCCGGCATTTTGGCTGCGTTTCACCACTTTTAAGGGTTGGCCCGCGCGTTATGCAACCGTAACGGATGGTCCGCACATGGAACTCGTCTGGAGGATGATGTGTCGGTGCTTTTCCAATCACGAGACCAGGTGATCGCGCATTTCGGGTCACAGGACTGGCGATCGGTCATGATGGCAGAATTCTGCGCCACCTTGCTGAGCGAGGAGCGCCCCTTCCCATGCGTCTTCGGCGTCCAGGGCCTGCAGGCCGGACATCTCCGCTTCGCCTTTCCAGACCCCCTCACACCCCACGCGCTGGCTGAGCTGTTGCGGGACTATCTCGCCGGCGCCCGTGATTTCGGGGTGAACACGTCCCTGGTCGTCATGGCCCGACCGGGGCCGGTGCTGCCAGTCGAGGTCTACCGCGATCGGTTCTGGGGCCTTCTGGGCGCACTCAGCGCAATCGACGAAAGCCCCTGGCCGAGCGCCATTTCGGAAGAGCTGGACCACCCGAGCTGGGAATTCTGCTTCGCCGGGCAGCCCTTCTTCGTGGTTTGTGCGACGCCCGCCCATGTCGCTCGGCAGAGCCGACGGGCATCGACATTCGTGATGACGTTCCAGCCGCGTTGGGTCTTCGACAAGATTCTCGGGACCCGGAAGAGCGCTGAGCGAGCCTTCGCGAAGGTGCGCACACGGCTTGCCCCGTACGACCTGATCCCCGCTGCGCCGTCGCTCGGTCACTACGGCGATCCGAGTAATCGCGAGTATGCGCAGTACTTCATCGACGACACGAACGAAAAGCCGAAGTGCCCGTTCGCCAAGATGCCGAAGCCGAAGACGGAGGAACAAGCAGCATGAAGCCCCCTCGCATGACCGAAGTCCATTCGAAGCGCGTCGATGTCAGCGACATCGCGGCATTGATCCAGCGGCTTCTGCCCGACCAGGGCTGCATCGAGGTGCAGCGCGATGTCCCGGGCCGCGAGCATGGCTGGCACATGCACGAAGTCGACGAGACGATCGTGCTCATCGACGGCGAGCTGAAGTTCTACTGGGACGACGGCGAGCAGCTCTGCGGGCCGGGTGACGTGGTGTCGCTACCGGCAAAAACGCGGCACGGCTCCATCGCTCAGGACCGCGGCGCCACCTACCTCATTGCCTTCCAACCCGTGTGGATCTGACCATGAGCGCGAGCACGCTGACCAAGTCGCTGTCCCTTTCACGGGGGACAGCGGTTCTCCTGAACATGGTGATCGGTGCCGGCCTGCTCGCGCTGCCGGGGCTGGCCATCCAGCAGGTTGGCACGGCGGCGTTCCACGCCTGGCTGTTCTGCGCACTTGCCGCGGCCCCACTGCTGGCAGTGTTCGTCATCATGGGACGCAACTATCCCGACGCCGGCGGCGTCGCGAGCTTTGCACGCCGAGCCTTCGGCCCAGCAGGTTACCGGATTGCCTCGATCCTGTTCCTGGGTGCGGTCGTGCTCGGCCTGCCGGCGATCGCACTGACAGGGGGACACTACGCGGCCAGCTTGGCAGGCGGATCGCCCCATCTGTGGGCGGGGGCTCTTCTTGTGCTGGCAGCGCTCTCGCACTTCGTGTCGAGCGAGAGCGCTGCGAAGGCCAACGCCTTCATCGCCTCGCTCGTGCTTGTGGTGATCGCCAGCTTTCTCGCGATCGGGGTCGCGGGGGTCACGACGCGGCCAGCTGAGGGTGTCGGCCTTCCATCGGCATGGCCGGAGATCAGCGTCATGCTGATCCCCTTCATGATGTTGTTCTTCGCCTTCACCGGATGGGAGGTCGGTGCCGGCGTCACCGAGGAATTCAAGAAGCCGCACCGCGACTTCCCCATCGCGATGGTCGGCTCTTTCGTGATTGCGACCAGCTTCTATCTGGCGATCGCCTTCGTCGCCCAGCAGACGGACCTCGATGGCGCTTATGAATCGCCGTTCGTCGCGATCGTCGAGCCCATCCTGGGCAGTTGGGGTAGCGCGGCAGTGTCCGCGACTGCGGTTCTGCTTGTCTTCGCGAACCTCGCTGGCGCGATCTGGGGCGTCTCGCGCCTGGTGTTCTCGCTGGCGCGGGAGAATGTGATTCCGCGCGTGTTCGAGCGCACGCATGGCGGCTCACCGCGCTTCGCCGTTGTTGTCGTCGCCAGCACCCTGTTGGTGGTCGTCGTACTGGACGCCATTGCTGGTATTGGGCTGCCGCGTCTGATCGGGCTGGCCGGTCAGAACTTTCTAATCCTCTACGGTCTGACAGCCGCGGCTCTCTTTGCCTTGTCGGACCGCATCTCCCACCGTTTGCTTTCGGGGGCGGTGATCGCCCTCTGCGTCGCGCTACTACTGATGCAGACGCTCGCCCTCTTGTACCCCCTGGCCCTGGCAGCGTTGGCCTTCGGCGCCCACAGGCTCGAAAGCCGGGCACGCAACCCACTGACGCTGCGCTCGACGGATCGCGGATAACAGCGGGAAGGCCAAGTCACCGTGGAGAGAAGCGACGGTTCTGCATGCAGCGATCTGATCCGCCTGATATCGGCGTTGCCCGATGCGGCACGGAGCCGGCTCATCGCGCTCCTCTACGCCCTGGATGATGCGATCGAGGTACGAAGCGAACTACAGACCACCCCCGACCGATATCGATTTACCATGGACGTGATGCTCCGATCCGATGCACCGATCGGCGACGTGCCAGGTGAGCGGGATCCTTGATCCTGGCGGATAACGCCCTTCAGGCGCCGACCAAGGCCAACGCTGGGCGTCAACGCCGACGAGTACCGCGGATGCCCCGACCGTCGCGGTCGGGCATCCGTGGCGGCGTGACCCGCGTTCAGACAGCAGACTAGCACGGCGCCACAGGAACACAGGAACTGCCCCGCAGCGCCTCGGCCAGTTCACCCGGTCAATATCCGATTCAGCCGGGCTGGCCGCGCCGCAAAAAATGCCGACACGGCATCTAATCATCTGATTTCGCTAGGGGATTTTGGTAGCGGCGAGCGGACTTGAACCGCTGACCCCGGCATTATGAGTGCCGTGCTCTAACCAGCTGAGCTACGCCGCCCCGGTCCGTGC